>JBBSLB010000001.1:0-46932 GCA_038255675.1 Mycobacteriales bacterium
GCCCGCCGATGTCCAGCTGTCGGGCGCTCCCCAGCCCCCCTCCCTGGGTCTCGTACTGATCCTCGCGTCGGTTCTGGAGCCCAAACCGGGCTCGTCCCGACACGACGATCAGTACGACACGGGGGCCAAGCCAAGACGCAGCCCGACGGCGAGGACCGGACGCGCGGGACCGCCCACCCTGGGTCTCGTACTGATCCTCGCGTCGGTTCTGGAGCCCAAACCGGGCTCGTCCCGACACGACGATCAGTACGACACGGGTGCGCAGGCTGGCCACCCCCCACATCGCGCCGGCGCTAGACTCGCCGGCGTCGTAGCGGACGAGGACCAGTAGCCGCGGACGCAGCCCAGAGCGAACCGGGGACGGTGGGAGCCCGGTGGTGTGCCCGCGCGTGAACATCAGCCTTGTGCCGACAGGACCGCCGCGACCGCAGGACAAGAGCGGGGACCCCGGTCCCAAGGAGGGTGGTACCGCGGAGCCGACCGGCTTCGTCCCTCCGTCGAGAGCACGCCACCGACGGAGGACCCGCATGAAGCAGCTGCCCGCCCAGGTCGACCTGCCCGCCGTCGAGCGCGCGGTCCTGCAGCGCTGGGAGCGCGGGCGCGTCTTCGAGCGCAGCCTGGAGGCCACCAAGGACGGCGAGCCGTGGGTCTTCTACGAGGGCCCGCCGACCGCCAACGGCAAGCCGGGCACGCACCACGTCGAGGCGCGCGTCTTCAAGGACCTGTTCCCGCGCTTCAAGACGATGCAGGGCCGCCACGTGCCGCGCAAGGCCGGCTGGGACTGCCACGGCCTGCCGGTGGAGCTCGCCGTCGAGAAGGAGCTCGGCTTCTCCGGCAAGGGCGACATCGAGGCCTACGGCGTCGCGGCGTTCAACGCGAAGTGCCGCGAGAGCGTGCTGCGGCACGTCGACGAGTTCGAGCGCATGACCACGCGCATGGGCTACTGGTGCGACATGGCCGACGCCTACCGGACCATGGACTCCTCCTACGTCGAGTCGGTCTGGTGGTCCCTCAAGCAGATCGCCGACAAGGGCCTGCTGGTCGAGGACCACCGCGTCGCGCCGTACTGCCCGCGTTGCGGCACGGGTCTGTCCGACCACGAGGTCGCGCAGGGCTACCAGACCGTGACCGACCCGAGCGTCTACGTCCGCTTCCCCGTCACCAGCGGACCGCTCCAGACGCTCGGCGCCGCGCTGCTGGTCTGGACGACGACGCCGTGGACGCTCGTCAGCAACACCGCCGTCGCGGTCAACCCCGGTGTCACCTACGTCGCCGCGCGCGTCGGCGACGAGGTGCTCGTCGTCGCCGAACCGCTGCTGTCGGTCCTGGTCAACGACAGCGGTCAGGACGTCGAGGTGCTCGAACGCTTCCCCGGCACCGCGCTTGAGCACACGACGTACGCCCGCCCGTTCGACCTCGTGGAGATCCCGCGGGCGCACTACGTCGGCACCGCCGACTACGTGACGGTCGACTCCGGCACCGGGCTGGTGCACCAGTCCCCCGCCTTCGGCGCCGAGGACATGCTCGTCGCCAGGAAGTACGGCCTGCCGGTGGTCAACCCGGTGCGCCCGGACGGAACGTTCGAGGAGCATCTGCCTCTGGTCGGCGGGCAGTTCTTCAAGGCGGCCGACAAGGCCCTGGTCAGGGATCTGCGCGAGCGCGGCCTGCTGTTCCGTGAGCTGCCGTACGAGCACAGCTATCCGCACTGCTGGCGCTGCGACACCGCGCTGCTCTACTACGCGCTGCCCAGCTGGTACATCCGCACCACCGCGATCAAGGACCGGCTGGTCGAGGAGAACGAGCGCACCACCTGGTACCCGAGCACCATCAAGCACGGCCGCTACGGCGACTGGCTCGACAACAACGTCGACTGGGCGCTCAGCCGCAACCGCTACTGGGGCACTCCCCTGCCGATCTGGCGCTGTACGGCCGACTCCGGCCACTGGCAGGCGTACGGCAGCCTGGCCGAGCTCGGCGCGGCCGCCGGACAGGAGCTGTCCGCGCTCGACCCGCACCGGCCATACGTCGACGACGTCGTCGTGCCGTGCGCGCAGTGCGGGGCCGAGGCGCGCCGCGTCCCTGAGGTCATCGACGGCTGGTACGACTCCGGCGCGATGCCCTTCGCCCAGGTCGGCCACCCGTGGTCGGGGGTCGAGCCGGCCTACCCGGCGCAGTTCATCTGCGAGGCGATCGACCAGACCCGCGGCTGGTTCTACACGCTGATGACGGTCGGGACGCTGGTCTTCGACCGCTCGTCGTACGAGACGGTGCTCTGCCTGGGGCACATCCTGGACGGCGAGGGCCGCAAGATGAGCAAGCACCTGGGCAACGTGCTCGACCCTTTCGAGCTGTTCGAGCGGCACGGCGCCGACGCGCTGCGCTGGTACATGCTCTGCGGCGGCAGCCCCTGGTCGGCCCGGCGGGTCGGGCACGAGCAGGTCGAGGAGGTCGTCCGCAAGGTCCTGCTGACCTACTGGAACACCGCCGCCTTCCACACGCTCTACGCCGGCGTCAACGGCTGGACCCCGGGGGACCCGGCCGGCGAGCGGACGCTGCTCGACCGCTGGGCGCTGTCGCAGGTGCACGCCGCCGCGCTCGACGTCACGGCCGCACTCGAGGACTTTGACTCGCTGCGCGCCGGCAAGCGACTCACCACGCTCGTCGACGACCTGTCCAACTGGTACGTCCGGTCCTCGCGCCGGCGCTTCTGGGACGGCGACCCGGCCGCGCTGGCGACCCTGCACGAGTGCCTGCGCGTCGTCACGCTGCTCATGGCGCCGTTCACGCCGTTCATCACCGACCAGGTGTGGGGCTCGCTGTTCGCTACCACCGAGGACGACTCGGTGCATCTGGCGACCTGGCCGCAGGTCGACGGCGCGCTCGTCGACGCTGAGCTCGGTGAGCAGATGGCGTTGGTGCGCCGGCTGGTCGACCTCGGCCGGCAGGCCCGCGCGGAGTCCAGGGTGAAGACCCGGCAGCCCCTCGGCCGGGCGATGGTCAGCGCGCAGGGCTGGCAGGCGCTGCCCGCGGACCTGCAGGCGCTGGTCGCGGCCGAGCTCAACGTCGTGGCGCTCGAGCCGCTGGCCGGCGACCTGGTCGACGTCACCGCCAAGGCCAACTTCCGCGCGCTGGGCAAGCGCTTCGGCAAGGGCGTGCAGGCCGTCGCGAAGGCCGTCGCCGAGGCCGACGCCGCGCAGCTCGCCGCGGGGTTGCGCGACGGCACCGCGAGCGTCGAGGTCGACGGCGAGCAGGTCGCGCTGACGGCCGAGGAGGTCGTGGTCACCGAGACACCGCGCACCGGCTGGGCGGTCGCGAGCGGCGCCGGCGAGACCGTCGCGCTCGACCTGGACATCACCCCCGAGCTGCGCCGGGCCGGGCTGGTGCGCGAGGCCGTGCGCCTGGTCCAGGACGCCCGCAAGACCAGCGGCCTGGAGGTCAGCGACCGGATCGAGCTGTGGTGGGCGGCCGAGGGCGACCTCGCGCAGGCCCTGCAGGAGGGCTCGGGACGGCTGGCCGACGAGGTGCTCGCGGTCAGCGTCGTGGCGGGCGGCCCGATCGCCGACCTCAAGGAGCACGTCGACCTCGAGCTCGGGCTGCGCTTCTGGTTGCGGGTCGCCGGCAGCTGACGGGGCGGCGCGTTACAGCCGGGCCAGGAGTTCACCCGGATGGCCCCGTCAGGAAGGGCTGGTCACCGGCCGATGGACTTCGTGACACCGTCCCGCTGCTCCGACCGGAGCAGCCGCCAGGACCCGGAGGCCACGGTGACCGTCCACACCGTCGAGCTCGACAGCAAGCCGGCCCACCGCTCGTTCCGCCTGACCCGACCGGGGGCGTCCGCGCAGCCCGCCGTCGCCACCCAGGTCCGGCCCGCCATCGTCCTGCCGGACCGGGAGGCGCGAGCCCTGCTCGCTGCCGCCGAGCGCCAGGACGTCGGCCGTGGGGGCTGCTTCTCCGCCGGCCCCGCGGGGGTCCAGGTCTGGAGCGGTCCGTGGAACGGTCTGCTCGGCCGGCACGGCGACTCCCAGCACCTCGGCTCGGTCGACTGGTCCTACGACACCCCGAGCAAGCACTACATCACCGTCTACCGGGTCATGGTGACCACCCAGGGCCACGTCGCCGGCGAGAGCCCGCAGTCGCTGCTCGACCGGGTCCTTGGCCTGAGCGGTGTCCAGGCGCCGTCCGACGCGCTACGGATGCCCGTGCCGCCGCCGCGCGACCCGTTCCGCGCCGACGCGTTGCGCGCCCGGACGACCGTCCTGCCCGACTAGCGCCCCCAGCCCCCTCACGACGGAGCCCGTACGAGCACCTCTCGTACGGGCTCCGTCGTGCTCCAGGTCAGGGCAGCGAAGGTCAGGGCTTGCAGACCCCGCAGGGGACGTAGCCCTGGCGGGTCGCGGCGCTCTTGCTCAGGACCTGCGCGCTGACGACGTCGCGGACGTAGCGACAGGAGTCCAGGTGGTACCTGCCGCGATCGGGGATGACGACGACCGAGCCGCCGCGCAGGGAGGCGCTGCGGACCGGGGCCGCGGCCTTGGCCGGGCGTGTGCGGGCGACGGACCGCGTCGAGGTGCGCCGGGCCGGCTCGCGCTCCTCGGTGCCCGGCTCGAGCGCGGCGAGCGCGACGTCGGGCTTGCAGACCCCGCACGGGGTGAAGCCCTCGACGCGGGCCTGGCCGACCGCGACCGCCTCGGGCGTCTTACCGGACAGGTAGCGGCAGCCGACGACGTGGTAGCGCGGGCGCCCCTCGACAACGAGCACGTCGCCGCCGGGTGGCGGCTCGCTGTCGAACGGGTCCGCCGCGGGAGCCACATCGGCCGCCAGCGGCTCGACGTCGTCGGCCACGACCGGGGCGGCGCGACGTACCGACGACGGCCGGACGGTGAGGCCCTCCGCGGGGTCGTCCTCGATGCCGGGCTCGGGGGTGTCGACGCCCTCGGCGTCGGTCAACGGATCGCCCCGTCGCTGGAGGATGCCGACCACGAGGAACACCAGCGAGACCAGGCTCACCGCGATCGAGGCGTAGACGAACGCGAGGTCCGGTCCCACGACGCCCACGACGAGCAGGACGAGGGCGACGAGGACGAGTGCCCCGCTGATGACGATCACTGCTGAGGTCCTTCGTCGTGGGACAGGGCGTGCGGCGCGTGCAGCCTAGCGGCGGGGTTCCGGGTCCGGCGGAGCCCCGCGGCGGCGGTCGGCGGCGGGGGTAGGCGGCGCTGACCTAGCGGTCGGCGGGGGCCTCGTCGACGCCCGCGTCAGGCGACGACACGACGGTGAACGGGCCCACCGGCGAGCCGGGCGCGGCCAGCGGCGGCACCGCGCGCAGCGCGGCGGCGTCAGCCTCGCGGGGCGGACCGTCGGGGGCGTCGGCGGGGCTGTCCACCGCGCCCTCGGCGGGCTCGTCGTCGGTGGACGCGCTGGGCTTGGGCATTGGGACGGGGGCGGGGGCGGGGACGGGGGCGGCGGCGGGCGCTGCCGGCGGACGGCCGGTCGAGCCGCCGCCCACGGCAGCGGCGCGGGCGTCGGCGGGGACGCCGGAGCCGGCCTCGTCGCTGGGGCGCGACCCGGAGCCCAGCTCGCGCAGCTGGGTCTCGAGGTAGGCCTTGAGCCGGGTGCGGTACTCCCGCTCGAAGGCGCGCAGCTCCTCGATCCGGCTCTCGAGCTGGCGGCGCTGCTGGTCGAGGTCACCCGTGGCGGCCTGGATCTTGGCCGCCACGTCCTCGTCGAGTCGGGCGGCGCGCTCGCGCGAGGTGCTCAGCGTGCGGTCGGCCTCGGCGCGGGCGCCGCCCAGGCTGCGGTCGGCCTCGGCCTTGGCCTCGCTCACCACCTGCTCCGCCTCGGCGCGGGCGCTGCTGACCAGCTCCTCGGCCTCGGCGCGGGCCTCGGCGATCGCCTCGTCGGCGGTGCGCTGGGCCAGCAGCAAGGTCCTCAGGGCTGCCTCCTGGCCCTGCATGCCCGACAGCGGGGCCGGCGCCGCGGCGGGGGCGGCCGCGACGGCAGCTGCGTCGGGCGCGCTGCTGCTGCCCTTGAGCTCGCCGTTGCTGCGCAGCAGCCGGGTGAGCTCGTTCTCGACCTCGTCGAGGAAGGCGTCGACCTCGTCCAGCGAGTAGCCGCGAAAAGAGATGCGGAACTGCTTGTTGGCGACGTCGGTGGGGGTCAGCGGCACGGCGCAGCTCTTTCTCCGGGGGCGGGGTCGTGAGGGGCGGGGTCGTGAGGGGCGGGGTCGTGAGGGGCGGGGACGGGAGGGGGTGCGGCGGTCATCCGGCGGCCCCGCTGGCAACGCCCATGAGGATGCGCACCACGATGAACAGCACGATGAACCCGAGGTCCAGGCTCACCTGCCCGATGCGCAGCGGGGGCAGCACCTTGCGCAGCGCCTTGAGCGGCGGGTCGGTGACCGAGTAGGCCAGCTCCAGCACGACCGCGACCAGCCCGCTGGGCCGGTAGGAGCGCGCCAGCAGGAAGACGTACTCCATGACCAGCCGGAAGATCAGGAACAGCAGGAAGATCAGCAGCGCGAAGTAGACAGCGGACGCGACGGCCTGCACGGCGGGACTTCTCCTGGGGATCGGGCGGCGGGAGGACCTCGTCAGAGGCTAGTGGCCGCGCGGTCCGGCGGCGGCGACAGGACCGCCTACGACTGGTTGAAGAAGCCGCTCTCCGCGATCTTCGCCTTGTCCTCAGCCGTGACCTCGACGTGCTCGGGGGAGAGCAGGAAGACCTTGTTGGTCACCCGCTCGATGCTGCCGCGCAGGCCGAAGATGAGACCGGCCGCGAAGTCCACCAGTCGCTTGGCGTCGACGTCGTCCATCTCGGTGAGATTCATGATCACCGGGGTGCCGCTGCGGAAGTGCTCGCCGATCTGGCGCGCCTCGTTGTAGGTGCGCGGGTGCAGGGTGGTGATCCGGTAGGTCTCCTCGAACGCCGGGGCCGGCGCCGGGCGCAGCTGGGTGTCCAGCGCGACCGAGCCGCGGGTGCGGACCGAGCCGGAGGTGTCGGGGCGGCGCAGCGCGGTGGTGGGGCCAGCCGGGGCGTGCGCGTCGCCAGACCAGCGGCGGCTGGTGGCGGGAGCGGGCTCGTGCACCTCGTCCTCGTCGTAGGCGTCGTCGGCGTAGCGCCGGTCGCGCGCGTCCAGGCCGTCCTCGTCGTCCTCGACCAGGCCGAGGTACAGGCCCAACTTGCGCATGGTGCCTGACATCGCGGGCTCCCTCTGATCGTCGTGCTGGACAGGCGGACTGGGTTCGGAGACTAGCGGGCGAGCGGCGGTCTGTGGCCGAGCAACGCCGCGCCGACACGGACGTGTGTCGCGCCCGCGGCGATCGCCTGCTCGAGGTCGCCGGACATCCCGGCGCTCATCGCGACCGCCTGCGGGTGGTCGGCGCGCAGGTCGGCCGCGATCCGCGCGAGCGCGGCGAAGGCAGCAGCCGGGTCGGCATCGAGGGGGGCGACGGCCATCACGCCCGCCAGGCGCAGGCCGGGCGCGGCCGCTGCCTGCTCGGCCAGCGCCGGCACATCAACAACCAGGGCCCCGCCGCGGGCCGGGTCGCCGTCCAGGCTCACCTGCAGCAGCACGTCCAGGTCGCGCTCGGCCCGCAGCGCGCCGGCGGACAGCGCCGTGACGAGCGCGGCGCGGTCGAGCGAGTGCACGGCGCTGGCGTAGCGGGCGACGCTGCGTGCCTTGTTGGTCTGCAGCCCGCCCACGACGTGCCACCGCACGCCCGGCACCTGCGCGGCCTTGGCCTTGGCCTCCTGGTCGCGGTTCTCCCCCACGTCGAGGACGCCGAGCTCGCGCAGCGCCACGACGTCGGAGGCCGGGCGGGTCTTGGTGACGGCGATCAGGACCACCTCGTCGCGGCGCCGACCGGCGACCGCGCAGGCCGCGTCGAGCCGTTGCTCGACAGCAGCCAGCGCCGCCGTGAGCTCCTCGACCCGCTCGGCGGTCGGTACGGGGGCCACGGGGGGCTCAGTCACGGGCGAGCCAGGCGATCCCGGCGTGCCGACCGGTGCGGCCGTCCCGCCGGTAGGAGTAGAACCGCTCGGGCTGCTCGAGGGTGCAGCCGCCGACCGTCCGCACGTCGGACAGGCCGGCGGCTGTGAGGACGGCGACGGCGCCCGCGGCCAGGTCGACCGAGGCGGTCCCGTTGCGGGTGGCGGACCGACTGCCCGGCACCGCGCGCTCGACCTCGTCGGCCATCACGGGCGGGACCTCGTAGCAGCGGCCGCAGACGGCCGGGCCGACGACCGCGGTGGTCGCGGCGGCGGTCGCACCGAGCTCGGCCATGGCGGTGACGGTGGCCTGCAGGACGCCGGCGACCAGGCCCTGCCGGCCGGCGTGGGCGACGGCGACGACGCCGGCCGCCGGGTCGGCGAGCAGCACCGGCAGGCAGTCGGCGGCCAACACCACGAGGCCGAGTCCGGGGGTGGTGGTCACCAGCGCGTCGACGCCGGCCACGCCGCCGTTGCGCCCGCGGGCGGACGCACGGTCCACGACAGCCACGCCGGCGCCGTGCACCTGCTGGGCGAAGACCAGCTGACCCCGGTCCAGCCCGGCCGCGTCGGACATCAGCTCGCGGTTGGCGTGCACCCGTCGCCACTCGTCCTCGACGTGCATGCCGAGGTTCAAGGTGTCGTACGGCGGTGCGCTGGTGCCGCCGGCGCGGTGCGAGAACGCGCCGGCGGCCGGCCCCGGGAGGCCGGCCGGCAGCAGCTGCACCTACTTCAGGAAGTCGGGGACGTCGAGGTCGTCCTCGAAGACGACCGTGCGCCGCGGCGGGGTGCTCGGCTGCGGGGCTGCCGGGCGGGCGGCCGGCGGCGGGGTCCGGGTGTAGCTCGGCTGCGGCGCGGGGGCGGCAGCGGGCTCGGGGTCGGGCTGCCGGCGGGTCTCGACCCGGCGGACCGGGGTGGGCGCGCCGGCGTCGAAGCCGGCAGCGATGACCGTCACGCGCACCTCGTCGCCGAGCGCGTCGTCGATCACGGCGCCGAAGATGATGTTGGCCTCGGGGTGCGCGGCGTCGGCAACGAGCTGCGCGGCCTCGTTGATCTCGAACAGCCCGAGGTCGCTGCCGCCGGAGATGTTGAGCAGCACCCCGTGGGCGCCGTCCATGCTCGCCTCGAGAAGTGGGCTGGCGATGGCCATTTCGGCAGCGACGGCCGCGCGGTCGTCGCCGCGGGCGTTGCCGATCCCCATGAGGGCGCTGCCGGCGCCGCTCATGACGGCCTTGACGTCGGCGAAGTCGAGGTTGATCAGACCCGGGGTCGTGATGAGGTCGGTGATGCCCTGGACACCGGAGAGCAGGACCTGGTCGGCGCTCTTGAAGGCGTCCATCACGCTGACCGTGCGGTCGCTGATCGACAGCAGCCGGTCGTTCGGGATGATGATGAGGGTGTCGACCTCGGCGCGCAGGGCCTCGATGCCCTCCTCCGCCTGCTGGGCGCGACGGCGACCCTCGAAGGAGAACGGGCGGGTGACGACGCCGATGGTCAGGGCGCCGAGTGCCCGGGCGACGCTGGCCACGACGGGCGCGCCGCCGGTGCCGGTGCCGCCGCCCTCGCCGGCCGTCACGAAGACCATGTCGGCGCCCTTGAGCACCTCATCGATCTCCTCGCGGTGGTCCTCGGCGGCCTGGCGACCAACCTCGGGGGCCGCGCCGGCGCCGAGACCGCGGGTGAGCTCGCGGCCGATGTCGAGCTTGACGTCGGCGTCGCTCATCAGCAGCGCCTGGGCATCGGTGTTGATCGCGATGAACTCAACGCCCTTGAGGCCCACCTCGATCATGCGGTTGACGGCGTTGACGCCGCCTCCCCCGATGCCGACCACCTTGATGACGGCCAGGTAGTTCTGCGGAGCTGCCACGGTGGAGGTGCCTCTCGAGAGCGGACGGAGTGGGTGCAGGGGCTGGCCTCGGCTGGAGGTCGAGGGCCCTTGCGGAACCCTCGACCTCAACGAGACTCTTACGGTTATGTCAACCTGGGCTGACGTGGCGGGACGCTAGGGGAGCGGTCGCGGCGGGTCAACACCGACTTCGGCGTGTCGCGCAAACTGCTTGCGCCCGGCGTCAGCGACGAGCGCGCTTGGCGGCGTACATCCGTGCATCCGCGGCGGAAAGCAGGCCCTGCGGGTCCCTCTCACCGGCGCGGGAGAGCGCGACGCCAACACTCACTCCCACGTCGAGGTCGATCGTCCCGACCCGCACCGGCACCGTCAGCGCGGCCACCAGCCGCTCGACCAGGGCGTCCAGCGCGGTCTCGCTGGCGCCCTCCACGAGCACCACGAACTCATCGCCGCCGAGCCGGGACACGGTGTCCGAGGGCCGGACGGCGGTGACGAGCCGCTCGGCGACGGTCCGCAGGACGGCGTCGCCGACGGCGTGGCCGTGCTGGTCGTTGACGTCCTTGAAGCCGTCGAGGTCGAGGAACAGGGCGGCCGTGCTCTCCCCCGAGCGTCCGTCGCGCGCCAGCGCGGTCCGCAGCCGCTCCTCGAGCAGCGCGCGGTTCGCCAGGCCCGTCAGCGGGTCACGGACGGCCCGCTCGGTCAGCACGGCGGTGAGGTCGCGCAGCTCCTGCTCGATCCGGCGCCGCTCGGTGATGTCCTGCGCGCTGACGGCGTACCAGGCCAGCCCACCATCGGGGCCGAGGACCGACGCCACGCCGTGCAGCAGCCAGCGGGCGGTGCCGTCGTCCAGGACGTACTGCTGCTCGGCCTGCGCCGAGGTCGCCGCTCCGGCCAGCAGGCGCTGCACGCCCGAGGTCGTGGCAGCATCGCCGAGCACGTCACCCAGCCGGACCCCGATGAGGTCCTCAGCCTCGCGGTTGAGCAGGCCGGCGTAGATGCTGTTCACCCGGACGTAGCAGCCGGTGAGGTCGGCCAGCGCCAGCCCTATGCGGGCGGACTCGAAGAAGGTCTCGAAGACGTCCCGGTCGACGGCCAACGCGTCCATGGTCGCCCGCGCTCGGCGCGCGCGCTCACCGCTGGCCTCCGGTCCGGGGACCGGCGAAGCAGGAGCGGGCGGCGGATCCACCCGACCTGTCCTGCCCCGTTCCGGCCGTCGTCACCGCCGCAGGTGGGTGACGGCTAGGTGACGACGACCACGCCCTCGCCGCTGACGTCGAAGACGGTGCCGGGCCGGTCGAGCAGGGCGAGGACCGCCGCGGCCTTGGTCTCGGTGCCGCCCGGCCGGCCCCACACGACCTCGCGGCCGTCGACCAGCACCAGCCGTACGCCGGACGGCGAGGGGGCCTGCACCACGGTGACCTGGCTCCGCAGCGCCTCGGGCAGAGCGCCATGCACCTCGAGGGCGGCCCGGGTAGCCGGGTCGTCCGGCCCGGGGTCGGCGACCTCGAGCCGCACCACCCCGGCGGGCGGTGCCGGCTCGCCGCCGAACAGCACGCCGGCGGCATCGATCAGGAGGACACCGCGGACCGACGGCACCACGGCGGCGGGGGTGCGCTCGGTGACCTGGACGGTCAGCGTGCCGGGCCAGGTGCGGCGGACGGTGACCTCGGCGACCGGCGGCAGCGCGCCGATGCGTTCCTCGACGTCGTCGGTGTCGACCCGCGCAAGGGGCGTCCCCGGCGCGACGGCGGCGGCCTGCACCACCGCCTCGGTCGTGATCCGGCCGGTACCGGTCACCGCCACCCGGTCGACGGCCAGCCAGGTGGACAGCAGCGCCACCCAGGCCAGCGCCACCAGCGGCAGCAGCACGAGCAGCGCCTGCCCGACGTGGCGCAGCCGGCGCCGGCGACGGGTGGAGCGCTCGGCCCGGGCCCGCTCCTGCAGTCGGGGGCCGGCGGGCACGACCGCCGGCCGGCGAGGTCGGGGGGGTCGGGTGGGTGCGGTCACTCGGTGGCTCCAGACAGCAGGCGCAGCACCTCGGGGCCGATGGCAGTGATGTCACCGGCGCCCAGGGTCAGGACGAGGTCACCGGGGCGGGCCCGGTCGGCGAGCAGGTGCGGGACAGCGGTCCACGAGGGTTCGAAGGCGACCCGCTCGGCGGGCAGCGGTACGGCGGCGGCGACGGTCGCCCCGCCGGCGCCGGGCACCGGCTCCTCGCCCGCGGCATAGACCTCCATGACGACCACCTCGTCGGCGGCCCCGAGCGCCGCGCCGAACTCGGCCGCGAAGGCCAGGGTGCGGCTGTAGCGGTGCGGCTGGAAGGCCACAACGAGCCGGCCCTGCCCCACCACCTCGCGGGCCGCGGCCAGCTGGGCGACCAGCTCGGTCGGGTGGTGGGCGTAGTCGTCGTAGACGCGCACGCCGGCCACGGTGCCCTTGAGCTCCATCCGACGGCGGACCCCGGTGAAGCCGCCCAGGCCCTCGACGAGCAGCGACTCGGGCAGCCCGAGCCCGATGCCGGTGAGCAGCGCGGCGCCGGAGTTGAGCGCGAGGTGCCGACCCGGGACCGCGAGCGACACCGGCGGGAGCCGTCGACCGCGCAGCACCGGTTCGTACCGGCTGGTGGTGCCGCTGATGGTGACGGCGGACAGCCGGAGGTCGGCGTCCTCGGAGGTGCCGTAGGTGCGCACGTCGACACCGCGCTCGCGGGCGACCGCCGCCAGCCGGCGAGCACCCTGGTCGTCGGCGCAGGCAACCAGGAAGCCGGTCGGGTCGATGGTGTCGACGAAGTCGACGAACGCCCGGTCGACGGCAGCCGCGTCGCCGTAGTGGTCCAGGTGGTCGGCCTCGACGTTGGTGACGATCGCGGCGTAGGGCCGGTAGGCCAGGAACGAGCCGTCGCTCTCGTCGGCCTCGACGACGAACAGCTCGCCGCTGCCGTGGTGGGCGTTGCTGGCCGCCTCGTTGAGGTCGCCGCCGATCGCGAAGGACGGGTCGACGCCGCAGTGCTGCACCGCGACGGTGAGCATCGAGGTGGTCGTGGTCTTGCCGTGGGTGCCGGCGACCGCCACGCCGCGGCGGCCGGCCATCAGCGCAGCCAGCGCCTCGGCCCGGAGCAGCACCCGCAGACCGGCCTCGCGGGCTCCGCGCAGCTCGGGGTTGTCCTGGCGGATCGCTGTCGAGACCACGACGGTGTCGACGGCGGCGACATGGGCGGCGTCGTGGCCGAGGTGGACGGTGGCACCGAGCGCGCGCAGGGCCGCAGTGGCGCGGGACTCCTTGGCGTCGCTGCCCGACACGGTGGCGCCGCGGGCCAGCAGCACCCGGGCGATGCCGCTCATGCCGGCCCCACCGATGCCGACGAGGTGGACGCGCCCCAGCTCCTCGCTCATCGGCGCACGGCCGAGAGCACCAGGTCGGTCAGCGCCTCGTCGGCGTCGCGGTGGCCGAGCGCGGCCGCCGCCGCGCCCATGGCCGCCAGCCGGGGGCGGTCGGCGAGCAGCGGCAGGACGGTGTGGCGCAGGTAGGCGGCGTCGACGTCGCCGTCGGCGACCAGCAGCCCGCCGCCGCCCTCGACGACGGGGCGGGCGTTGAGCGCCTGCTCGCCGTTGCCGATGGGCAGCGGGACGTAGACGGCCGGCAGCCCGACGGCGGTCAGCTCGGCGCAGGTCATCGCGCCGGCCCGGCAGACAGCCAGGTCGGCAGCGGCGTAGGCGAGGTCCATCCGGTCGACGTACCCCAGCACGTGATGGGTCGGCAGGTCGACCTGGGCCTGCACGGCCTCGGCGTTCTTGGGGCCGGCCACGTGCAGGACCTGGACGCCCGCGGCGGCCAGGTCGGACGCAGCGCCGGTGACGGCGGCGTTGATGTTGCGGGCGCCCTGCGAGCCGCCGGTCACCAGCAGCACCGGGCCGTCACCGGTCAGGCCGAAAGCGGCGCGGGCGCGGGCGCGCTCGGCGGCGCGGTCCAGCCGCGAGACGGCGGCGCGAAGCGGGATGCCGAGCACCAGCGCGCCGGACAGCCCGCTGCCCTCGACAGCCGCGGCGACGTGCGGCGTCAGCCGGGCGCCGACCCGGTTGGCGAGCCCGGCGCGGGCGTTGGCCTCGTGGACGACGAACGGGGTGCCGCGGCGGCGGGCGGCGAGATAGGCGGGCAGCGCGACGTAGCCGCCGAAGCCGACCACGACGTCGGCGGCCACCCGGTCGAGGTGGGCGCGGGTCTGCCGGACCGCGCCGGCCACCCGCCCGGGCACGCGCAGCAGGTCCAGCGTCGGGCGGCGAGGCAGCGGCACGCGCGCGATCTCGGCCAGCGCGTAGCCGCGGGCCGGTACGAGCCGGGCCTCGAGGCCGGTGGCCGTCCCCAGCGCGGTGACGACGATGGTGGGGTCCCGGCGCAGCAGCGCGTCAGCCAGCGCGAGGGCCGGCTCGACGTGCCCGGCGGTCCCGCCGCCGGCGACCAGCACCGACAGCGCGCGGGTCGACGGCACTGCGGTCACCGCCGCCCGGGCGAGGTGCCGGCCCGGCCGGCGCTGGTGCGGGAGGCGCGGCCGGCGGTGCGCGGCACGGCGCGCGGCCGCTCGGCGGTGCGCGAGCGGATCGGGGTGGTCTCACCGCGCAGCCGCCCGCGCAGGGTCGGGCTCGCGGCCAGGGCCGCCGCCGCACCCGGCTCAAGTCGGGCGAAGGACAGCAGCATGCCGATGGCCACCATGGTGACGAGCAGAGCCGACCCGCCGAAGGAGACCAGCGGCAGCGGGATGCCGGTGATCGGCAGCAGGCCGACGACAGCACCCATGTTGATGATCGCCTGGCAGCCCAGCCAGGCGGTGATGCCGGAGGCGGCCAGGCGCACGAACGGGTCGTCGGTGCGCTCAGCGATCCGGATGCCGGAGTAGATGAGCACAGCGAACAGGCCGACCACGGTGAGCGTCCCGAGCAGGCCGAGCTCCTCGCCGATGATCGCGAAGACGTAGTCGGTGTGCGCCTCGGGCAGGCCGCCGGACCACTTCTCGCGGCTCGCACCCAGACCCAGCCCGAAGAATCCGCCGGAGGACAGCGCGTAGAAGCCCTGCACCGCCTGGTAGCCGGTGTTCTCGGCGTCGGCGAACGGGTCGCGGAACGACAGCAACCGCTCGAGCCGGTGCGGGGTGGTGATGGCCAGGAAGGTCGCGCCCGAGACCAGGACGCCGACGAGCACGCCGAAGATGCGCAGCGGGGTGCCGACCACCCAGAGCAGCGCGATGACGACGGTGCAGATCGAGACGGCGGTGCCGAAGTCGGGCTGGAGCATCACCAGCAGGAGCACCAGGGCGGTGACCGGCACGAGCGGGACGAGCAGGTGGGCACGCCTGACGAGCAGCTTCTGCTTGCGCACCAGCAGGTCGGCGCCCCACAGCACGAGCGCGAGCTTGGCCAGCTCAGCCGGCTGCAGGTTGAAGCCCAGGGGCAGCGGGATCCAGCTCCTGGCGCCGTTGACCTCGTTGCCGACCGACGGCACGAGCACGGCGACGAGCAGCACCAGCGACAGCACCAGCAGCGGGTAGGCGGCGGCCCGCCAGAACCGCACGGGCAGCCGCGAGGCGGCGAACATCAGCGGCAGTCCGAGCGAGATGAACGTCGCCTGCTTGATGCCGGTGGCGAACAGCGACCCGGTGGTGGCGTAGGAACGCAGGCTCGAGGCGGAGAAGACCATGATCAGGCCGAGCACGAGCAGCAGCAGCGTGCTCGCCAGCAGCAGGTGGTAGCTGGCCAGCGGCCGCTGCAGCAGCGGCGGACGCGGCTCCTGCGGCTCGGCCTCGGTGCGGTCGTCGACGGCGGTCACTCCAGGCCACCCACGGCGGTCGCGAACAGCTCGCCGCGCTGGGCGTAGTCGCGAAAGCAGTCCATCGAGGCGGCGGCCGGGGCGAGGAGCACCGTGTCGCCGGGGCGGGCCAGGCCACGGGCGGCGGAGACGACGTCGAGCATGGCGCCAGTGTCGAGCCGCACCACCTCCACGACGGGGACATCCGGCGCGTGTCGCCGCAGCGCGTCGAGGAACGGCGCCCGGTCGGTGCCGAGCAGCACCACCCCGCGCAACCGCGGCGCGGCGGTGCGGACCAGCTCGTCCACCGCGGCGCCCTTGAGCAGCCCACCCGCCAGCCAGACCACCGACGGGTAGGCAGCCAGGCTCGCGGCGGCGGCGTGCGGGTTGGTCGCCTTGCTGTCATCGACCCAGGCCACGCCGGCGGTCGTGGCGACCAGCGCGTTGCGGTGCGCGTCGGGGGCGAAGGAGCGCAGCCCCTCGGCCACCGCCTCGGCCGGCACGCCGTACGACCGGGCGAGCGCGGCCGCCGCGAGCGCGTTGGCGACGTTGTGAGCGCCCGGGACCCGCACGTCGGCCAGCGTCGCGAGGGCGGTCGCCTCCCCCGCGACGTCGGGGAAGGCGCGGTCGACGACCAGGTCCTCCACCACACCGACCTCGCCGGCCGCCGGGCTGCCGAGGGTGAAGCCGGCGCGGGCCGCCCCGCGCCGGACGGCCCGTTCGGCCAGGCGCACCGACTCCGCATCCTCGCGGTTGTAGACCGCGGTGGTGCGCGGCGTGTGGATGCGCCCCTTGGCCTGCACGTAGGCGTCGAACGAGCCGTGCCAGTCGACGTGGTCGGGGGCGACGTTGAGGACGACGGCGGTGTGCGGCTGCACCGTCGACGACCAGTGCAGCTGGAAGCTGCTCAGCTCCACCGCCAGCACGTCGTAGGGCTCGGCGGCCAGGACGGCGTCGAGCAGCGGCAGGCCGACGTTGCCGGTGGCGACCGAGCGCCGCCCGGCGGCGGTGAGGACAGCGGCCAGCATGCGCACGGTCGTGGTCTTGCCGTTGGTGCCGGTGATCGCGAGCCAGGGGGCAGCGCCCGCGCCGCGCAGCCGCCAGGCCAGCTCGACCTCGCCGACGACCTCGATCCCGGCGGCGGCGCTGGCGACGAGCAGCGGCGCGTCGGGCCGCCAGCCGGGGCTGGTGACGACCAGTGCTGTGCCAGGCGGCGGCGCGTCGGTCGCGACGACGATCAGGCCCTGCGCGCGCAGCGGCTCGGCCCGCTCCTCGCTGACGTCGACGACCGTGACGCGGGCGCCGCGCTCGGCCAGGGCCCGCGCGGCGGCTGCTCCGCTGACGCCGGCGCCGGCCACGACGACCGGCATCCCCTGGAGGTCCAGCGCGGTCATGACCCGGAGATCGAGAGGTACTCGGCGTAGAAGACGCCGAGCCCGAACGCCACGGCCAGCCCGGCGATGATCCAGAACCGGACGATGACGGTGTTCTCCACCCACCCGGCGAGCTCGAAGTGGTGATGGATCGGCGCCATGTTGAACACCCGCTTGCGGGTCAGCTTGAAGACGCCGACCTGGACGATCACCGACAGCGTCTCGATCACGAACAGCCCGCCGAGCACGATGAGCAGCAGCTCGGTCTGGGTGACGATCGCGATGCCGGCGAAGGCGCCGCCAATGGCCAGCGAGCCGGTGTCGCCCATGAAGATCTTGGCCGGCGAGGCGTTCCACCACAGGAAGCCGAAGCAGGCGCCCATCGCCGAGGCGGCCACGAGCGCGATGTCGAGCGGGTCACGCGCGGTGTAGCAGCCGGCCAGCTCGGGCTGCAGCACGCAGGACTGCCGGAACTGCCAGAAGCCGATGACGACGTAGGACCCAAAGACCATGATCGACGATCCGGCGGCCAGCCCGTCGAGCCCGTCGGTGAGGTTCACGGCGTTGGAGGTCGCGGTGATGACCAGGTAGGCGAAGATGACGAAGCCCACGGTGCCGAGGCCGACCGCGGCGTAGTCGCGCACGAACGACAGCTGGGTCGAGGCGGGCGTCAGCCCGGCGCTGTTGCGGAACTGCAGCGCCGCCACCGCGAAGGCGATGCCGACGATCAGCTGTCCCAGGAACTTCGACGCGGCATTCAGGCCCAGCGAGCGCTGCTTGCGGATCTTGATGAAGTCGTCGAGGAAGCCGACCAGGCCGAGCCCGGTCATCAGCCCGAGCACGAGCAGCCCACTGGCGGTCGGTCCGCGACCGGGCTGGTTGGCGACGGCGAGGTGGGCCACGGCGTAGCCGATGAGGGTGGCGGTGATGATCACGGCCCCACCCATGGTCGGGGTGCCCCGCTTGGTGGCGTGGCTGCTCGGGCCGTCCTCACGGATCTCCTGGCCGTAGCCGCGCTTGCGGAACAGCCGCACCACCGCGGGCGTGCACAGCAGGGAGACCAGGAGCGCCGTCATCGCGGCGATCAGGACCGACCTCACGACTGCACCACGGGTGCTGATCCTGGCGCACCGTCGGCCAGCAGGGCGGCAGCGACGCGCTCCAGCCCGACGCTGCGCGAGGCCTTGACGAGCACCACGTCGCCGGGCTCGAGCTGCTGCTGCAGCAGGGCGACGGCCGCGTCGACGTCGGGCACGTGGATCGACTCCGAGCCCCAGCTGCCCTCGAGGACCGCGCCGGCGTGGATGCCGCCGGCCGCCTCCCCCACGACGACGAGCTGGCCGATGTCGAGCCGGACGATGAACCGGCCGAGGTCCATGTGGGCCTCGCGGGCGTCCGCACCGAGCTCGGCCATCAGACCGAGGACGGCGACGGTGCGGCGGGTCTTGCCGGCGCTCATGACGGCGAGGGTCTTCAGCGCGGCACGCATCGACTCGGGGTTGGCGTTGTAGGCGTCGTTGACGACGGTCACCCCGTCGGGGCGCTCGGTCACCTCCATCCGCCAGCGGCTAACGGGGGTGGCGGCCGACAGCAGTCCGGCGATCTGGGCGACGTCGTCGGTGACCCGGCCCAGGACGGTCGCCGCGACGGCGAGCGCGTTGTGCACGTGGTGCTCCCCCACGAGCTGCATCCGCACCGGCTCGCCCTGCAGCCGGAACGACGCCCGGCCCGCGTCGTCGAGCCGCACGTCGTCAGCCCGTACGTCGGCCTCCGGCGACAGCCCGTACGTGGTGCAGGGCCGCTCGGTCCGCGACCGCATCGCCAGGACGTACGGGTCGTCGGCGTTGAGCACGACGGCTGAGCGGGCGGCCTCGACGAGCTCGCCCTTGGCGCGGGCGATCCCCGCGCGGTCGCCGAACTCGCCCAGGTGGGCCGAGCCGACGTTGAGCACGACCGCGACGTGGGGAGGCACGAGCCCGCAGAGGAAGGCGATGTGGCCCACGCCGCGGGCGGAGTACTCCAGCGCACTGAAGCGCGTCGTGGCCGTGCGGCGCAAGGCGGTCAGCGGCAGCCCGAGCTCGTTGTTGTAGCTGCCCTGCGGGGCGAGCGTCTCGCCGAAGGCGCGCAGCACCTGCGCGAGCAGGTCCTTGGTGGAGGTCTTGCCGTTGCTGCCGGTGATGCCGAGCACGAGCGGTTCGGGCTCGAGGGCGTGGACCGCCGTCGCGAGCGCCTGCAGCGCGGCGATCGGGTCGGGCACGACCAGGCACGGCACGCCGTCGATTGGCCGGCTCGTCACCGCGGCCACGGCCCCGGCGCGCAGGGCCGCGGCGGCGTGGTCGTGGCCGTCGACCCGCTCCCCCGGCAGGGCGAAGAACAGCCCGCCGGGACCGACGAGCCGGCTGTCGACCTCCACGGCGGCGGTGACCCGCCCGTCGATCGGCGCCGTGGTGCCGATCAGCCGGGCGACCTCGGCGAGCTCGAGCTCGATCACGCCATGACCTCGCGCAGCACGTCGCGGTCGTCGAAGGGCGTGACGATGCCGGCGACCTCCTGGCCGGACTCGTGACCCTTGCCGGCGACGACGACGGCGTCGCCCGGGCCGGCCAGCGAGACGGCGCGCGCGATGGCCGCCCGGCGGTCGACCTCGCGCAGCGCATCGGGTGCGCCGGACGCCATCTCGGCCAGGATCGCCTCCGGGTCCTCGCTGCGCGGGTTGTCGCTGGTGAGCACGGCGACGTCGGCCCCGGCGGCGGCCGCCCGGCCCATCGCGGGGCGCTTGGCGCGGTCGCGGTCGCCGCCGCAGCCGAGGACGACGACGACCTTGCCGGGGGTGACGGCCCGGACGGCGTCGAGCAGCCGCTGGACGGCATCGGGGGTGTGGGCGTAGTCGACGACGGCCAGGAACGGCTGGCCGACGTCGACCCGCTCCATCCGGCCGGGCACCCCGGCCAGCCCCGCCACGCCACGGACGGCGTCGTCGGCCGGCACACCGGCCTGGATGAGCGCGGCGAGCGCGACGAGGGCGTTGGAGACGTTGAACGCGCCCGGCAGGCGCACCCCGGCAGGCAGGTCGACGCCGGGACCGAGCAGGCGGAAGCGGCTGCCGTCCGCGCGCAGGTCGACCTCGCGGGCCTGCCAGTCGGCGTCCTCCCCCACGGTGGTGAGTGGCAGGGGCGTGTCACGGGCGATCCGCCGGCCGGCCGGGTCGTCGACGTTGACGACGGCGCGGCGGGCCCGCGCCGGGGTGAACAGCGACGCCTTGACGGCTTCGTACTCCTGCATCGTGGGATGGAAGTCGAGGTGGTCCTGGGAGAGGTTGGTGAACGCGGCGACGTCGAAGACCACGCCGTCGACCCGGCCGAGCGCGAGAGCGTGGCTGCTGACCTCCATCGCGACGGCGGTGGTGCCGCGCTCGCGCATGACGGCGAGCAGCGACTGCAGGTCCGGCGCCTCGGGAGTGGTGCGCACGCTGGGAACGACGTCCTCGCCGATGCGGGTCAGCACGGTGCCGAGCAGCCCGGTCGCCCGGCCGGCGGCCCGCAGCCCGGCCTCGAGCAGGAAGGCGGTGGTGGTCTTGCCGTTGGTGCCGGTGATGCCGAGCACGGTCATGCCGGCGGCCGGGTCGCCGTGCACCCAGCGGGCGACCTCACCGAGCATCGCGCGCGGGTCGTCGGCGACGAGCACCGGCACGCCGTGACCGGCGCACTGCTGCGCGCCGGCCGGGTCGGTGAGGAAGCCGGCAGCGCCCGCGTGCGCCGCGGCGGCGGCGAAGTCGGCCCCGTGGACCCGGGAGCCGGGCAGCGCCGCGTAGAGGTCTCCGGGCTGGACGGCGCGGGAGTCCAGGGTGCAGCCGGTGACGACCGCCCCGGCCAGCGGGCGGTCGGGGCGCAGACCGGGCAGTCGCTCGTGCAGTCCGCTCAGCAGGCGGGCAGCGGGGCTCGCGGGACGCAGGGTGCGGACCGCGCCGGGGGTCGCGGGCACGGTCCCAGGCTACTGGGGGTCGTCGGCGCGCAGCCGCAGCACCGGGGACGGCGCACCGGTCGGCGGCACCTCCATGCTCCGCAGCGCGAAGCTCATGATGTCGCGGAACGGCGGTCCCGCGACGGCGCCGCCGTAGTAGCCGTTCTTGGGCGCCTGGATCGAGATGGACAGGGCCAGCCGGGGGGCGTCGGCGGGCGCGAAGCCGACGAAGCTCGCCGTGTAGCTGCCGTCGTAGCGGCCGTCGACGACGCGCTGGGCGGTGCCGGTCTTGCCCGCGACGCGGTAGCCCGGGATGGCAGCGGTCTTCGCGGTGCCGCCCTCGTTGGTGACGCCCTCGAGCATGCCGCGCAGCTGGGCGGCCACCTCCGGGCTCAGGACGCGTACGGGCTCCTTGGCGGGGGCCGGAACAACGGCGCCGTCGTAGTCGGTCGTGGAGCGCAGAACCGTCGGCGGCATGCGCACCCCGCCATTGGCGATGGTGGCGTAGACCGAGGCCATCTGGACGCCGTTGACGGAGTAGCCCTGGCCGATCGGGTGGGTGCCGTAGTCGGTGCCGGACCACTCGTCCTTCTCGTCGCGCAGGATGCCGCGGCTCTCCGCAGGCAGCTCGATCCCGGTCTTCTGCCCGATGCCGAAGCGGCCGAGCATCTCGTGCAGCTTCGCGCCGCCGACCTTCTCCGAGGCCATGATCGTGCCGACGTTGCTGGACTCGACGAGCACACCGGTGAGCGTCATCTGCTCGACGGGGTGGCTGTGGGAGTCCTTGAAGGTCTTGTTGGACAGGCGGTACTGGTCCGGGACGGCCATCACGCTGTCCGGGGTCATCACGCCGTCCTCGAGGACGGCCGCGATCGTCATGGCCTTGCCGGTCGAGCCGGGCTCGAAGACGTCCGAGACGGCCCGGTTGCCACGGATCGCCCCATCGGCCTTGCCCGGCTCGTTCGCGTCGAACGTCGGTACGGAGGCCAGCGCCAGCACCTCGCCGGTCTGCACGTCCAGCAGGGTGGCGCTGCCGCTCTCGGCGTCGGACTCGGCCAGGGTCCGCATCAGGACCTCCTGGGCGTACCACTGCAGATCGCGGTCGATCGTGAGCTGGACGTCGCGCCCGGGGACCGGGTCGGTCGTCTCGGTGTAGCCGTTGGGGATCACCCGGCCGCCGCCGTCGACCTCGGCGGTGCGCTTGCCGAGCTTGCCGGCCAGCACCTGGTCGAACTGCATCTCGATGCCGGCGGTGCCGTCGCCCTCGACGGTGGTGAAGCCCAGGACGTTGGCGGCCAGCTCGCCTCCGGGGGCGACCCGGCGCGGCTCCGCGACGGTGCCGATGCCGGGCAGGCCGAGCGCGCGCACCTGGTTGGCCTGCTCGGCCTCGAGCCCGCGGGCGAGGTAGGCAAAGCCCTTGCAGCCGGTGAGGTTGTCCTTGTCGCACTCAGCACCGGTCGACTTGGGCGTCAGCGACAGCTGCGCCTCCAGCTCGTCGGCGGGCAGGTCGAGCACCGGGGCGAGCGCCCGGGCGATGCCAGCCGGGTCGCACGGCACGGTCGCTGTGGGCGAGCAGCTGCCCTTGGCGATGGTGCGCGGCTCGCCGTAGACGGCGCGCGCGTCGACCGACAGCGCCAGCACCTGGCCGCGGCGATCGCTGACCGACCCGCGCGGAGCGGCGAGGTTGACCGTGGACAGCCGCTGCTTGCTGGCCTCGGAGGCGTACGCCTCGGCCTGGAAGCCCTGCAGCCAGACCAGCCGGCCGCCGATGAGCGAGAGCATGATCAGGACGGCCAGCAGGCCGCCCTGCAGGCGTACGGGCGGCCGGCCCAGGCTGACGTTGCGCGCGGGCGGCCGAGCGGCGGGGCGGCCGGCCGGACGTGGCGCGCCGGACCGCGGGGCCGAGCTGCCTGGGGCGGGAGCGCGGGCGGCGGGGCCGCGGGGAGCCGTGCGCCGCGGCACCGGGCTCCCCTCACGACCGGCGGGCCGGGGCGTACGGGGGTCGCGAGGGTCGCGGGGCGGGGTCACTCGTCGTCCGTGCTCTCGTTGCTCGCCTCGGCGACGGGCTCCTCGGCGACGGGCTCCTCGACGACGGGCTCCTCGACGACCTGCTCCCCGACGACCTGCTCCTCGAGGACGGGGGCCTGCGCAGCCTCGGCGAAGCCGAGGACGGCCCCGTCGGTCAGCCGGAGGAAGGCCGGCGGACCGGCCTGGACCATGCCGAGCCCGGCGGCCTTGCCGGCGATGGTCGACGGGGAGCGCAGGATCTCGACCTCGCGGACGAGCACCTGCTCCTGGTCGAGCAGCGCGCGGTTCTCCGAGCGCAGCTCGAACAGGTGGAAGGAGTCCTTGCCGAGCACCGTGTTGAGCACCAGCAGTCCGATCAGGCCGGTGACCAGCAGCAGCACGACAGCGACGACGAACGGCGCCCGTGGTGCGGCGACCTCACGGGCGGGGACGACCGTGAGGACGGCCCGGCGGCGCGGTGCGGGCTCAGGGATCCGGAGCAGGCTCGCGACGCTCATGCGGCACGCACCCTTTCTGCCGCGCGCAGGCGCACCGACGCCGCGCGGGGGTTGGCGGCGATCTCGTCGGCAGGCGCCTTGCCGGCGCCCTGGACGAGCAGGCGGAGCTCGGAGACGGCTCCCTCGGGCACGAACGGCAGGTCTACCGGCACGGTCGAGGCCGAGCGGGCGACGAGCTCTGACTTCACGATCTTGTCCTCGAGCGACTGGTAGGACAGGACGACCAGCCGGCCGCCCACGCAGAGGGTGGCGATAGATGCGGGAATTGCGCGTCGCAACACGCCGAGTTCGTCGTTCACTTCGATCCGCAGCGCCTGGAAGGTCCGTTTGGCGGGGTGTCCGCCCGTGCGTCGCGTTGCGGCCGGGATTGCCGTGCGGACGAGCTCGGCGAGCCGGGCGGTGCCGGTGAACGGCTCGCGGGCGCGCTCACGGACGATCGCATCGGCGATCCGTGAGGCGAAGCGCTCCTCGCCGTACTCCTTGAGGACCTTGGCAAGGGCCTTGCCGTCGTAGCTGTTGACGACGTCGGCGGCCGTGGCGCCGCGGGTGGGGTCCATCCGCATGTCCAACGGCGCGTCCTGGGCGTAGGCGAAGCCGCGCGCGGCCTCGTCGAGCTGCAGCGAGCTCACGCCCAGGTCGAACAGCACCCCCTGGACGCAGCCCAGACCGAGCTCGGCCAGCACCTGCGGGAGCTCGTCGTACACCGCGTGGACAAGGGTGGTGCGCCCGGCGAAGGGGGCGAGCCGGTCGCTGCTGCGGCGCAGCGCCTCGGGGTCGCGGTCCAGGCCGACCAGCCGGCAGTCCGGCACCGCGCGCAGCAGCGCCTCGGCGTGACCGCCCATGCCGAGGGTGCAGTCCACGACCACGGCGCCCGGCTCGGTGAGCGCGGGGGCCAGCAGCCCGACGCAGCGCTCGAGCAGGACGGGGACGTGCGCAGGCTCTGCGGCCGGGGTGGTCACGGCGGGCTCAGGACAGCGCGGTGAGCGCGGCCTGGGCGACGGTGGTGATGCCCATGGTGACGCCGACGGCCACACCGAGCAGGACCAGGCTCTCGCGCAGCTCGGCGCCCAGGCTCGGGCCGGGCGGAGGTACGGGCGGGGCGTCCTGCAGCGTTGACGTGTCCATCTCTCGACCTCTCAGGTGGAACGGGCGGCTGGTCGACCGGGCTCGCGGACCCGGTCGGGCGGGGCGGGGTGGTGCGTGTCGGGCAGGGGTGTGGAGACGTGGCAGGCGGGAGTCCGGTGCTGCGGCCCTCCCGCCAGGTCCCCACCCGCTCGCCCCGCCTGGCGCCGGGGAAGGTGCGCCAGGTGAGGGAGCGGGAGGAGACCTCGTGGGAGGGGAGCCGCGTCAGGAGGTGAGAGCGACCTCCTCCTGCTCCGCGAAGGCCTGCTCCTGGGCGGCCTCGTAGGCGCGCCAGGTCTCGGCGTCCCAGATCTCGAGGTGGGTGTTGGCGCCGATGACGACGCAGTCGCGGGTCAGACCGGCGTAGGTGCGCAGGCCCGCCGGGACGGTGACCCGGCCCGTGCGGTCAGGTGTCTCGTCAAAGGCGCTGGCGAAGAAGATGCGGCTGTAGTCACGGGCCGACTTGGTCGTCGGCTCCTCACGGGAGGCGGCCTTGGCCGCGAAGGCGTCAGCGGTGAAGACGAACAGGCAGCGCTCCTGCCCCTTCGTGATCACGACTCCCTCCGCCAGCTGCTCCCTGAACTTGGCCGGCAGGATCAGCCGGCCCTTGTCGTCGAGCCGCGGGGTGTGGGTGCCGAGGAACACGGCTCACACCTCCCGGATCGTCGTGCTTGCGCGGTCTCGGGAGCCCTTCTGCTCCTCGATCCCCCACGCTACTCCACTTTCCCCCATCGTCAACGACGACTTCAGACTTGAGGGTTCGTGCATCGCGGAGAACCCGCAGGTCAGGCAGGGTGGGGCGGCGGTGGGGCGGCGGTGGGGTGGTGATGGGGCGAAGCGGACCGACCCTGCCGGCCTGGCCGACGGTGCGGCCCTCCGTGCGGTTCCAGCGGCCCCGCGGACCGGACGGAGGGCTCCGTGCGGCGACGCGGTGGGGCGCTGTGGAGGATCGCGCTGGAGGGCTCGGTACGGGAAGCGGCGCGCCGGACGCGGTTCGGAGGGAGCGGGCGGATCGGTCCGGGACGCGGCCCGGCGGCAGGAACTCGCCGGGACGCTCGTCCGTCGAAGCAAAGGACCCTCGGCGACCGCCGTGCCTGCCGGGTTGTCCGGTGACAGACTCTCCCCCCTCTACCGGGTTCGCTCAGGAGGACTTCCACGTGGCACGCCGCACGCGCACGGACGTGACGGGGCTCGATGCCCTCCAGGAGTCCACCGCCCGCATTCGCGACAACATCGAGCAGGTGATCGAGGGCAAGACCGAGGTGGTCGACCTCGCGATCGTGGTGCTGCTCGCCGAGGGCCATCTTCTGGTGGAGGACGTGCCGGGCGTCGGCAAGACAATGCTCGCCAAGGCGCTGGCCCGCTCGATCGACTGCTCGGTGCGACGCATCCAGTTCACGCCCGACCTGCTGCCGAGCGACGTCACGGGCGTCTCGATCTGGAACCAGGACCGGCACGAGTTCGAGTTCAAGCCCGGTGCGGTCTTCGCCAACCTCGTCGTCGGCGACGAGATCAACCGGGCCAGTCCGAAGACGCAGTCCGCGCTCCTGGAGGCCATGGAGGAGCGGCAGGTCTCCGTCGACGGCGTGACCTACGTCCTCGAGACGCCCTTCATGGTCATCGCCACCCAGAACCCGATCGAGATGGAGGGCACCTACCCGCTGCCCGAGGCCCAGCGGGACCGCTTCACCGCGCGCGCCTCGATCGGCTACCCCTCCCCCGCCGCCGAGCTGCTGATGCTCGAGCACCACGGCGCCAGCGAGCCGATCGACGACCTCGAGCCGGTCGCCGACGCCCTCGAGGTCCGCAAGCTCATCGAGGTCGTGCGCAGCGTCCACCTGTCCGACGAGGTGAAGCGCTACGTCGTCGACCTGGTCGGGGCGACCCGGGCCTCCCACGAGCTGCGCCTGGGCGCCTCGCCGCGCGCCGGCCTGCAGCTGGTGCGGGCCTCACGGGCCCGCGCGGCGCTGGACGGGCGCGACTACGTGCTGCCCGACGACGTGCAGACGCTGGCCGTGTCCGTGCTCGCGCACCGGCTGCTGCCGACCGCCGAGGCGCAGGTCTCCCGGCGCTCCCCCGAGTCCGTCGTGGCCGACCTCGTCGAGCGCACCTCCCTGCCCGAGGCCGCCGCGAGCGCCCGACGACGGTGACCACGCTGCGCGCCTCGCTGTCGGGGCTCACCACCCGTGGGCGCTGCCTGCTCGCGGCGGGCCTGGCGCTGGCGGTCTGCGCGGTCGTGCTCGGCCAGCGCGACCTGCTGCGGGCGGCGCTGTTCCTCGTCGCGCTCCCGCTGGCCGCGGCCTGGCTGGTGTCCCGGACCCGCTACCGGCTGTCCTGCGACCGCTCGCTCGACCCGCCGCGGGTCGAGGCCGGCCGGCAGAGCACCGTCCGGCTGCGACTGGACAACGTCTCGCGGCTGCCCAGCGGGGTGCTGCTCATGGAGGACGCGCTGCCGTACTCCCTCGGCGGGCGGCCACGTTTCGTGCTCGACCGGATCGAGCCGCGCGGCGTGCGCGAGGTGTCCTACCCGGTCGGTTCGGACGTCCGGGGACGCTTCACCGTCGGACCGCTCTCGGTGCGGCTGACCGATCCCTTCGGGCTGTGCGAGCTGACCCGCTCCTTCGCCACGACCGACGAGCTCGTCGTCACGCCCGTCGTGAGCGCGCTGCCGCCGGTGCGCCTGGGTGGCGACTGGGCCGGCGGCGGCGACGCGGCCTCGCGCTCTGTCGCGACCAGCGGAACCGATGACGCGGCCACCCGTGAGTACCGCCACGGCGACGACCTGCGCAAGGTGCACTGGCGCTCGACGGCGCGGGTCGGCGAGCTGATGGTGCGGCGCGAGGAGCAGCCGTTCCAGAGCCGGGCCACCCTGCTGCTCGACGGCCGGATCGCCGCCCACCGGGGCGACGGACCGGGGTCGTCGTTCGAGTGGTCAGTGAGCGCGGTCGCCTCGATCGGCGTTGCGCTGGCCCGGTCGGGCTTCGCGCTGTCCCTGCTGCGCGAGTCGGGCGAGGCGCTGTCGCCGCTCGGCCTGCCACTCACCGAGAGCCTGCTGCTCGACGCGCTCGCCACCGTCTCGACGACCCGCGGCGCCACGATCGACGGCGCGGTCGAGCAGCTGCGTCGCGGCGGGGTGGGCGGCGTGCTCGTCGCCGTCCTCGGCGGGATGGACCTCGAGGACGCCCAGCTGCTCGCGCGGCTGCGCACCGGCTCGACCGTCTGCGTCGGGGTGCTGCTCGACACCGACAGCTGGGCGCCGGTGAGCCCCCGGGCGCGCGGGCTCGCGGTGCAGCAGCACGACGCCGTCGCCACCCTGCTGACCGCGGCGGGCTGGCGGCTGCTGCCGATCACGCACGGCAGCACCCTCGCCCCCGTCTGGCCGCTGGCCGGCAGCCGCCTGGCCACCGCCGGCGTGCGGCGATGACGCGGGCGACGCAGGCGACGCAGGCGACGCAGGCGCTGACGCGGGCGATGTCATGAGCGGCGCCATGAGCCTGCGCGACCGGCTGACCCTGGCCGGCGCGCTCGCGGTCCTGCTCGCCGCCGCCGCGCTCGTCCCCGTCTTCGACGACCTCGGCTGGGTGCTACGTGTGGTCGGTGCCGTCGCCGCCGTCGCCGGCGCAGCGGCGCTCGCCCGGCGCGGCGGCGCCCCGAGACTCCTCCAGCCGGTCGCCGGTCTGCTCGGGCTGGCCGCCTACACGTGCCTGGTCTTCGCCCGCTCGACCTTCGCCTTTGCCATGATCCCGACCGGCGACACGCTGACGCTGCTCGGCGATCTGGTCCGGCAGGGGCTGCTCGACGTCGAGGAGCTCGCCCCGCCGGTGCCCAGCCGACCCGGGCTGGTCCTGCTGGCCGTGCTCGGCGTCGGCGCGATCGCGGTGGTGGTCGACCTGCTCGCCGTCGCGCTGCGCGCGTCGGCCGTGGCCGGGCTGCCGCTGCTGCTGCTGTTCGCCGTCCCTGCGGCGGTGCTGCCCGACGGCCCGGGCTGGTGGCCCTTCGCGCTCGGCGCCGCCGGCTGGCTGGGCCTGCTGCTCACCGACGGCAGCGACACCGTCTCGCACTGGGGCACCCCCCTGAGCACCGGTCGCGGTGGTGGCTCCGACCCCGGTCTGGGCCGGGTTGGCCGACGGATCGGTGCGGCCGCCCTCGGCGTTGCGGTCTTCGTCCCGGCGTTCATCCCCGGCCTGGACGGTCGGCTGCTCGGCGGGGACGGCGGCGGTGGCGGCTTCGGCGGCGGCTCGCGCAGCACGACGACGTACAACCCGATCCTCGAGCTCGGCGGCCAGCTCCGGCTGCCGGAGCCCGGCCGCCTGCTGATGCGCTACGAGACCGACGATCCGCGGCCGGACTACCTGCGCCTGACCACGCTGGACCGCTTCGACGAAGAGACCGGCTGGTCGAGCTCGGAGCTGTCGGCCGACCTGCAGGACGACGCCGTCCAGCCCGGCATCCCGGTGCCACTCGATGCCGGCGGGGTGGAGGTCCTGCCGATCCAGACCACCGTCAACGTCGGCCGCCTCGACGGACCCTGGCTGCCCACGCCCGCTGTGCCGACCTCGATCGACGTCGAGGGAGCGTGGCTGTGGGACGAGGAGAGCCAGACCGTCTTCTCGACCCGCACCTCGCTCGGCGAGCTGGACCAGACCTACACCGTCAACGCCTCCCGCATCACGCCCGACGTCGACGCGCTCCGTGCCGCCGGCGCGATTCCCCGTGAGATCGCCGACACCTATGCCGTGGCGCCGGTCGTCTCCCCGTACGTCTCGCAGCTCGTCGACCAGACCGTCGCCGGCGCCGAGACCGACTACGACAAGGTCGCCGCGATCCAGGCGCTGTTCCGCGACCGGAGCAACGGGTTCGCCTACAGCGAGGACGCGTCGATCCCGGGCTTCAACGCCCCGGACGCGTTGGAGAACTTCCTGCGTGGCAAGCGCGGCTTCTGCGAGCAGTACTCCTCCGCCATGGCCGCGATGGTCCGCGCGCTCGGCATCCCGGCCCGCGTCGCCGTCGGCTTCACTCCCGGTGATCAGCGCGGCGACGGGATCTACGAGGTCACCACCAGCGACGCGCACGCGTGGCCGGAGGTGTGGTTCTCCGGCGCGGGCTGGGTGCGCTTCGAGCCGACCCCGCGCAGCGAGCAGACGACGACGCCGTCGTACACGATCCCGCCGGTCGAGGCGCCGGTCAGCGACACCCCGACGACCGCGCCCGTCGCCCCCGGCGCGGCGCCGTCCGCCGGACCGAATCCGGGCGCCGTCGACCGCGGCGGCGATCTGGGTGACCTGGCCGCCGCGCAGGCCGATGCCGGGCTGTCCGGCCGCACGAAGGTCGCCCTCGGGGTGCTGGTCGCTCTGGCCGTGGTCGCGGTGCTGCCGCGGCTGCTCGCCACCTGGCGGCGCCGCCGCCGGTGGTCCTCCCCTGGGCCGTTCGCCGCCTGGGAGCAGGTCCGCGACGACGCCGTCGACGCCGGGCACGCCTGGCGCCCGGCCGACTCCCCGCGCGCGGCCGCGGCCCAACTCGCCGCGGCCCGCTCGCTGCACGGCCCCGTCCGCGAGGCGCTGGACCGGGTGGCGCTCGGGGCGGAGCGCGCGCGCTACGCCCGGTCCGCCCCGGTCGGCGACGCCGCCGCGCTCTCGGCGGACGTGCGGACCGTGCGCGAGGGGGTGCTGCGCGACGTCGGCCGCAGTCAGCGGCTGGGCGCGCGCTGGGCGCCGGTCTCGACTCTTCACTGGGCCAGCGAGGGGTTGGGCAGCCGGAGCGCCGACCTGCTCGACCGCTTCGACCTGCTGGTGTCGGCGGTCGGCGATCGGGTCAAGCACCCGCGCGGACTCCGCCGCGGGGCTGCCTCTTAGGGCTGGTGGCGGCACGCGGGCACGCCCGCCGCGCAGCGCCGACTGCTGACGCACGCCCTGCCGGTGCCCGCCCTGCCAGTGCCCGCCCTGCCAGTGCCCGTCCTGCCAGTGCCGTACTGATCGTCATGCCGCCAGAGCCGCCCTTCCGCCCTCAGATCCGACAGGACGATCAGTACGGGCCCGGTGCGCGCGCGCACGCCGCTTCGCGGGACCTCAGCGGCCCGTCGCGGGCGGATGTGGCCCGTCGCGGGGCCGACGCCACGCACGGTCGACCGCCACGGCCGCACATCGCCGCACGCCGACGAGCAGCCGTAGCTCGGATCACGCCCGTTCACCCGGTACGGGCCCCCGTCGAGAGGGCGGACGGTCAGCTGCGGCTAGCGCTCGCCGCCGCGCTCGTCCCAGCGGCGCTTCCAACGCTCCTCGAGCTTGTCCTTCATGCCACCGCCACTGCCGGAGGGCTTGGCCGGCTTGCGGCGCGAGGTCGGGCGCTGGCCCTGCTCGGGCGAGCCGACGACGTGCAGATCTGCGCCCCCGGGCTGCAGCCGCTTCCACGCGGTCATGGCGAGCAGCAGCGCGCCGACCATGACGACGAAGCCGGTCACGCCGATGACGGTGCCGACCGCGGAGGTGCCGAAGCCGATGAGGCCGGTCAGCAGGAGCGCGAACCCCAGCACCAGCACCAGGGCAGCGCGGCGCAAGCGGCGGCGCATGTGGGTCCGGAGATCCGTCGACTTCACCGTGGAGGCGAACTTCGGGTCCTCCTGGTAGAGGGCGCGCTCGATCTGGTCGAGCAGGCGCTGCTCGTGCTCAGAGAGCGGCACGGCGCTCCCTCCCGGAGGACGTCGGGGTGATGGAGTGGTGTCCGAGTCGGACCTCACCCCGAGAAGGATACGAGTGTCGGGCCAGTCCGGAAAGACGGAACCCCAGGTCGGTCTGCACGGGCTCCTCCAGGGGCTCATCGGACGGGCGTCTCACATCTGTCACTGTGCCCTTCTCGGCGCGTTCTCCACACTGCATGAGGGGTCAACGAGCGTCGCCGGCCGAACGCTCCCGGGACCGAAGCGGCGGGCGGCCCGGTCGACCGCCTGCTCGGCGTCGCGCCAGCCGTGCTCACGCTCGCCCAACGCGAGCTGGTGCTGGGCACCGGCCACGTCGCTGACCCCCTCGACCCGCACGCCGACCAGCCGGATGCGAGCCCGCTCGAGCCCGAGCGCGTCGTACAGCGCGGTCGCGGTGTCGTAGACGACCCGGCCGACGTCGGTCGACTCCGGCAGCGTGCGGGAGCGGGTGATGGTGGTGAAGTCGGCGAAGCGGACCTTGATCGAGACGGTACGACCGACCTGCGCGGAGGCGCGCAGCCGCGCGGCGGTGCGCTCCGACAGGCGCAGCAGCTCGCGGGAGATGACGGCCGGGTCGTCGACGTCGGTGCCGAAGGTGTTCTCGGCGCCGATGCTCTTGTCCGGCTCGTGCGGCACCACCGAGCGGTCGTCTCGGCCCCAGGCCAGCGCCGCCAGGTGCCGGCCGGCCGCGGGGCCGAGCGCCCGCTCGAGGGTGGTGACCGGGGTGTGGGCCAGGTCGCCGACCGTGTGCAGGCCCAGCGCGCTCAGCACCTGCTCGGTCTTGCCGCCGACTCCCCACAGCGCGCCGACCGGGAGCGGGTGCAGGAAGGCGACGACCCCGTCGGCCGGGACGACGAGCAGTCCGTCGGGCTTGCAGCGGGCCGAGGCGAGCTTGGCGACGAACTTGGTGCTGGCCACCCCGACCGAGCAGGTGATGCCCTGCTCGTCCTCGACCGTGGCCCGGATCCACTCGCCGATCCGGCGCGGGCTGCCCAACCGGCGAGAGGCGCCGCGGACGTCGAGAAAGGCCTCGTCGAGCGAGATCGGCTCGACCAGCGGCGTGATCGAGCGGAACACCTCCATGACGCCGTGCGAGGCGCGGGCGTAGGCGTCGTGGTCGGGCGCCAGCACGGCCGCCTGCGGGCACATCCGTCGGGCGCGCATCATCGGCATCGCACTGTGGACGCCGTGCACGCGGGCCTCGTAGGTCGCCGAGAGCACGACGCCGCGGGTACCGCCGCCCCCGACGATCACCGGCTGACCGAGCAGGTCGGGTCGGGCGAGCAACGAGACGCTGGCGTAGAAGGCGTCCATGTCGACGTGCAGGACCGGGCAGCCGGCGTCGTCGCCGGGCGGTCCGGTGGGCGGGCCGACGGGCGGGACGGACCCGCGGCTCACGCCCGGCCTCCCGGCGCGAGCGGCGGCGTCACGGCGGGCTCAGCGGCGTACGGCGAGCAGGTGGAGCTGGGTCGCGACGTCGCGGAACGGCAGTCGGCTGGACAGGGCGCGCTCGAGTGCCAGCAGCGAGGCGGCCGCCCCTGGCTCGCTGTCGAGCACCGAGCTCGGGACCAGGTCGCTGACGACGCGCACACCGTGCAGCTGCTCGACGACCAGCCCGGCCGCAGCGACCAGCTCGCCGAGCGCAGCGACGGTGAAGCGGCGGCGCATCCCGTCGGTCGGGCCGAACCGGCCGGCGGGGTCGGTGAGGGCGTGGGCCGCCTCGTCGGGGTGGCCGGCCAGGGCCCGGGCGAGCACGGCGGCGTCGCGGTTGGCGGCCAGCAGGCTGAGCCGTCCGCCGTCGCGCAGCACCGTGGCGACGCCGTTGAGAGCGTCGGCGGGGTCGTCGACGACCTCGAGCACGCTGTGGCAGAGCAGCAGGTCGGCGCTGCCGGCCGGGACGAGTCCGGCCAGCTCCGACAGGTCACCCTGCACCCCGGCGACGCGGCCCTCGAGCCCGCGCTCGGCCACCCGCCGGGCCAGGGCTGCGAGCGAGTCGGGGCTGGGGTCGACGACGGTGACGCGGTGACCCGCCTCGGCGAGCGGGACGGCGAAGCCGCCGGTGCCCCCACCGGCGTCGACGACGTCGAGGCCGCGGCCGTGGGGGTCGGCCTCGGCGAGGGCGGCGGACAGCACCTCCCACACCACGGCGGTGCGCACGGAGGAAGCCGGGCCGGACGGCCGGGCGGGGCTCGACGGGTCGTGCGGCACGACGGTCCCCTTCCCTGCCGGGCCGGGAGCGGCGCGGTCGGGGCAGAGCCTAACGACGGCGCCAGGGGCCCGGCATGCTGTCGACCACGGCGCGTCGCTGCGCCCCCGCCTCGTCGCCGAGCTCGAGGGTCGTGGCGGCGCTGGTGGGCGACGGACTGACGCTCACCGTGGCGGTGGGGCTGATGGTGGGCGTGGCGCTGGCCGTGGCGCTGGCCGTGGCGCTGGCCGTGGCGCTGGCCGTGGCGCGCGGGCTGGCCGAGGTGCACGGGTTCGCGGTGGCGGTGGCGGTGGCGGTGGCGGTGGCGGTGGCGGTGGAGGTAGCCGTGGCGGACGCCGACGGGGACGGGCTTGCGGTCGGGCAGGCCGACACGATGGGCGAGAAGACGGTGCCGGACACCTCGCCGGTCCAGTAGGACGTGCGCTTGAGGGCACCGGCCCACGAGTAGCTGACGTGCACGTGGTCGGTGTGCGGGCTCGCCCCGCTGTAGGGCTGCCAGCCCTTGGCGGCCTGGTAGCTCTTCCAGATCTGGGAGTCCCAGATGACGTACATGACACCGAGCCGGCGCATCATCGCCGCGGCGTTGCCGTGCTCGTCCTCGGCCAGCAGCCAGGTGAACAGGTCCTCCACCGCCGCCACGTCGGAGGGGTTGGAGGTGTTGACCCGCCAGTCCCAGGCGCGGCCCTCCTTGTGCTCGCTGGTCCCGCCGACCGAGCAGGACCGGACGATGCCGGAGTCCCCGGTGCCGGGATAGGCGGCCAGCACCAGGTCGCGGAAGGCGATGACCCCGGCGCGGGCGATCGGTTCGCACTGGGTCTGCCCCTGGTAGGGCGCGAAGGCCTCGATCTCGCTGCCAGGGGTGACCGTGTCCGGCGCGGCGGCGGCCAGGCCGACCGGCAGCACGAGGGCCGCGACCAGGCCCGCGAGGACCGCGGCGATCGACAGCAGGCGCCGGCGGGCGGGTCGCCTGCCGGTGGTCGGCGGGGTCGGTGGAGCGGTCGGGTCGGGCGTCGGAGCAGGCGTCGAGGTAGTCGTGCTGAGCACAGCGGAGGTCCCTTGCGGCAGGCGTCGAGGGCCCCGCTCCGGGCTCGTGCCGCGGCGCGGGGTCGGACAGCGCCCTGCGAGGCGCGTCCGTACCTTCGACCCCCGCGGGCCGCGACTGCAGTACCCGGACGAGATATGTGTCCGAACTGTGACGGTCGGGTCTGGTGGGACAGGAGGGGCGGATGGGCCTCCGGTGGGGGGGTGTCACCTGCCTGCGCTCCCCTGGCTGGCGTGCCAGAGCTTGCGCGGGGCGCTCGGCACGGGCCGCCCGCCCGAGGTCCCGACCCCGTCGCCGGCGGGCTTGACGTCGGCGTAGGGCGAGGCCCGGAAGCCGGTCGCGTAGACGTGCACCGCCCCACCCACGCCGGAATGGCCTGCCCCGCCGCCCACCAGCGGCGGCGAGGTCATGACCGGCCGGCTGGACCGGCTGGCCGCCGCGCCCTGGACCGCGGCCTCGGTGACCAGCGCCGGGGTGGCCATGAGCTCCCACACCGCGTCGAGGCCGCCGGACTGCCAGGCGGCGTGCAGAGCCGGCAGCTCCCAGCAGCCGACCGCCTGCATCGACACCCCGCGCGGGCCGGTGCGGCGGACCAGCCCCTGGACGACGAGCAGCCAGGAGTGGAAGACCGTCGTCGCGAACCCGACCTGGGCGTCCTCGAAGAAGGTCGCGTCGAGCGGGCCGGTCGCGTCGTCGAGCGTCACGAAGATGACCCGTCGGCCGGACCGGATCGGCGGGGTCTGGGTGGCGACCTTCACCCCGGCGACGAGCACCTCCTGCCGACTGCGGCAGCCGAGCAGGTCGCGCGCCCGCGTCGTGCCCAGCTCGTCGAGGAACGGCGCGTAGGCGTCCATGACGTGGGAGCTGACGTCGAGGCCGAGCACGTCGAGCTCGGCCCGCACCCGCTCGGCGGAGGTCATCTCGGGTAGCCCGCTGGAGGCGGTGGTCTCCGGCGCGTCACCGAGGTCGAGCGCGAGCTGCACGTCGACCGGCTCCACGACGGCCGGCGCCTGCGACTGGCGGGCCTGCCGGGCGCGGACGTCGTCGAGCGCGACAGGACCTCCCGTGCCAGCTGCGTCCTCAGGGCGGGTGCCGGCAAGGCCCAAGGGGGCGCGCGGGGTGCTGGCGCGGGCTCCGGCCCGCGAGCGACCGCGAACGCCACCGGCGCGGGTCCGGGTGGCACGGGTCCAGCGGTCGAGCTCGGCGACCTGAAGCAGCAGGTCGCGCCGGGTGACCTGCCCGCGCCGGCGGACCGGCAGGGTGGAGCCCAGTCCGTAGAGGGAGTCGAACCCGCCGGCCACCACGAGCCGCTCGGCCACCGGTCGGGACACCGCGGCGCGGTGCCAGAAGTCCGACAGCGAGGAGTACGGCCGGCCGGTGACGACGCGGGCGACCTCGGCCTCGGACATGCCCTTGACGTCGGCCAGCCCGATCCGGATGCCGTAGCCGCGACCATCGGGCAGCCGCGGGTCCGACGGTGCGCTGCGCGGCCCGCTCACCCCGCCGAGCACGCCCCGCCCGTCGACCCAGGGCTCGAGCGCGCCGTCGAACGGCTGCGGCGCCGGCCCGCCCACCTGCTCGAGGCTGGTGACCTGGTCCAAGATGGCCGGCGGCGGCTCGTCGAACACGCCGACCCGCTCCACGCGGTATGCCGCGTCGGAGGCGTTGACGTCGAGCCCGAGCACGGCGATGCCGAGCTGGCGGGCGTCGTCGAGGATGAGCCGCTTGGGGTACATGCCGGGGTCGTGCGTGAGCACCCCGGCGAGGAACGCCGCCGGGTGGTGGGCCTTGAGCCAGGCCGACTGGTAGGTCGGCAGCGCAAAGGCGGCCGCGTGGGCCTTGCAGAAGCCGAACGAGCCGAACGCCTTGAGCACCTCCCACACCCGCTCGACGACCCCGAGCGGGTAGCCGGCGGCCAATGCGGTCGGCACGAACCAGGACTGCACCTCGGGCCGACCCTCGGGGTCGCCGAGCGACCGGCGCACCTCGTCGGCCTCGGCCAGCGAGCAGCCGGTCATCGTGCTGACGATCTGCAGGACCTGCTCGTGGAAGACGACGACGCCGTGGGTCTGGGCGAGCACCGGCTCGAGGTCGGGGTGCAGGTAGTCGGCCGTCTTCCAGCCCTGCCGCGCCTCGAGGAACGGCCGCACCATGTCGCTCTTCACGGGCCCCGGCCGGAACAGCGAGATGTCGACGATGAGGTCCTCGAAGGTCTCCGGCGCGAACTTGCCGACCAGCTCGCGCTGTCCCGGCGACTCGATCTGGAAGCAGCCGAGCGTCCTGGTCGACTGCACCAGCGCGAAGGTCGCCGGGTCATCGCGCGGCGCGGCGTCGACGTCCACGAGCGCGCCGTCGACCCGGGCCACCTCGCCGATGGCGTGCTGCATCGCCGACTGCATGCGGATGCCGAGCACGTCGAGCTTGAGCAGCCCGAGCTCCTCGACGTCGTCCTTGTCGAACTGGCTCATCGGGAAGCCCAGCCAGCTGGACTCCACCGGGGTGCGGTCCAGCAGGGTGCGGTCGGACAGCAGCACCCCGCACGGGTGCAGCGCGACGTGCCGCGGCAGCCCGTCGAGTCGCTCCACCAGGCGCAGCAGCAGGTCGATCCGCCCTGCGTTCTCCCCGCGCGCCAGGCCGCTGTTCCGCAGCTCGGGCAGGTCGCGCATCGCTGCGCGCACCTGGCTGGCCCGGATGTGCGGGAACGCCTTGGCCAACGCGTCGACCTCACCCGGCGGCAGCCCGAGCGCGGCGCCGACGTCGCGCACGCCGTGCCGGGCGCGGTAGGTGTCCATCATCGACACGCAGGTGCATCGCTCCCCGCCGTAGCGGGCCAGGATCCGCTCGTAGACCTCGGTGCGGCGGGCGGACTCCACGTCGACGTCGATGTCGGGCAGCTGGTGGCGCAGCGGCGACAGGAAGCGCTCCATGAGCAGGCCGTAGCGGACCGGGTCGACGTCGCTGATGCCGAGCAGGTAGGTCACCAGCGAACCGGCGCCGCTCCCCCGCGCCGCGACCCGCACGCCCATGTCCTTGATGAGGTCGACGACGTCGGCGACGGTGAGGAAGTACGACGGGTAGCCCAGCCCGCGGATGACGCCGAGCTCGTCCTCGAGCCGGGCGAGGGTGCCGGCGTCGCGGGCCATCGCCCGCCGGCCGAAGCCAGCCTCGCAGCGGGCGCGCAGCACCGCCGCCGGCTCGCCGCCCCCCGCTGTCCCTGATGTCTCCAGCTCGGGGAAGTGCACCTCGCCGATGCCGAGGTCGGCCCGCGGGTCGACGGCGCACCGGTCGGCTTCGTAGCGGGTGCGGGCGAGCAGGCCACGGCCGTCGTCGGCCAGCCCCGCGGCGCGGGCGACCTGCTCGGCGACCAGGGCCATCTCCTTGCCGGACAGCAGCGCGGCCTCGGCGTTGCGGCGGTCGATGTGGCGCAGGTCGAGCGCGACCAGCCGGCGGGCGGCGTCGAGCACGTCGGCGGTCGGGGCGTCGGAGCGGTCGGCGTAGCGCACGACGTTGGTGAGCACGGCCGGCGCCCGCTCCGCCGAGGCCAGGCCGAGCATCCGGGCGGCCCGAACGACGTCGCCGGGCCCACGGTGGCAGACCACCTCGACGACGACCGAGCCGGCGCCGAGCACCTCGCGCCAGCGGGTCAGGTGGTCGCGGGCGACGTCGTCGCGGCGCGCGGCGACCGCGCGGCCCAGCTCCGAGCCGGGGCCGAGCAGCACCGCCAGCGCGCCGTCCTGGGCCGCGCCCCCGGCGTGCTCGGCGACCAGGTCGAGGGTGGTGACCGGCGCGCCGCGCTCGCCGGCCAGGTGGGTGGCCGACACCAGCCGGCACAGCGCCGCCCAGCCGCGCCGGTCGCGGGCGAGCAGCACGACCCGCGGCAGCGGCGCGCCGGGCTGCTCGAGGAAGGCGCCGCCGCGGGCCGGCGAGGCGCGGCCGGACCGGGCCCGCTCCCCGGGGGCGGCCAGCGGTGCGACGGCCAGGTCGACGCCGAAGACCGGCCGCACCCCGGCCGCGCCGCAGGCCTTGGCAAACTTGACCACGCCGTAGGCGCCGTCGCGGTCGGTGAGGGCGAGGGCGTCCATGCCGTGGTCGGCGGCCCGCTGGACGAGGGCGGCCGGGTGGGACGCGCCGTGCCGCAGCGAGTAGCCGGAGGCGACGTGCAGGTGGACAAAGGGGTCGCTGGACACGGCAGTCAGCCGGACCGGAGCAGCAGCTGGTGTCCGGGGACGCCGAGCATCGGCTCGACGACGTCGAGGAAGGACTCGGCGTCGCGCACCAGGTCGTCGGCCTCGCGGTCGGTGACCGCCGACGGCAGCCCGGCCTCGGCGGCCGCCCGCTTGCGCGCACCGGCGGCGAAGAAGGCCGCCCACTCCCCCAGCTCAGGGGCGACGTCGGCGAGCAGCACCCAGGCGCTGGTCGGCCGGCTGCGGCGCCCGCCGGCCGGCCGGGCACGGCAGGCCAGCACGGCGGCCGCGGCGCGCAGCGCGGCCAGGTGGGCGGTGGCGTAGCGCTCGGCCGGGGTCGTGGCGGTGCACGCCTCGACCAGGCCGCGGCGGGACAGGGCCAGCAAGGTGGAAGCCGGCAGACCAGGAGCAGGAGCGACAGCGGTCATCGGGCAGCCCTCTCAGTCCAGGACCCGGGCAAGCGACCAGCCGCCCGTGGTCGTGTCGAAGCACAGGTCGTAGACGCCGATGCCGGCGGCGCGCCCAGCGCCGGCCTCGACCCGGAACCAGTCCTGCTCGCCGTCGTCGATCGAGGCGGACCCGACACCGGCGCCCACGTCGGCGCCCACGTCGGGGGCCGTGGCGTCACCGGAGGACAGCGCCTGGACGGTGGCCCTGCGCCACCAACCCCCGGACTCGGTCCAGCGGGCCAGGACCTCCCGCACGACGTAGAGCCGGCCGCGCCACAGGAACTGCGCGGGCAGGTCGTCGTGCCGGGCCACCTGGACGGCGTCGGCGAGCAGACGGGACAAAGGGTCCTCCTCCCTGGGACGGGCGGGCAGCGGGTGCTGCTCCGCGGGTGCCGGGGGAAGGCGGCGGGTCGGGCGGGTCGACCCGGGCGAGGCGCTTCCCCACGCTCCGCCCGGGTCGACGGCCCGCCCGGCAGCCGTGGAAGGGTCGAGTCTCCCGAGCCGCCGGGCGGAGTCCGCCCGCGGCGGGTCCGCGAGGTCCCGCCGTCATGATCGCTCGAACGCGTGTTCGAACGACAGGAACAGTAGACCCCGACTCCGACAAGACCGTCAACCGTCGACCTGGGATCGAGGGACGAGGGGATGTTCCTGCTCCAGGCGCACCGGTACGGCACGCTGGCGCCATGACACCGGGCCCGCTCGGTCGTCGACCCCGCCCACCGCGCCAACCCCGACCCGCCGTACAGGACGAGGGCAACGGCTCGACGAGACCGAGCTGCGGTCGGTGGCCGGGCTGGTCCTCGCCGCGGGCTTCGAGACCACCGTCAACCTGCTCGGCAGCGGCACCGTCCTGCTGCTCGAGCACCCCGAGCAGCGCGAGCGGCTGCGCGCGGACCCGTCGCTGTGGCCGACCGCGGTCGACGAGGTGCTGCGCTACGAGTCGCCGGTGCAGCTGACTGCCCGCTTCGCCACCCGCGACACCGAGCTCGCCGGCCGGCCGCTGCGCCGCGGCGGCCTGGTCGTGACGATGCTCGGCGGGGCCAACCGCGACCCGTCGGTCTTCGCTGACCCGGCCCGCTTCGACGTCGGCCGCGCCAGCGCCCGCGACCACCTGTCCTTCTCCGCCGGCCGGCACTTCTGCCTGGGCGCCTCGCTGGCCCGGCTCGAGGGCGAGGTCGGGCTGCGTGCGTTGCTGGAGCGCTTCCCGGATCTCGCCGCCGGCCCCGGCCGGCGCCGTACGACCATCGCCTCAGCCCGGCAGGTCGTCCGGGTGGTCGTGCGGCTCCTGCGCGGCGCCGACAGCGGCCTCGCGTCCGGGCAGCGGGGTGCGGTAGAGGCAGGCGTCGCAGTTCATCCGGATGTCGGTCGTACGCGCCTCGTCGTAGCGCTCGAGCAGCAGCCCGGCCAGCGCGTCGGTCGCGCCGAGCGGTGCGGTGATGACGGCCTCGACGCCCTCGACCGCCCCGGCCTGGCGCGCGACCAGCCGCGGGAGGAAGCCGGGGCCGAGGAAGTAGCGGGCGACCGCCACGCGGGTCGCGCCCTGCGCGCGCAACCGCGCCAGCGCCTCGGGCACGGTCGGCCGGGCGGTCGAGGCGAAGGCGACGTCGACCGACGGCCAGCCGCGCCCCTCGAACAGCAGCCGGGCGGTGGCGGCGACCTGGGCGTTGGCGTCGGGGTCGAGCGCTCCCCCGGCCACGAGCAGCACGGGGTCGGCGTCGCGCGCGCCCGCCTCGGCCAGCCGCAGCGCGAGTCCGGCGACGAGCACCGGGTGCGGGCCGAGCGGCCGGCCGTAGCGCAGCCGCAGCCCGGGATGCGCAGCGCGGCCGGCCTGCACCGACGCGGCGACATCGGTCTTGCTGTGCGAGGCGGGGGTGAGCAGCAGCGGCAGCAGCACGACGTCGTCGATGCCGTCGGCCACCAGCGCCGCCAGCGCAGCGCGGACCGACGGCGAGGCGTTGTCGACGTAGGCGTCGGTGGTGCGCAGCCCCGGACGCAGCCGCTCGGCACGGGCCAGCAGCTCGCGCACCCCGGCCTGCGAGTCGGGGTCCTTGGAGCCGTGCGCAACGGCGAGCAGCACGCTCACGGGCGCATCTCCGCCACGACCTCGCCGACGACGACGACCGCCGGGTTGGTGACGCCGACCGTGTCGGCGCGGGCCCCGGCGAGCGTGGTCACCACGGTGCGCTGCGTCGGCAGGCTGGCGTCCTGCACCACCGCGAGCGGGGTGTCGCCGCTGCGCCCGCCGGCGAGCAGCGCGTCGCAGACCGCGGGCAGCCGGCCGACCGCCATGAGCAGCACGAGCGTGCCGCCGAGCCGGGCGAGGGCGTCCCAGTCGATGGTCGAGGCCGGGTCGCCAGGTGGGACGTGCGCGCTGACGACCGACACCGACTGCGTCACCCCGCGGGCGGTCACCGGGATGCCGGCGCTGGTCGGACCGGCCAGCGCGCTGGAGATCCCGGGCACGACCTCGACGGCCACGCCCGCGGCGGCGCACGCCGTCATCTCCTCGATGCCGCGGGCGAAGACGTGCACGTCACCGCCCTTGAGCCGCACGACGCGCTTGCCCTCGCGGGCCTTGGCCACGAGCAGCGCCTCGATGTCGCGCTGCGCCCACGAGTGGGCGCCGGGGGCCTTGCCCACCTCGACGAGCTCGACCCCGTCGGCGAGGGTGACCTGCGGCGCGAGGCGGTCGCGCACGACCACGTCCGCGCCGGCGAGCAGCCGGCGCGCGCGTACGGTCAGCAGCTCGGGGTCACCCGGTCCCCCGCCGACGATGGCCACCGAGCCGGTGCCGGGCCGGGACCGTCGCAGCGGCAGCTCGCCGGTGTCGAGAGCGAGCGCGAGCGCGTCGCGGAGCGCCACCGCCCGGCGCGGGTCGCGTCCGGCGGTCACCGACACGACGACGTCGTCGGCGCGCGCCACGGCCGGCACCCACGCCGCCGACCGCCCGGCGTCGTCCGCCCGCACGCACCACGTCTGCTGCGCCTCGCACACGGCCGCGACCTGGTCGTCCACGACGCCGGTGGCGGTCACGACGAGCCACGCGCCCGCGACGTCGGCGGGCGCGAACGCGCGGCGCTGCACGGCGACGTCGGGGAAGCCGTCGGTCGTCTCGAGCGCGACGACCTCGACGGCCGCCCCGGCGTCCTGCAGCGCGCGCACCCGCCGCGCCGCGACCGGGCCGCCACCCACGACGAGCACCCGTCGACCCGTGAGGTCGAGGTGCAGCGGGAAGGGCATCACGCGCCCAGTGTCGGGGTCAGCCCGTCACCTCGCGCAGCTCTCCGGACGTGACGTCGTACACGAACCCGCGCACCGCGTCCTTGTGCGGGACGAACGGGTCGGCCTGGATGCGGGCGATGCTCTGCCGCACGTCGGCGTCCAGGTCGGAGAAGGCCTCGGCCGACCACGACGGCTTGATGCCGGTCTCCTCGTGGATGCCCGCCTTGAACGCGTCGTCGGTGAAGGTGAGCATCCCGCAGTCGGTGTGGTGGATGAGCACGATCTCCTTCGTCCCGAGCAGCCGCTGGCTGATGGCCAGCGAGCGCAGCTCGCCGGCCGTGATGACCCCGCCGGCGTTGCGGATGACGTGGGCGTCACCCTCGGACAGCCCCAGCAGGCCGTACGGGTTCAGCCGCGCGTCCATGCAGGCGACGACGGCGATGTGCTTGGCAGGCGGCAGCGGGAGGTCGCCCTTGTCGAAAGAAGTGGCGTATCGGCGGGCGTTCTCGAGCAGGTCGTCGGTGATGCTCATGCGGTGCTCCTCGGGGTCGGGGATGGAGTCGTACGAGGGGGTCAGCGGGTGGCGAGCAGCAGCCCGCGGCGGCGAAGCACGCGCCGCTCGAGCGGGGCGAACAGCAGCAGCTCGACGGCGATCCCGACGACGAGGATGCCGAGGATGCCGGCGAAGACGAGCGACATGTCCTGCAGGAAGCGGCCCTCCTCGAGCAGCTGGCCGAGGCCGGTGCCGAGCTCGGGCGACTTCACGATCAGCTCGGCGGCCATGAGCGAGCGCCACGAGAACGCCCAGCCCTGGCGCAGCCCCCCGACGTAGCCGGGCAGCGCCGCGGGCAGCAGCACGAAGCGCGCGGTGTCCCAGCCGCGGGCGCCGAGGACCCGGCCGACCCGGCTGTAGAGCGGCGGCACCTGGTCGATGCCGGACACCATCCCGTTGGCGATCGACGGGACCGCGCCAAGCAGGACGACGGCGTAGATCGCGGTGTTGCCGATGCCGAAGAAGATGATCGCCGCGGGCACCCAGGCGACCGACGGCAGCGACTGCAGGCCGCTGACGAGCGGGCCGATCCCCCTGCGCACAGGGCGGACCCGGGCGATGAGCAGCCCCAGCGGCGTGCCGATGGCGAGCGCGACGAGGAAGCCGAGCCCGCCGCGCGACAGGCTCACGCCCATCGCCTCGAGCAGGGTCCCGTCGCGCAGCTGGTCGACCAGCTGGAGCCCGACGTCGGCCGGCGAGGGCAGCGCGTAGGTCGGCTTGACGCCCGCGCGGTAGGCCAGCTCCCAGATGCCGAGGAGCAGCGCGATGGCCACGACCGGCGGCCAGGCCGCCGACAGCAGCCGGCGGCCGCGGTCCTTGCGCTCCTCGGGGCCGGCCTCGAGAGCGTCGAGGCCGGCCTCGAGGCTCGCGAGGTCGTCGTCGCGCACAGTGGTGTTGCTCATGCGCGCGCTGCTCATGCGGCGGTCCCGTGCCGGCGGATCTCGTCGCGCAGGTCGCCGGTGATCTCGACCGAGAGCCGGGCCACCTCGGGCGACTCGATCCGGCGCGGGTGGTCGATGCGGACGTCGTACTCCTTGGCCACCCGGCCGGGGCGGGAGGAGAGCAGGACCACGCGGTCGCCGAGCCGTACCGCCTCGCGCACGTTGTGGGTGACGAACACGACGGTGAGCGCCTGCGACTGGCGGATTCGCACGAGCTCCTCGTGCAGCACGTCCCGTGTGATGGCGTCGAGCGCGGCGAACGGCTCGTCCATGAGCAGGACATGACTGTCCTGCGCGAGCGCGCGGGCCATCGCCACGCGCTGGCGCATGCCGCCCGAGAGCTCGTGCGGACGCTTGTCGACGGCGTCCTGAAGCCGGACCAGGCCGAGCAGGTCGCGGGCGCGCTCGCGCCGCTCCTTCTTGCCGGCGCCGCGCAGCCGCAGAGCGAGCTCGACGTTCTGGGCCGCGGTCAGCCACGGGAACAGCGCTGGCTCCTGGAACATCAGCGCCGCGCTCCCGCCGGGCACCTCGACCGTGCCCGAGCTCGGGACGTCGAGGTCGGCGACCAGGTTCAGCAGCGTGGACTTCCCGCAGCCGGAAGCCCCGAGCAGGCAGACGAACTCGCCCTGCGCCACGTCGAGGCTGATGTCGTCGAGGACGAGCGGTCCGGCGCCGAAGCGCTTGCTCGCACCGGCGATGCGCACCGCCGGACCGGCGGCACGCACCACAGCGGGGGCGGCCAGGTCGGAAGAGGTGAGGGTCATGGCTCAGCCCTTCGAGGCGATCGCGTCGGCGCCCAGTCCGGCGTCCACGACGTCGCGGCCGAGGACCTTCCGGAGCAGGCTGAGGTCGTAGATGCCGGTGAGGTCCGCCTCGTCCACCAGCCCGGTGTCGACGGCGTTCTCAGCGTTGCGGCGCAGCGAGGAGGCAACCGGGTCCTCGGTCAGCTCGATCGCTGCGAAGGCCCGGTCGATGGTCGCGGGGGCGAGCGCCTTGCCGGTGAGCTGCTCGAGCTGGTCGTTGACGACCTGCTTGGCCTGCTCCGGGTCCGCCGCGATCTGACGGTTGGCCTCGACCTGGCCGCGCAGCAGCGCCTCGACGGATTGCGGGTGCTCGCGCAGGAACTCGGTGCGGACCACCAGGTGGGTGGTGACGAAGCGACCGCCGGGCCACAGGTCCTTCTCGTCGACGAGCACCCGGCCGCCGCCCTCGAGCACCAGCCGCGAGGCCCACGGCTCGGGGACCCAGGCGCCGGCGATCCGCCCAGCCTGGAACTCGCTGAGCGTCGCGCTGTTCTCCTGGGCGCGGATGAGCACGTCGCCGCCGCCGTCGGGGTCGACCTGGAAACCCTGGTCGGCCAGCCAGGTGCGCAGCGCTATGTCCTGGGTGCCGCCGGTCTGCGGGCTCGCGAGCTTCTCGCCGCGCAGCTGCTCGGGCGAGAAGATGTCGTCGCGGACGACGAGCGAGGCCCCGCCCGAGGTGGCGCCGGCAACAATCCGCAACGCCTCCCCCCGGCTCTTGACGAAGCCGTTCACGGCGGGGTTCGGACCGAGGTAGGCCGCGTCGAGGCTGCCGGCGAACAGCGCCTCGACGGCCGCCGGCCCGGCGCCGAAGACCTGCGTGGTGAGGGCGGTGGCGCCGAGCTCCTCGGCGAAGGTGCCAGTGCCCACGCCGTAGACGGCACCGGCGTGGGTGACGTTGGCGAAGTAGCCCAGCCGCAGCTCGGCGGCGGGTCGCGCGTCAGCACTGGCCACGACCGGCAGCGCGGCGACGGAGGCGTCGGTGGTGGCGCAGGCGGAGCTGGCCAGCAGGGCGGACAGGACCAGCAGGGCGGAACGGACGAGCTTCAAGGGGAGATTCCTTCAGGGACGGACGAGCGTGCCTAGGAGAGCGGGACGAGCTCTCCCAGACATCGCGTCCCGGGCCGGCACGAGTCGACGCACCAGCCCACCCACGGCGTCCGCGACCACCCGCTGCGCGTGGCGCTCGTGCGCGCCTGCAGTCCGGGGGTCATCCCTACATCCTGCTGTTGTCGATCGGATCAGTCAACATTGCAGCCGATGTGATCTGCTCCCCGGCGTGCAGATCTCCGCCCGCGCCGACTACGCCCTGCGAGCGTTGTGCGTGCTGGCGACCGCGGAGCAGGACGTCGTGGTCAAGGCGGCCCAGATCGCTGAGGCGCAGGCGATCCCGCGGACCTTCCTCGACCAGATCCTCACCGACCTGCGCCGGGCGGGCATGGTCGAGAGCCGGCGCGGTCCCGACGGCGGCCACAAGCTGGCCCGCCCGCCCTACGCCATCACCGTCGCCGACGTGGTCCGGGTCGTCGACGGACCGCTCGCGCTGGTGCACGGCGGCCGTCCCGAGGCGATGCTCTACACCGGCCCCGCCGAGCACCTGCGCGACGTGTGGGTGGCCGTGCGGGCAGCGCTGCGTCAGGTGCTCGAGCGCACCTCGCTGGAGCAGATCGTCGAGGGCCGGCTCCCGCCGCAGGTCACCTCGCTGTCGGAGGACCCGCGCTCCTGGACGTCGGTCTGGCCGCCGCCCGTCGGCTGACGGGCTCATGGCGCTCAGGACCTGGCAACCATCCCCGCGCCGAGCGTTGCGCCCGTCACCTCGTCGACCACCAGGAACGCCCCCGTCGTGCGGTCGTCCGCGTACGCGTCGACGGCGAGTGGCGAGGCCGTGCGCAGCGACACGCGGCCCAGGTCGTTCAGGCCGAGCGCGTCAACCGGCTCGCGCTCCAGGGTGGTGACGTCGAGCCGGTCGTGCAGTCCGGTGACCCTCGCCTTGACGGTGCGGGTGGTGTGCTTGACGAGCACCCTCGCGCCGGCGCGCAGCGGCGCATCGGCCATCCAGCACACTGTCGCCTCCAGCGTCGAGACGACCTGGGGCGGCTCGGCGGCCGAGCAGATGGTGTCGCCGCGGCTGACGTCGAGCTCGTCGGCCAGCCGGACGGTCACGGCCTGCCGCGCGACTGCGTGCTGCAGCTCGCCGTCGGCGGTGTCGATCCCGGCGACCATGGTCGTACGA
>JBBSLB010000002.1:0-34976 GCA_038255675.1 Mycobacteriales bacterium
CGACGCCTCGCCGTACTTCCGTGTCTTCAACCCGGTCAAGCAGGGCCGCGACCACGACCCGGACGGCGACTACATCCGCCGGTGGGTGCCCGAGCTGCGCGGCGTGCCGGGCAAGGCCGTGCACGAGCCGTGGCTGCTGCGCGGCGGGCCGCCAGAGGGCTATCCGCCGCCGGTGGTCGACCACGCCGAGGAGCGGGTCGAGGCGCTGCGCCGCTACGCCACCGCCCGGGCCTGACCCTCAGCACAGGGCATTGACGTCGAAGACGGAGTCGGGGTTGGTGGCCGGCTGCACCTGTGCCAGCACCACCGGACCCCCGGTGAAGGAGTGCTCGGGGCCGCAGATCGTGCGCGGGTCGGCGTCGGGCGAGCGGAACACCCAGTTCTGCATCGCGAGCAGTCGCCACGGCCCGACGATCGCCCGCCAGTCGTTGTTGGGGTCCGCGACGGTGCCGCGGTCGGAGTAGGTGCCGATCCGATGGCCGGCTCGGCGCAGGCCGTCGACCACGCCCTGGAGCACGGCGCGGTTGACGGCCACGGCGTTCGGGTTCGGCTGCGCGAGCGGGTCAGTGGTCTGCTCCTGCTGCCAGAACGGCCCGTTGGCGTACGGCCCCTCGACGTCCATCCAGACCATCGGCTTGCCGCCGTGTCGGGCGACCGTCGGCATCCGGGCCAGGGCGTAGGCCGCGATCCGCTCGCCGTAGGCCAGTCCGCAGCTGCTGGTCGCCGTGCCGGTGCCACACAGCTGCGCCCAGACCCGGTTGCCCTCGGCGCTCAGGTCGCGCACGCCGGGGGCGTTCATGTTGAGGTAGACCATCGGCTCACCGGGCAGCGTCTGCGCCCAGGACCATTCGCGGGCGAAGCACTCGTTGTCGGTGAACGGCACCCGGCGGGTCAGCCCGATGACGGCGAAGGCGCCGCCGGCCGGCTGGTTGAAGCTGCCGTCCGCGCGGCACTGCGGCCAGCTGATGTCCCAGCCGTCGCCGGCAGGGCTGAACCAGCCGGCCAGGTCGACGACCAGGTGGGTGCTGCCGGCGGCGTTGCGCAGCAGCACCTGGCCGTCGGCGCCGACCTGCGCGACGACCGCGTTGGCCAGCGTCTGGCCGGCGACGACGTTGAGGTTGCTCGCCCGCGGCACCGTCCCACCAGCGACCTTGGGATAGACGCGGACGTTGGTCGCGCTGGTGGCGCCGGTCGAGGTCACGTTCAGCACCACGTTCGTGCCGGGCGCAGGCACGACGCCGGCCCCAGCGACGGTCAGCGCCCGCGCCTCGCCCGCCCCGACCGGTCCGCCGGTGCTGCGGGTGTCCAGCAGCCGTTGCGGCGCGACCGGGCGGAAGACGCTCTGCAGCACGTCGCCGCTCGGGCTCGGGACGTACCAGCCGGACAGGTCGACGACGGCGTGCACGCTGCCCGCAGCGCTGCGGAGCGACACGGTGTCGTCAGCGCCCACCGCGACGACGACGGCCGCGGGGGTCTCCCGCCCCGGCGCCGGGTTGAGGTTGCTGACCGTCGGCGGTGCGCCGGCCCGGGTCGGCCAGACGCGCACGTCGGTCTGCTGCGTCGCCCCGACCGCGGTCACGTTGAGGACCACCGCCGAGGCACCCGCGGGGGCGCCCAGCTCGGTGCCGCGCACGCGCAGGGTGCGGACCTCGCCGGCGGCCAGCGGCGCGGACGCGTCGCGGGTGTCGAGCAGCCGCCGCGGCGACGTCCCCTGGTAGGACGACCCGCTCCCGCCGACGGCGTAGTAGCCGGACAGGTCGGCCAGCAGGTGCACCGACCCGGCGGCGTTCCGTAGCCGGACCTCGCCGGCGGCACCGACCGCCACGTGCACGAGGTTGGCGACCGTCGCACCCGGGCCGAGGTTGAGGCTGCTCACCGTCGGGACCGCGCTGCCAGAGGTCGGCCGCGGGTAGGCGCGCACATCGGTCGGCCGGCTCGCCGCCGTCGCCGTCACGTTGAGCACGACGGCGGTGGCGTCCGCCGGGACACCGGCGCGCCCGACCACCACCACGTCGACGAAGCCGCCCGGCCCGACCGGCGTCGCGGTCGTCCGGGTGTCCAGCAGCCGGGCCGGCTCGAGCGGGACGTACGTCGCCTGGCCCGCCTTCGCCACGGCCGCGACGGCGGGGGTGGCGGTCACCGCCGGCACCCCGGCGACGGCGAGCAGCAGGGCGACGAGCAGGGCCGGGCGGCGGGTCTTCACCAGCCGAAACTACTGCGGACCGGGCCTTTCCGACAGGGTCAGGCCTTGAGCACGAGCTTGCCGGTGTTCTCCCCGGCGAAGAGCTTCAGCAGCGCCTCGGGGAAGGCGCGTACCCCGCCTTCGACGACCGTCTCGCGAGACTGCAGGGTGCCCTCGCCGAGCCAGCCGGCCATCTCCTTGAGCGCCTGGCCGTAGCGGTCGGCGTAGTCGAAGACGACGAAGCCCTCCATGCGGGCGCGGTTGACCAGCAGCGACATGTAGTTCGACGGGCCCGTCATGCCACCGTCGGCGTTGTACTGGCTGATCGCGCCGCAGAGCACGACCCGGCCGTGCATCGCCATGCCGGGCAGCACCGTGTCGAGCACCTCGCCGCCGACGTTGTCGAAGTAGACGTCGACGCGGTCCGGGGCCTCGCGGCGCAGACCGGCCTTGAGATCGCCCGCCTTGTAGTCCAGGCAGGCGTCGAAGCCGAGCTCCTCCACGACCATCCGGCACTTGTCCTCGCCGCCGGCGATGCCGACGACCCGGCAGCCCTTGATCTTGGCGATCTGCCCGACGACCGAACCGGTCGCGCCGGCGGCGCCGGAGACCACGACGGTCTCGCCCGCCTTGGGCTGCCCCACCTCGAGCAGGCCGAAGTACGCCGTCAGTCCGGTCATGCCGAGGGTGCCCAGGTAGGTCGGCAGCGGCGCGGCGTCGGCCGACACGACCTGCACGCCCTTGCCGTCGCTGACGGCGTACTCCTGCACCCCCGTCATCGCGACGACGTGCGCACCCTCGGCGAAGCGCTCGTTGCGGCTGGCGACGACCTCGCCGACGACACCGGCGCGCATCACCTCGCCGATCTGGACGGGCGGGATGTAGGAGCGGCCCTCATTCATCCAGCCGCGCATGGCGGGGTCGAGCGAGACGTACTCGGTGCGCAGCAGGAACTGCCCTTCGCCGGGCTCGGGCACCGGCTCGGTGGTGATGTCCCAGACCTCGTCGGTCGGGAGCCCCGAGGGGCGGCGGGCCAGGCGCACCTGTGTGTTGTCGGTCATGACCTCGACCCTGCCACCTGCCCCGGCGGCGCTTCTCACCGGGCGGGTTCGTCCTGGATCGTGGGCCGTTCCCGGCTGACCGCCTTACGCTCCGCGCGTGCAGGAGCGGCCGCTGGTCACCATCAGCAACCCGGCCGACCCGCGGCGGCCGGCCGACGTCCTCGACGCCGACGACCCCGCGCCTGGGAACCCGAAGCGGCTGGTCGTCGTGGTCGGCGTCGTCCTCGCCCTGCTGGCCGGCGTCTCGGGCGTCGACGAGCTGCGCGAGCGGCGTGCCGCCGACGCGGAGGAACGTCGGCTGCAAGCAGTCCTCCAGGTCCAGCTGACCGACCGGTTCGGCCTTCTGCAGGCCACTGACTTCGACGGCCGCACGCAGGAGGCGGTCCTGTCCCGGGCCCTCGGGCTCCGCAACAGCGGTCCCCGCCCGGTGGTGGTGGCGTCGGCCGCGGTCGACGGCCTGCGCCTGGTGGGCGGCCCGGTCGAGATCGCCCCCGGTCAGGAGGAGCGGCTGCTCCTCCAGCAGCGGCTGCCCTGCTCGCCGGAGCCGGGCTCCGCCAGCACCGGCCTTGCCGTGCTGTTCGGCATCCGCACCGGCGCCGGGATGCAGGAGCTCGAGCGGCTCCTCGACGAGGAGCTGACTGCGTACGGAGAGGACGCGCGGCGGGCCTGCGGCCTCGTGCCCCCGGGCGAGGCCGTCCAGCTGTTCTCCGAGCCGGGCGGGCCTCCGGTCGACGGCGTGCTCGACGTCCCGCTGAGCATCGCGAACTTCGGCGCCCGCACGACCCAGCTGCTGGACCTGCAGGCGGGGAACGGGCTCACCGCGGAGCTCCTCGACGACACCGGGGGCCGCGTGTCCCTCCCCCTGGAGATCGGGCCCCGCCTGCCCGACGGCAGCACGGTCCAGCGGCCCTTCCGGCTACGGCTACGGGTGGTCGACTGCGCCCGCGTCGACGCCTCCGACACCCAGTCCTATGAGTTCGGCAGCGCCTTCACGCTGTCGTACGTCGTGGCCGACGACACGGAGCCGGAGGGGGCCGGGACGACGACGACCGTCCTGTACGACGCCGAGCCGGTGCGGGACCTTGTGGCGGACGCCTGTCCCTGACCGGCGAGCGACCCGTGCTCGACTGGGAGACATGCGGATCGCGGCGCGCTTCAACGGACCCGTCGGCTCCGGCAACGGCGGCATCACCGCCGGCCGGCTGGCGGCCTACGTCGGCGCCGAGGTGGTCGAGGTGACGCTGCGACGCCCGCCGCCGCTCGACCGCGACCTGCGGGTCGACGCCTCCGGCGGCACCGCCCGGCTGTACGACGGTGGCCTTCTGGTGGCCGAGGCCGTCCCGTCGGCAGGACCGCTCGACGCGGGCCCCGCCGTCGACGTGGTGACGGCGCGCACGGCCGAGGCGTCGTTCGGCGGGCTCACCGACCACCCGTACCCGACCTGCTTCGCCTGCGGCACCGAGCGCACCGACGGCCTCGGCCTGCGGCCCGGGCCGGTGGGCGACGGCGTCGTGGCGGGTGTGTGGGCGCCGGCTTCGGACGACCTCGTGCTGCTGTGGGCGGCGCTGGACTGCCCCGGCGGGTGGTCCTGGCCGGACCTGCCGAGCCGGCCGCTGGTCCTCGGCCGCATCGCGCTGCGGCGGCTGGGCCCGGTCGTCAGCGGACAGCCGCACGTCGTGACCGGCTGGACGACCGGCCAGGAGGGCCGCAAGGTGCACACCGGCACCGCACTGCGCAGCGCCGACGGCGAGCTGCTCGCCGTGGCGCGGGCGACCTGGCTGACCGTCGCGCCCGCCCCGGCCTGAGACTTCTGCGAAACACGTGACGGCGACCCCCGACGCTCCTACGGTCGGGTGGTGGACCGCCCGCCGGTGACGATCAGCGCTCCGGCGCGGCCCGGCGCGGAGCCGGACCTGCTCGTCGGCGGCGAGGACGCCGGGCTGGGCCCGGCCGGCCGGCGTCGGCTCAGGATCCTGGCTGCCGTCGCCGCCGGCGCCGTGCTCGGCTTGATGGTCACCGGCGAGGTGCGCGAGCGGCAGGCTGCCGACGCCGAGGAGCGGCGGCTGGCAGCGGCGCTCGACCTGACGGTCGAGCCGACCCACGCCGTCGAGCAGTGGGCGCGCTACGACGAGGCAGGACAGACCGCCGAGCTGGACATCTCGGTGCACGTGCGCAACGACGGGCCGAGGGCTGTGCTGCTGCTGGCGGCCGCGCTGGGCCCGTGGGCCCTGCCGGACAAGGTGCCGGTGCCCGCAGGAGAGGTCGGCGAGCTGGTGCTGCAGCGCAGCGTGTCCTGCACGGCGGCGGCCCCCGAGGAGGTGGCCGTCAGCGGGCTGCAGGTGCAGGCCCGCACCGACGCGGGCCTCCGCAGCACCACGCTGCCGGTGGACCTCCTGCTCCCGGCCGACGCGGCCCGCCGCGCCTGCGGGCTGGTGCCGTTCGAGGACGCCGTCACCGTCCGCTTCGCGAACCGACAGGAGCGCGACGAGGCCTACGAGGTCGAGCTGGAGGTGCGGACCGCCACCCGCCGGGCAATGCGGCTCGACGAGCTGCTTGCCGCCAACGGCCTCACGGCGGTGCTGCTGGGCCCCGGTGGCGAGCCCGGGCCGCCGCTGCCGTGGCCGATGGAGCCGCACTCCACGCTGCAGGTACGGCTGGAGGTCACGGACTGCGCGGCGGTGGCCGGTGCCATGGAGCAACCGCTGCTGCACCTGCTGCTGCACGACGAGGCTGGCACCGCCGCCACCTCTGCCCTGCCGGCCGACGACGTGCGGAGCGCGCTGCTCGACCGGGCCTGCTGACACGCCGCCGACCCCGACGGAGCGCGCACGCAGCTGCACCCGGTTGCGACCAGGTGCGGGCGGCGCGAGCGCGAGCGGTCACACAGGGATCGGTGCGCGAGGCCAGGTGGGTGCAGCTGCGTGCGGCACCCGGCCGAGAACGCCGGCGGCAGTGCGCCGGTCAGCGTCCGGGTGGGCCGGCAAGCTGCCCCGGCTGAGGCTCGCGCGCGTCGTAGGCCCGGAACCGGGTGGCCCCCGCGGCAACCGCCGCCGTGACGCCGACGACGAGCAGCCCGCCGGCGACCGACGCGCCCTGCAGCCCGACCAGCTCGGCGCCCGCCCCGGCCCGCGCGTCGCCGAGCCGCGGGCCGCCGGCGACCACGACGATGAAGACGCCGCCGAGCCGGCCGCGCATCTCGTCGGGCGCCGCGGCTTGCAGGATCGCGGTGCGGAAGACCGCCGACACCATGTCGGCCAGCCCCGCCGCGGCCAGGCAGAGGACCGCCAGCCACAACACGTCGGCCAGCCCGAAGAGCGTGATCGACGCGCCCCACACGACGATCGCGGCGAGCACCGCGACGCCGTGCCGGTGCACCCGGCCGAGCCAGCCGGAGAACAGCGCACCGAGCAACGCACCGACCGCCAGCGAGGAGTAGAGGATCCCGGCCGTCTGCTCGCCGCCGCCGTAGACGTCCTGCGCCAGGGCGGGGAACAGCGCCCGCGGCATCGCGAAGACCATCGCCACGAGGTCGACGACGAACGTCATGAGCAGCACCTGCCGGCTGCGCAGGAACGACAGGCCCTCCAGCACGCTGGCCGTCCCGGCCCGCCGACCACCGCCCTCCGGGGGCATGGCCGGCAGCCCGGAGACCGCGAGCAGCGCCGCACCGAAGGTCACCGCGTCCAGGGCGTACGCCGCGCCATAGCCGACCTGGGCAACCAGCACGCCGGCCAGCAGCGGGCCGACCGTCACGGCCAGGTTGAACTCCACCTGCTTGAGCGCGTTCGCCGCAGGCAGCAGCTCCTTGCTCAGCAGCCGCGGGACGAACGCCTGTCGGGCAGGTGAGTCGATCGCGAAGATGCCTGCCTGGCAAGCGATCACGACGTAGAGCAGCCAGGTCTGCTCGAGATCGAGCAGGGCCTGGCCGACCAGCACGAGCGCGAGCAGCAGCTGGCCGGAGGTCGTGAGCAGGACCAGCCGGCGTCGGTCGACCGCGTCGGCGATCGCCCCGCCGTACAGCCCGAAGAAGATGAGCGGCAGCAGGCCGGCGACGCCCACCAGGCCGACCGCGATGACCGACCGCGTCTGGGCGTAGACCTGCAGCGGGACGGCGACGACCGTGACCTGCGTCCCCAGGACCGAGACGGCGTCGCCGAACAGCAGCCGGCGATAGGGCCGGGACACCCGCAGCGGGGTGAGGTCCAGCGCGGCCCCGCGCAGCCGGGCCGCCAGCCCCTGGCGGGTCTGGGCGGTCGGGCGGGTCACGGGGACAGCCGCTCCACCAACCAGGTCGTCCCGTCGAGCCGGTAGCGCAGCCGGTCGTGCAGGCGGCTGGGCCGGCCCTGCCAGAACTCGACCGCGGCCGGGACGACGCGCAGTCCGCCCCAGAAGTCGGGGACCGGCACGTCCCGCCCCGCGAAGCGCTGCTCGAGCTCGGCCTGCCTGGCCTGAAGCACCTCGCGGCCGGCCACGACCTGCGACTGGTGGGACACCCAGGCACCGATCTGCGAGCCGCGCGGCCGGGAGCTGAAGTAGGCATCGGTCTCGTCACGGTCGATCTGCTCGACGGCGCCCTCAACCACGATCTGCCGCTCGAGCTCGACCCAGGAGAACAGCAGCGTGGCGCGCGGGTTCTCGCTCACCTCGCGGCCCTTGCGGGAGGTCAGGTTGGTGAAGACGACGAAGCCTCGGGCATCGCAGGCCTTGAGCAGGACCGTGCGGGCGCTCGGCGCGCCGGCCGACGACGCCGTGGCCAGCACGACCGCGTTGGGCTCGACCAGCCCCGATGCGTCGGCGAACCACCGGTCGAACTGCTCGGTCCAGGTCGGCGCGAGCTCGTCCTCGGCCAGTCCCGCACGGCCGTAGTCCCTGCGCAGGTCGGCCAGGGCGCGGTCGGGGGTCACGGCGCGAGGCTAGACGCGCTCCGGCGGCGCCGCCGGGGGCCGGATCGGGGCCGACGGGGACGTCCGGCAGGATGGGCGCGGGCCTGACCGGTCCGGACCGCACGCCCCACCCCTGCCCGACCTGCAGACGAGGAGCCGCTCCATGGCCGACGAGACGCCGTTCAAGCCCGGCCTCGAGGGCGTCGTCGCCTTCGAGTCCGAGATCGCCGAGCCCGACAAGGAGGGCAGCGCCCTCCGCTATCGCGGGGTCGACATCGAGGAGCTTGTCGGCAACGTCAGCTTCGGCAACGTCTGGGGCCTGCTCGTCGACGGCAAGTTCAACCCGGGCCTGCCGCCCGCCGAGCCGTTCCCGCTCCCGGTCCACTCCGGTGACATCCGCGTCGACGTGCAGTCCGCCATCGCCATGCTCGCACCGGCCTGGGGCCTGCAGCAGATGCTCGACATCGACCCCGAGCAGATCCGCGAGGACCTCGCGCGCGTCTCGGTCATGACGATGGCCTTCGTCGCGCAGTCCGCCCGCGGCCTCGGCAAGCCGATGGTCCCGCAGAGCCAGGTCGACAAGGCCAAGACCATCGTCGAGCGCTTCATGATCCGCTGGAAGGGCGAGCCAGACCCGGCCCACACCAAGGCTGTCGACGCCTACTTCGTGTCGGCCGCCGAGCACGGCATGAACGCCTCCACCTTCACCGCCCGGGTCATCGCCTCGACCGGCGCCGACGCGGCGGCGTCCATCTCCGGCGCCATCGGCGCGCTGTCCGGCCCGCTGCACGGCGGCGCGCCGTCGCGCGTGCTGACGATGCTCGACGACGTCGAGAAGAGCGGCGACCCGGTCAAGTACGTCAAGGGCCTGCTCGACCGCAAGGAGCGCCTGATGGGATTCGGGCACCGCGTCTACCGCGCCGAGGACCCGCGCGCCCGCGTGCTGCGCCGCACCGCGCAAGAGCTCGGCTCGCACCGCTACGAGGTTGCCGAGGCGCTGGAGAAGGCCGCCATCGAGGAGCTCACCGCCCGCTTCCCCGATCGCCCGTTGCGCACCAACGTCGAGTTCTGGTCTGCCGTCGTCCTCGACTTCGCCGAGGTGCCGGCGCACATGTTCACCTCGATGTTCACCTGCGCCCGCACCGCCGGCTGGAGCGCGCACATCCTCGAGCAGAAGAAGCTGAACAAGCTGATCCGCCCGTCGGCGATCTACGTCGGGCCGGCCCCGCGCCCGGTCTCCGCGGTCGAGAGCGGCACCCTGCCGGCCGGCAACCAGATCTAGGCACCTGGCTCCGCGCTTCAGCCGGTCGAGCGGTCGAGCGGTCGAGCGGTCGAGCGGTCGAGCGGCGACTGCTTCGCGGCTCCGCCGGTAGCGTTCCGCAGGTGACCGACGTCGTGATCCCCCAGGACCTGCTGCCCACGGACGGCCGCTTCGGCGCAGGCCCGTCGAAGATCCGCCCGGCCCAGCTCGAGGCGCTGGTCGCGACCGGCCGCAGCTACCTCGGCACCTCGCACCGGCAGGCGCCGGTGCGAGACCAGGTCGGCCGGCTGCGCGCCGGGCTGCGCGAGCTCTTCGCCCTGCCGGACGGCTACGAGGTGCTGCTCGGCAACGGCGGCGCCACCGAGTTCTGGGACATCGCGACCTTCGGGCTGATCGAGAAGCGCTCGCAGCACCTGCACTTCGGCGAGTTCAGCTCCAAGTTCGCAACCGCAGCACAACAGGCGCCCTTCCTGGACGATCCGTCGGTCATCAAGAGTGAGCCTGGGACGCACCCGCTGCCGGTCGCCGAGGCCGGTATCGACCTCTACGCACTGACCCACAACGAGACCTCGACCGGCGTGATGATGCCGATCGCGAGGGTCGAGGGCGCCGACGAAGGCGCGCTCGTGGCGGTCGACGCGACCAGCGGCGCCGGCGGCCTGCCGGTCGACGCCGCGCAGTTCGACGTCTACTACTTCAGCCCGCAGAAGAGCTTTGCCTCCGACGGCGGGCTGTGGCTCGCGCTGATGTCCCCCGCGGCCCTCGAGCGCATCGCTTCGGTGAAGGCGTCCGGCCGATGGGTGCCCGCGTCCTACGACCTGGGTATCGCGCTGGACAACTCAAGGCTGGACCAGACCTACAACACCCCCGCCCTGGCGACGATCTTCCTGATGGCCGAGCAGGTCGACTGGATCAACGGGCAGGGCGGGCTCGACTGGGCCGTCGCGCGGACGCGCGAGTCCAGCCAGGCGCTCTACGGCTGGGCCGGGAGCAGCCCGGTCGCGACGCCCTTCGTCCAGGACCCGGCGATGCGCTCGCAGGTCATCGGCACCGTCGACTTCGACGCCTCCGTCGACGCCGCCCAGGTGGCAAAGGTGCTGCGCGCCAACGGGATCGTCGATACTGAGCCCTACCGAAAGCTCGGCCGCAACCAGCTGCGCATCGCGATGTTCCCCGCTGTCGAACCGGACGACGTGCGTGCGCTGACCGCCTGCATCGACCACGTCATCGAGGCCGTCTCCTGACCGAGCCGCGCCCGCTGCCGCAGGCCTGGGTGCCGCGCGTCTTCAACGTCGCGCTGGCCGTCCTGCTGCTGCTTCTCGTCGCCCCCGTCGTGACCAACTTCGAGGGCAAGCCGTGGTACGTCCAGGCGTTCTTCGTGTTCTTCGCCGTGCCGGTGTTCCTGCTCGTCGCGGCCTGCCTGGCCTCCGCCGCGCGTCCCGGCTCGCTCGGCCGGGCCGTCCGCCGCCGGCGCAGGGCCCGCAAGCGCGGCTGACCCGCCGCGGGGGCTGACCCGGCACACGCTGCCGGCCCGGCTCGCCGTCACCGGACGTGGCGATCACGAGGGGGTCCTGAGCGGGCGAGATCGCCACATCCCGGGCCGGCTGCGGCCCCGTACGGGCCTGCTTACCGGCCGCCTCCTTAACGGGCCGTGACGAAGTGATGGACAACACACAAGAACGGGAGTAGAACCAACGAAACACAGATCGAACGGAGGTGAACCCACATGTACGCCGAGGAGCGCCAGCAGTACATCGTCGGACTCGCCCGCAGTCGCGGCCGGGTCGACGTGGCCGAGCTGGCCGCCGAGCTCCAGGTCACCACCGAGACCGTTCGCCGCGACCTGACCATCCTGGAGCGGCAGGGCGTCCTGCGCCGGGTGCACGGCGGGGCCATCCCGGTGGAGCGGCTCGGCTTCGAGCCGGCGCTGGCGGCCCGTGACAGCGTCATGACCGCCGAGAAGGACCGCATCGCCAAGGCCGCGCTGGCCGAGCTGCCCCAGGAGGGCGCGATCCTGCTCGACGCCGGCTCGACGACCGCCCGGCTGGCCGACCTGCTGCCGTCGGACCGGCCGCTCACGGTCGTCACCAACGCGCTGCCGTTGGCGCTGTCGCTGGTGTCCCGCCCGCACCTCACGGTGCTGCTGCTCGGCGGGCGCGTCCGCGGCCGGACCCTCGCCTCGGTCGACAGCTGGGCCACGGACGCCCTCGCCGGCACCTTCGTCGACGTCGCCTTCGTGGCCACCAACGGGGTGTCGGTGCGCCGCGGGCTGACGACCCCCGACCACGCCGAGGCCGCGACGAAGCGGGCGATGATGGCCTCTGCAGCCCGCGTGGTGCTGCTCGCCGACCACACGAAGGTCGGGGTCGACCACCTCACCCGCTTCGGCGACCTGCACCAGGTCGACACGCTCATCACCGACAGCGGGCTCGACGACCGCGCCACCGCCGAGCTCGAGGGCGCCGGACCGCGGGTGGTGCGCGCGTGATCGTCACCGTGACGCTGAACCCCAGCCTGGACCGCACCATCGAGGTCGGCGGCCTGGTCCGTGGCGCGCTGGTCCGCGGGACCTCGACGCGCGTGGACGCCGGCGGCAAGGGCGTCAACGTCGCTCGGGCGCTGACCGCCAACGGCGTGGCCGCCCGTGCCGTGCTGCCGCTCGGCGGGCCGGACGGCGAGCGCCTGCTGGACCTGCTCGCCTCCGCCGGGCTCGACGTGGTGGCGGTCCCGGTCCGCAGCGCCACCCGCTCCAACGTCAGCCTGGTCGAGCCGGACGGGACGACGACGAAGGTCAACGAGCCGGGCGGACGCCTCGACCGCGACGACGTCGAGGCGCTGGTCGCCAGTGTGCTGGCTGCCGCCACGGGCGCCGACTGGGCCGTGCTGTGCGGCAGCCTGCCGCCGGGTGTGCCACACGACGTCTACGCCCGCCTGTGCCGCGCCCTGCAGGCCGCCGGGACCAACGTCGCCGTCGACAGCAGCGGCTCGGCGCTCACCGCCGCCCTGGACGTCGGGCCCGCGCTCGTCAAGCCCAACCGCGAGGAGCTGGCCGAGACCGCCGGGCGTCCCCTGCTGACCCTGGGGGACGTCCTGACGGCGGCCGAGCAGCTGCGCGCACGTGGCGCCGGCAGCGTGCTGGCCAGCCTGGGCGCCGACGGCGCCCTGCTGGTCGAGCGAGCCGGCGTCCTGCGCGGCCACTCGACGGTGCTCGCCCCGCGCAGCTCGGTCGGGGCCGGCGACGCGATGCTCGCCGGCTTCCTGTCGGCCGGTGCCGCCGGCGCTCCCGCTCTTGCCACCGCCCTCGCCTGGGGCGCGGCCGCGGCCGGCCTGCCCGGCAGTCGCATGCCCCTTGCTTCCGACCTCCGGCCGGACGACGTCACCACCAGCCCGCTGCTCGACCGCACGACCCCGCTGTCCACGTCCCACTGACCCAGGAGCGCACCCCATGACCGCAGTCGCTGACGCAAAGCACCTAGAGGGAGCCGGGTTCCGCGCGCGCATCCAGCGCGGCGGCGGCTACCTCGCCGGCATGATCATGCCGAACATCGCTGCCTTCATCGCGTGGGGCCTGATCACCGCGATGTTCATCCCCACCGGCTGGATCCCGAACGAGCGGCTGGCCGAGCTGGTCGGCCCGATCATCACCGTGCTGCTGCCCGTCCTGATCGGCTACACCGGCGGGCGCCTCGTGCACGGCCAGCGCGGCGCGGTCGTCGGCGCCGTCGCCACCATGGGCGTGGTCGTCGGGACCGACATCCCGATGTTCCTGGGCGCCATGCTCATCGGCCCGGCCACCGCGTACGTCCTGAAGCTCATCGACGGGTTCATCCAGGACAAGGTCAAGGTCGGCTTCGAGATGCTGGTGGACAACTTCACCGCCGGCATCCTCGGCGTGCTGGCGGCACTCGCCGGGCTGCTCGGGATCGGCCCGGTCGTCGAGGGGCTCACCAAGGCGGCCGGCAACGGCGTGGACTTCCTCGTCGACACCGGCTTCCTGCCACTGGTCTCCCTGCTGGTCGAGCCCGCCAAGGTGCTCTTCCTCAACAACGCCATCAACTTCGGCGTTCTGTCCCCGCTCGGCGTCGCCGAGGCGACCGAGACCGGCAAGTCGGTGCTGTTCATGGTCGAGACCAACCCCGGCCCCGGCCTGGGAATCCTGCTGGCCTACTTCTTCTTCGGCCCGCGCCTGCTGCGCCTGTCCGCTCCCGGCGCCATCGTCATCCACTTCCTCGGCGGGATCCACGAGATCTACTTCCCGTACGTCCTGATGAAGCCCAAGCTGATCCTCGCCGCCATCGCCGGCGGCGCCGCGGGCGTCGGCACGGCCGTCGTGACGGGTGCCGGCCTGGTCTCGACTCCCTCGCCCGGCAGCATCTTCGCCTACGCCGCGGTCACCCCCCGCGGAGGCTTCATCCCGGTGATCCTGTCGATCCTGGTCGCCACAGCCGTGTCCTTCGCCGTCGCCTCGCTGCTGCTGGGCTTCGGCCGCGGCGAGAAGGCCGAGGAGGCGCCGCCGGTGCACGAGGACGCCGTCCCCGTGCAGGCATCGTCGGCCACAGCAGAGACGACCGCCCCCACGCACGCCCCGGCTATGCGCAACACCACCGCGGAGGCGTGAGATGCCAACAATTGCAGGCGCTTCCGTGACCAAAGTTGTCATCGCGTGCGATGCGGGGATGGGCAGCAGCGTCATGCTGGCCAGCCAGATGCGCAAGCGGCTGAAGAAGTACGACGTCGCCGTCGAGCACGTCGCGGTCAACGCGATCCCGGCCGACGCCCAGGTGGTGCTCTGCCACAGCGGGCTCGCCCAGCGCGCCCGCGGCACCGCCCCCGACGCGGTCGTCGTGCCGTTCCAGATCTTCATGGGCGACCCGGTCTTTGACCAGGTCGAGGCCGCGATCCGGGACGGCGGGACCCTCGATGGGTGACCAGCTCACCGCCGATGTGCTGCAGCTCGAGGGCGTCCGCCTCGGCCTGACCGCGGTCGACAAGTGGGATGCCGTCCGCCAGGCCGGCGAGCTGCTCGTGGAGCTCGGGGCGGTCGAGCCCGACTACGCGCCCGCCATGCTCGAGCGCGAGCGCTCGGTCTCGACCTTCATCGGCGAGGGCGTCGCCATCCCGCACGGCACCGACGCCGCCCGGGCGCTGGTGCTGCGGACCACGCTCGCGGTCCTGCAGTTCCCGGCCGGCGTGGACTGGGACGGCAACGACGCCCGCATCTGCGTCGCCATCGCCGCCAGCGGCGAGGAGCACGTCGAGGTGCTGTCCGCCCTGGCTGTCGTGCTCATGGACGCCGAGGCCGCCGAGCGCCTCCGCTCCGCCACCGACCCCCAGGACGTGCTGGCGCTGCTCGCCGGCCTGTCCGCAGACGACGAGGAGACCCCCGCATGAGAGTGGCCCGCTTCTACGAGCCCGGCGACGTACGGCTGGAGGACGCCCCGGAGCCGCAGGTCGGCGCCGGCGAGGTGAAGATCCGTGTGCGCGCCTGCTCGACCTGCGGCACGGACGTGAAGATCCTCAACCACGGGCACCAGCACATCGACCCGCCCCGGGTCATGGGGCACGAGGTGGCCGGCGAGGTCGTCGACGTCGGTGCCGGCGTCAGCGGCTGGGCCGCCGGCGACCGCGTCCAGGTCATTGCGGCCGTCCCGTGCGGGACGTGCGCAGAGTGCGCGCGCGGCCGCATGACCATCTGCCCGAACCAGACCTCCGTCGGCTACCACTACGAGGGCGGCTTCGCGGAGTACCTCGTCGTGCCGCAGCAGGTGCTGGCCGTCGACGGCCTGAACCGGATTCCCGACGGCATCAGCTTCGCCGAGGCCTCGGTCGCCGAGCCACTGGCCTGCGTGCTGAACGGCCAGGAGCTCGCCGGTGTCGGACCGGGCGACGTCGTCGTCGTCGTGGGCGCCGGGCCGATCGGCTGCCTGCACGTGCGGCTGGCCCGCTCGCGCGGCGCCGCGCAGGTGCTGCTCGTCGAGCTCAACCGGTCGCGGCTCGACCTGTCGGCCGGCGTCGTCGCCCCCGACGAGGCGATCTGCAGCGCCGAGACCGACGCCGTGGACGCCGTCCTCAAGGCCACCGACGGCCGCGGCGCCGACGTCGTGATCACGGCGGCAGCCTCGGGCCAGGCCCAGGAGGAGGCGTTGCTCATGGCGGCGCGCGGCGGCCGGGTCAGCCTGTTCGGCGGACTGCCCAAGGACAAGCCGACCATCACCCTGGACTCCAACCTCGTGCACTACCGCGAGCTGACGGTCGTCGGCGCCAACGGTTCGAGCCCGTCGCACAACAAGCGGGCGCTGGAGCTCATTGCCTCAGGTGACGTCCCGGTGCTCGACCTCATCACGCACCGGCTCCCCCTCGAGGGGGTGCTCGAGGCCTTCGGCATCGTCGCGCGCGGCGAGGCCATCAAGGTCACTGTCGAGCCGTAAGCCACGTCCCTGCAGCATTTCTCGAGGAGGAACTCCATGGCACGACGCGAGGCGACCATCGGCTCACGGGTCGGGCTGCACGCCCGGCCGGCCGCGATCTTCGTTCAGGCCAGCGCTGCGGCGGGCGTCCCGGTGAAGGTGGGCAAGCCCGACGGGAAGCTCGTCGACGCCCGCAGCATGCTCGGTGTGCTGGCGCTCGGCGCCAGGAACGGCGACACCGTGGTGCTCGAGGCCGAGGGTGACGGCGCAGAGGCGGCGCTTGATTCCCTGGTCGCGCTGCTCCAGCAGGACCACGACGAGCCGGCCGCCGCGGATGCCTGACCTGGCTACGGCCCTGAGCGGCATCGCCGTCTCCCCCGGCACGGGTGCGGGGCCAGTGTTCTGCCTGGCCCCGCCCCCGGCACTGCCCGCCCAGGACGGTCCGGTCGACGACCTGACCGCCGAGGCGAGCCGCGCCGTCGCGGCGCTCGAGCAGGTCGCCGCCGACCTCGAGCGCCGCGCGGCCACGGCGACGAGCACCGCCGCCGACGTGCTGCAGGCGCAGGCGCTCATGGCCCGCGACCCGGTGCTGGCCGAGTCGGTCGCCGGGCGGGTGCTCGAGGGGGCTGGCGCGCCGTGGGCCGTCGACGCCGCCCTGCGCGAGCAGCAGGCCGTCTTCACCGACCTGGGCGGCTACCTCGGTGAGCGCGCGGCCGACCTGGACGACATCCGGGCGCGCGCGGTCGCTGTCTTGCTCGGGCTGGCGATGCCGGGCGTGCCGTCACCGGGAGTGCCGTTCGTCCTGGTCGCCGATGACCTCGCGCCGGCCGACACCGCGCAGCTCGACCGCAGCCAGGTGCGAGCCCTGGTCACCGCTCGCGGCGGCCCCACCAGCCACACCGCGATCCTGGCCCGTGCGCTGGGCATCCCGGCGGTCGTCTGCTGTCGCGGCATCCTCGACCTGGCCGACGGCACGTCCGTGCTCGTCGACGGCACCACGGGTCAGGTCCGGCAGATCCGCGAGGACGAGGTCGCCGGCGCCCAGGCCGAGGCCGACGCCGCCCGTCTCGCGCAGGCCGCGGTCGCCGGCCCAGGCCGGACCGCCGACGGCCACCCCGTCAAGCTGCTGCGCAACGTCGGCTCGGTTGAGGACCTCGCAGGCACCGCCGGAGACGAGTCCTTCGAGGGCGTCGGCCTGTTCCGTTCCGAGTTCCTCTACCTCGGTCGGACCTCCGCGCCGAGCGCGCAGGAGCAGGAGGCTGCCTACGTCGAGATGTTCGAGGCGATGGGCGGCGCGAAGATCGTGCTTCGCACCCTCGACGCCGGCGCCGACAAGCCGCTGCCGTTCCTGGACATGGAGGCCGAGGACAACCCGGCCCTGGGAGTACGAGGGCTGCGCGTCGCCCGGCGCCGGCCCGAGGTGCTCGCCGACCAGCTCGGGGCGGTCGCCCGCGCCGCCGAGCGGACCGGCGCCGACGTCTGGGTGATGGCACCGATGGTCTCTACCGTCGAGGAGGCGGCAGCCTTCGCCGAGCAGGTGCACGCGCTCGGCCTGCCCCGGGCCGGGGTGATGGTCGAGGTGCCGGCCGCCGCGCTGCAGGCCGCGCGGATCCTCGAGGTCGTCGACTTCCTCAGCATCGGCACGAACGACCTGAGCCAGTACACGCTGGCGACCGACCGCATGAACGGCGAGCTGGCCGACCTGCTCGACCCGTGGCAACCGGCGCTGCTGCAGCTGCTCGCCATGTGCGCGGCGGCCGGCCGTGAGGCCGGCAAGTCGGTGAGCATCTGCGGCGAGGCGGCGGCCGATCCGCTGCTGGCCCCCGTCCTGGTCGGCATGGGCATCACCAGCCTGTCGATGTCGGCCGCGTCGCTGCCGGCCGTCCGGGCGGCGATGGCCACCCGAACACTGGAGTCGTGCGAGAACCTCGCCCGGCTCGCGCTCGCGGCCCGCGACGCCACCTCGGCCCGGGCCGCTGTGGCCGAGCGGTCCGCCTGAGCGGTCAGCCACGGCGGCGCGGCTCGAGCTCCAGCGGCGCGTAGTAGTGCTCGGCGCCTTCCCGCTCGACGTCGGCGAGCCAGTGCCCGTCGTACTGCTCGGTCGGGCCCTGAGCCGGGTCGGCGAGCGACCAGGCCTGGCGGCGGTAGGTCCAGTTGTCGGGCTGCAGCCGGTGGCTCTCCCGGAACCACGCAACGGCCGGCTCCGGCGACCCGGCGGCGTGCAGGTGCTGGCCGAGGGCGAAGGCCGCGGCCGCCTGGGCCTGCTCCGCCGGGCGCGGGCGGGAGCGCTCGAGGACCTCCTCGGCCGACAGCGCGAAGCGGCTGGCGGGGCCGTGTGCGACCCAGTCGCGCAGCGCGCCGACGTAGCCCTCCGGGTCGATCTGCATCGCCTTGAGGTGGGGCTGCACGGTGCGCAGCCGGCTCACCGCCGCCGCCGGCAGCGACGCCACGACCTTGGGGTCCTCGAGGTCGTAGCTGGCAAAGGTCGGAGGCGCCGGGTAGGCCGTCTCGGGCGGGCGGACGACAGTGCCGTCCTCGTCGACCCAGATGCCCGACGGGACGTTGACCACGCCGAACAGCTCACCGAGCCGGTGTCCGCTGTCCACCACGACCGGGAAGTCGACGCCGGCGGCGAACGGCGCCGCGGCCGCGGCGCTGGCGTCCATCGCCACGCTGTACAGCTCGAAGCCCGAGGGCGCGAGCTCAGTGCGCAGTGCCTGCCAGACCGGCAGGTCGAAGCGGCAGCCTCACCAGCTCGCCCAGGCGGCGATCAGCACCTTCTTCCCGCGCAGGGCAGCGAGGGGGAAGGGCTCGCCCGTCAGCGTCGGGAGCACCAGGTCGGGGGCCTGGACGGTGGTCATCGCCCGTCCACCGCCCGACGGGCCGAGCGACCAGAGACCGGCCGGCTCGTCGTGCAGCAGCGGCCGCCCCATCCGCTCGGCGAAGGCGGCGAGGTCGACCTGGCCGTCACGAAGCGTGCCGGGCGGCAGCGGCACGCACTGCTCCTTGCGGCACGCCCCCTCGGGCTTGACCTCCCAGCCGGTCTCCCGCGCGAGCTGGTCGACGGGCACCCGAGATGTCGTGGAGATCACACCGCAGGTTACCGTCAGGGAGTGCAGCTGCCGGACGGGTGGGTCGTCGTGCTCAAGCGCGACTGCCCCACGTGCACCCTCGTCGAGCCGGTGCTGCACCAGCTGGCTGATGCCGGCGGGCTGACCGTCTACAGCCAGGACGACCCGGGCTTCCCCGCCGGCCTGACCGTCGTCGACGACAGCGAGCTCGAGTCGAGCTGGCGGCTGCAGGTCGACACCGTCCCGACGCTGCTGCGGGTGGAGGACGGCGCCGAGGTCGCCCGTGCCGTCGGTTGGCTCCGCAGCTCCTGGGAGGAGCTGACCGGGGTGACCGGGCTCGGCCCCGACCTGCCCGACCACCGGCCCGGCTGCGGCTCCCGCTCGGTCGAGTGGGGCGTCGAGGAGGAGCTCGACCGGCGGTACGGCGAGCGCATCCTGACCGCCCGCACCGTCGAGCTGGCCGACCTCGAGGACGAGTACGAGGCGGCGTACGCCCGCGGCTGGACCGACGGCCTGCCTGTCGTCCCGCCGACCGAGGCGCGGGTTCTGGCGATGCTGAAGGGCACGTCGCGCGCGCCGGACGAGGTCGTCGCCGTCGTGCCGCCGGACCTGGTGGAGTGCACCGTCGAGAAGGTCGCGGTCAACGCGGTGCTGGCCGGCTGCCTGCCCGAGCACCTGCCGGTGGTCCTGGCCGCCGTTGCCGCGGCCTGCACCGACGGCTTCAACATGCACGGCGTGCTCGCCACGACGATGCCGGCCGGCCCGGTCGTCGTCGTGAACGGCCCTGTGGCGCGGGCGATCGGCATGAACAGCGGGGTGAACGCGCTCGGGCAGGGCAACCGCGCCAACGCCACGATCGGCCGGGCGCTGCAGCTCGTGGTCCGCAACGTCGGCGGCGGCCGCCCCGGCGAGGTCGACCGCGGCAGCCAGGGCCAACCGGGCAAGTACACCGCCTGCTTCGCCGAGGACGAGGAGGGCTCCCCCTTCGACCCCCTGGCCGAGAGCCGTGGGGTCGAGGGCTCGGCCCTCACCCTGTTCGCCGGCTGCGGCTGGTGGCCCGTCGTCGACCAGCTGTCACGCACCCCGGAGTCGCTGGCCCGCAGCCTCGCGGCGGGCCTGCGCGGCGTCGGCCACCCCAAGCTGGCGATCGTCTTCGACGCGCTGCTGGTGCTCAGCCCCGAGCACGGCCGGGTCTTCCGCGAGGCCGGCTGGGACCGCGCGCGGCTGCTGGCGGAGCTCGACGGGCTGCTGACCGTCCCGGCCGCTGAGCTCTCCCGCGGTGTCGACGGCATGGCCGAGGGGATGCCACCGGCCATGATCGCCGGTTGGGGCCAGGCCGTGCCGCTGCCGAAGTTCCGCCCCGGCGGCCTGCTCATCGCCCACGCCGGCGGCACCGCCGGGCTGTTCTCGACCATCGTGCCCGGCTGGGTCAGCGGCGCCGGCGGCAGCGAGCCCACCACCGTCCCGATAGGAGCCTGATGCGCGTCCTGCTGGATCCCACGTCCGAGCGCGTTCCCTCGACGCGCACCCTGAACCCGCGGCCTGCCTCGCTCGACGGACTGACGGTCGGGCTGCTCGACATCTCCAAGGCGCGCGGTGACGTGCTGCTCGACCGGCTGGAGTCCCGGCTCGTGGCCGATGGGGTGACCGTCCGGCGCTACGCCAAGCCGACCTTCGCCAAGCCCGCGCCGGTTGACCTGCGGCACGAGATCGCCGTGCAGTGCGAGGTGGTCATCGAGGCGCTCGCCGATTGAGGCAGTTGCGCGTCGTGCAGTGTGCACGACATCGCCGACCTCGAGGCCCGCGGCCTGGTGGGGGTCTTCCTGGCCAGCAGCGAGTTCCAGGACGCCGCCGACGCGCAGTCGCGCGCACTCGGCCTTGCCGTGTCCTACGTCCTGGTGCCGCACCCGATCCAGGACCGCACCGACGAGGAGATGACGGCGCTGGCCGATGCGGCGTACGACGCCGTTCTGGCGGCAATTACGGACAGATAGCGAGATGTCGCCCCGTCACCCGTTCAGAGGTTGATCCGACCGGCCGAGGAGAGGAGCATCGGCCAAGAGACCGAACGGGGGTGCGGCGTGGACAACGACCGGGATCACGAGCTGCTGGCCCACTTCTGGAGCCTGCACGCCGCTGTCATCAAGCGCGACGGCCTCGAGGACCGGATGCGCGCCGGCGTGCTCGACCAGGAGCTGCTCGACCGCAGCCTGGCCGCCGCGGAGGGCGTGCTCGAGGCCAGATCGGCGCTCTACCGCCACCTGATGGCCCATGGCTGGACGCCACCACCCGCGCTGGTGCGCGACCTCGCCTACGACGAGATCGTGCTGTCGGAGACCGACGGCGCGCTGCACGGCTGACCGAGCGGGTGGAGCGCCAGCACCGTGTGAACGCGACCGGGCCAGGGCCGGCGGGTGTAGGACTCCTGCGTGAGCGAACCTGTCGAGCACCGCGGTGAGAGTCCGCTCCAGCGCGCCGACCGCAACTGGGACGAGCTGCTCGGGGAGCTGCGGGTCACGCAGACCGGCGTCGCAATCCTGTTCTCGCTGCTGCTGACGGTGCCGTTCTCGGCCGGCTTCGAGGACGTCGACCGCTTCCAGCGCCGCGTCTACCTCGTGGGGCTGCTGCTGGCCGCCGCGTCGTCCGTCGTGCTCATCGCTCCGGTGGCCTACCACCGCGGCCTGTTCGCGCACCGGCAGAAGCAGGCCGTCGTGCGCGCTTCGAACCGCTTCGCCGTCGTCGGTCTGGCCCTGCTCTGCCTGGCGCTGTCGGCGGTGCTGCTCCTGGTCGCCGACGTGCTGCTGGACCGCGGCGCAGCGGTCGCCATCGCCGGGGTCTTCGGAGTGGCGACCGCCAGCCTGTGGTTCGCGCCGGCGGCACTGCGGCGACGCGCGCTCTGAGGGGTCAGCGGCGGCGCAGGGCGCTCACTACCCCCCATGGCAGGGCGACGAGGACAGCGGTCAACGGCCCCAGCCCGAGCACCACGAGGAACAAGAAGGCCCCGTCGCTGCCGGTGTCACTGCGCAGCAGCAGGATCGAGGCCACCGCGAGCAGCCCCACCCCGGAGCCGATCGCGGCGACCCAGTGTCGGACGAGGTCGTTCGTCTCGGGCGCGTGCCGATACGGCCGGAGCACCCGCGCTGCGCTGTAGGCCATCGGCACGACCGCGAAGGGCAGCAGCATCCCCAGGACCCCGCCGGCGACCTGCCCGAGCCGCAGCACCTCGGCGGCCAGCGCAGACCACAGCGCGAGGGCGGGCGCCAGCGCCAGCGCCAGCACCCGGCGAGGGCCGTCGGCCTGGGTCCACCCGCGCCGAGGGTCGAGCACCGCCGAGGTCGCCACCCTGGACCGTAGTGCGGTCAGTCCTCGGTGACGCCCAGGTCGAGCCGCCGGACGTGCACGTGCGGGCGCCGCCGCGCCAGGTGCGCCTCGACCTTGAGCGAGCGGACCCGCGTCATGACGACCGCCGCGACGATGCCGGACAGCGCGGTGACCACGCCGCCCAGGATGATGCTGCTGCGCGGCCCGAACGCCTCGGCCAGCGCGCCGATGAGCGGCGCACCCACGGGCGTCCCGCCCAGGAAGACCAGGATGTAGAGGGCCATCACCCGACCGCGCACCTCGGGCGCGCTGCCGAGCTGGATGATCGAGTTCGCTGTCGTGGTGAAGGTCAGGACAGCCACCCCCGTCGGCACGAGCAGCAGCGCCATCACCTCGTACGACGGGGCGAGGCCGACGAGCACCTCGAGCAGGCCGAAGACGAGGACGGCGGCGAACAGCGTCCGCTGGCGCGGCGGGCCCCGGCGTCGCGCGCTGGCGAGCGCACCGACCAGCGAGCCGACGGCGAGGAACGCCGACAGCAGCCCGTACGCCCCGGCGCCACGGCCGAACACCTCCTTGACCACGAGCGCGAGCGTGATCTGGAAGTTCAGCCCGAAGGTCCCGACCATGAAGACCAGCACCATCGGCACGAGCAGGTCCGGTCGCGCCCTGACGTAGGCCAGCCCCTCGCGCAGCTGGCCCTTCGCACGGACCAGCCTCTTCACCGGTTGCAGGTCGGCCGTGCGCATCGCCTGCAGGCCGGCCAGGACGGCGACGTAGGACAGGGCGTTCGCGGCGAAGACCCAGCCGGTGCCGACGGCCGCGATCGCGATGCCGGCGACGGCCGGGCCGACGATGCGGGCGGAGTTGAAGGTGGCGCTGTTGAGGCTGACCGCGTTGGGGAGGTCGTCGGGGCCGACCATCTCGCTGACGAAGGCCTGCCGCACCGGGGTGTCGACGACGGACGCGAGCCCCAGGCCGAAGGCCAGCGCGTAGACGTGCCAGAGCTGGACCGAGCCGGTGAGGTCGAGCACGGCCAGGACGAGCGCGAGGATGCCCATCGCGGCCTGCGCGCCGAGCAGCAGGCGGCGCTTGTCGTACCGGTCGGCGAGCACGCCCCCGTAGAGGCCGAACAGCAGGACGGGCAGGAACTGCAGCCCGGTGGTGATGCCCAGCGCGATGCCGGAGTTGCCGGACAGCTCCAGGACCAGCCAGTCCTGCGCCACGCGCTGGCCCCAGGTGCCGGACAGGCTGATCACCTGGCCGGAGGCGAACAGCCGGTAGTTGCGGTTGCGCAGCGACCGGAAGGTGCCGTGGCCGTCGGTCATTCGCTGGCCAGCCGGTCGAGGACCTCGGCCGCCCGCTCCAGCACCTCGCGGTCGGCGGGGTCGAGCGCCCGCAGCCGCTGCGCCAGCCAGGCCTCCCGGCGGCGACGGTCCTCGCGGAGCAGGGCGACCCCGGCCGGGCTCGCGGCGAGCAGCACCTGCCGGCCGTCGGTGGGGTGGTCGGTGCGGGTGGCCAGCCCGGCGGCCTCGAGCGAGGCGGCGATCCGGGTCATGCTCGGCGGCTGCACCCGCTCGGCGTGGGCGAGCTCGCGCGGGGTCAGCGGACCGTGCCGCTCCAGCGTCGCCAGTGCGGCGAGCTGGGTCAGGGTCAGCGAGGTGTCGGCGCGCTCCGACCGCATCCGCCGCGCGAGCCGCATGACCGACAGGCGCAGGGCACTGGCGAGGGCGGGAGCGGTGGCAGGCGGCACGTCTCGTGCAACTCGTTCGCCCTGCTAACTATTTCCTCCACGTTCGGCTACCCGATCAGCGCGTTCTCGATCGGCTCGATGGCGAAGTAGATGATGAACAGCGCAGCGATGACCCACAGCAGCGGGCTCACCTCGCGACCCTTGCCCTGCGTCGACTTGAGCAGCGCGTAGCTGATGAAGCCGGCGCCGATGCCGTTCGTGATGGAGTAGGTGAACGGCATGAGCACGATGGTGAGGAAGGCCGGGATGGCGATCGCGTAGTCGTCGAAGTCGATGTTGCGGATCTGCGTCAGCAGCAGGAAGCCGACGATGACCAGCGCGGGCGAGGCCGCCTCGAACGGCACCACCGACACCAGCGGGGTGACGAGCAGCGCTCCGAGGAACAGCAGCCCGGTGACGACGCTGGCCAGCCCGGTGCGCGCGCCGTCGCCGACACCGGCGGCCGACTCGATGTAGGTCGTGTTCGACGACGCGGACGCCGCACCGCCGGCAACGGCGGCCAGGGAGTCGACGAGCAGCACGCGATCCGCACCGGGCAGGCGGCCCTCCTCGTCGAGCAGGCCGGCCTCCTGGCCGACGCCCACGACCGTGCCCATGGTGTCGAAGAAGTCGGCCAGCATCAGCGTGAAGACGAGCAGCAGCGCAGCGACGACGCCGACCCGGGCGAAGCCGCCGAACAGCGAGAAGTCCCCCAGCAGCGACAGGTCGGGGAGGTCGAAGACCGAGTCGGGCAGCGTCGGGACGTTGAGCTGCCAGGCGTTGGGGTTGACCTGTTCGGGCGACACGAAGGACGGCCCGATGTCGAAGACCGCCTCGACGACCATGGCCACCACCGTGGTCACGACGATGCCGATGAGGATCGCGCCGCGGGTCTTGCGGGCGACGAGGACCGCCGTGAGCAGCAGCCCGAAGACGAACACCAGCGTCGGCCACCCCTGCAGCTCGCCGCCGACGCCCAGCTGCACCGGCACCGGCCCGACGTCGGTGCGACGCACGAAACCTGCGTCCACCAGGCCGATCAGGGCGATGAACAGGCCGATCCCGACGCTGATGGCGGTCTTGAGCTGGAACGGGATCGCGTTGAAGACCGCCGTCCGCAGCCCGACGAGGACAAGCACCGCAATGACGATGCCCTCGAGCACGACCAGCCCCATCGCGTCGGCCCAGCTCATCTGCGACGCCACCGAGAAGGTGACGAACGCGTTGAGCCCGAGGCCGGTGGCGATGGCGAACGGGTACTTGCCGATGACGCCCATGAGGATCGTCATCACGGCGGCGACGAGCGCGGTCACGGCGGCGACCTGCGGGATGCCCAGGACGCGACCGTCCACGTCCGGCACGGTGCCGATGATGAGCGGGTTCAGCACCACGATGTAGGCCATCGTGAAGAAGGTCGCCGCCCCGCCGCGCACCTCCTGGCGGACCGTGGAGCCGCGCTGGCTGATCATGAAGTAGCGGTCGAGGCGGCTCGAGGCGCCGGTCCGGGTGCTGGTCTCCTGCGTCGTCATGGCGCAGAGGGTGCCAGAGCCGCCGACCCCGGGCGTACGGTGTCGCCGTGCCGAGCCGCCGGATCGCCCGCCCCGACCCGCCGCCGCTCGAGACCGACGACGTCAAGGTGGTCGCCGTCGGCACCGCAGCGTGGGCCCTCGGTCTGCTGGTCCTGCTGGGCCTCGCGGCCACGGACGCGGCCGACGTCTCCGGCTGGTGGATCGGGATGTGCGTGTACGGCATCGCTCTCGGCCTGTTCGGCATCCGCTACTGCCAGCGCCGACGCGCCGCGATCGAGCGCGACAAGGCCCGGGGCATCCCGCAGGCCTCCTGACCCCTTCCTGACACCAGGCCTGTTGGTGTCAAGGAGTCCGGCGTACGGTGCGTGTCCCACCTCACACCTGATCAGGAGCCGTCCGTGGCTGAGCTGACCCCCGTCCAGCGCGAGGTCCTGCGCGCACTGGTCGACACCGCTGTCCCCTCGCTCCAGGTCGAGGACGACCCACACGGCTTCTGGGCGCTGCCCGGCAGCGCCGTCGGTGTCGACCAGGGCCTCGAGCATGCGCTGGCCGACATGAGCCAGGCCGACCAGGCCGGCATGGCCCAGCTGCTCGACGGCCTGGCGATGCTGGGCTTCCAGCACCAGGGACGCAAGACCCGCGAGGGCATGCTCGGCACCGCGATGGCGCTGGCTCCCGAGGCGCTCATCGCCCTCTCGACGCTGCGCGGCGCGAGCTGCCTGCTCGCGCACTCCATCACCGACGCCGACGGCCGCAACCCCTTCTGGCCGCAGTACGGCTACCCCGGCCCGGTCATCACCCCGCCCGACACCGAGCCGTACATCACGCCACACGTCCCCACCGACGGCGAGGTGATCGAGGCCGACGTGGTGGTCGTGGGCTCGGGCGCGGGCGGCGGCACCATCGCCGGCGTCCTGGCCGCGCAGGGCAAGAGGGTCGTCGTGCTCGAGGTCGGCCGAGCCACCAGCGAGCGCGACTACCGCCAGCTCGAGCTCGAGTCCAGCCAGACGATGATGTACCGCGGTGGCATCGCGGTCTCCGCCGACGGCAACATCGGCCTGCTCGCGGGAGCGACCCTCGGCGGCGGCACGACGATCAACTGGCACAACTGCGTCAAGCCCAGCGACGCGGTCCGCAAGCAGTGGGCCGACGAGCACGGCCTCACCGACGTCGACTCCCCCGATTTCGACCGTCACCTCGAGGCGGTGCTCGCCCGGATGAAGGCCAACGACGAGTGCTCGGATCTCAACGGCCCGCACCAGCGGATCGTCGAGGGCGCCGACAAGCTCGGCTGGTCCTGGCACACCGCGGTGCGCAACGTCGACAAGGACACCTACGACCCGGCGGCCGCCGGCTACACCCAGTTCGGTGACCCCAGCGGCAGCAAGATGAGCACGCTGAACACCTACCTTCGTGACGCCTTCGACCACGGCGCGGTCATCCTCGCCAACACCAAGGCCGACCAGGTCTGCACCGAGGCCGGGCGGGCCTGCGGCGTGGCCGCCACGTGGACCGACCCCGAGACCGAACAGACCCGCCGGGTGCAGGTCACCGCGCCTGACGTCGTCGTCGCCTGCGGGGCGCTCGAGACGCCCGCGCTGCTGCTGCGCTCCGGCATCGGCGGCCCGGCCGTCGGCAAGAACCTCTACCTGCACCCGAGCGCGGGCATCTTCGGCGTCTACGCCGAGGACCAGCGCGCGTGGTGGGGCCCGCCGCAGGCGGCGGTGATGGACGAGTTCCGCGACCTGGGCGACGGTTACGGCTTCCTCGTCGAGGGGTCGCAGTACTACACCGGCGTCTTCGCCTTCCAGCTCGCCCGCCGCGACGGCGCGCAGGCCAAGGAGGCGATGAGCAAGCTCGGCAGGATGTCGGACTTCCTGTTCGTCCTGCGCGACCACCAGGGCGGGGAGGTGACGATCGACGAGAACGGCGAGGCCGTGCACACCTACGCCCTGACCGACGAGCGCGACATCGCGGGCTACCGCAAGGGGCTGCGCGTGATGGCCGAGCTGCACGAGGCGGCCGGCGCCGAGGAGATGTGGTTCGGGGCGACGCCACGGGTGTGGAAGCGGGGTGAGGACGTCGGCGCGTGGTGCGATGAACTCGACACGATGCACATCGGCGCCGGCGGGCTGTTCATGGGCTCGGCGCACCAGATGGGCAGCGCCCGCATGGGCACCGACCCGGCAACCTCCGTCGCTCAGCCGACCGGCGAGCTGCACGACGTCGCCGGCGTGTGGATCGGCGACACCAGCGCGTTCCCGACGCCGTCCGGCGCCAACCCGATGCTCACCTGCATGGCGCTCGCGCACCGCACCGCCGAGCACATCAGCGGCGAGCGCGACCAGACCGCGATCCCCGCCGCCCGACACGCCATGGCCGAGAAGGCCCTCGACGACGCCCCCGCGGCCTAGGAGCTCTGACATGCACTCGCGCGACACCCTCTACATCGACGGCGCGTTCGTCCCGTCGACCGGCACCGGCACGCTGCCGGTGACCAACCCGTACACCGAGCAGCTCATCGGCCAGGTCCCCGAGGGGACTGTCGAGGACGTCGACAAGGCCGTACACGCTGCGGCTGCGGCGTTCCCAGCATGGGCGGCGACCTCGCGCGACGACCGCGTGAAGTACTGCTCGGCCATCGCGGAGGGGCTCAAGGCGCGGGCCCAGGAGGTGGCAGTGCTGGCGTCGACCGAGATGGGCGCGCCGTGGCAGCTGGCGGTCATGGTCCAGGCCGGCCTGCCGGTCATCGACTTCGCCTCGATCGAGGACCACATCGACGCGGTCGAGTGGGAGCGTCGCTCAGGCAACTCGCTTCTCGTGCGCCAGCCGGTCGGCGTCGTCGGGTGCATCACGCCGTGGAACTACCCGCTGCACCAGATCGCGGCCAAGGTCGCCGCGGCCTTCGCGGCGGGCTGCACGGTCGTGCTCAAGCCCTCCGAGCTCGTTCCCGGCGTGGCCTATGTGCTCGCCGAGGTCATGGACGCGGTCGGCCTGCCACCCGGCGTCTTCAACCTCGTGACCGGCACCGGCCCGGTCGTCGGCGAGGCGATCGTCGCGCACGAGCTGGTCGACATGGTGTCGTTCACCGGCTCGACCCGGGCCGGCCGGCGGGTCGCCGAGCTGGCCTCCGCCGCCCCCAAGCGCACCTCGCTGGAGCTGGGCGGCAAGAGCGCATCGGTGCTGCTCGACGACCTGTCCGCCGAGGAGCTCGGCAACGCCATCGCCGGCTCGCTCACCGGCTGCCTCATCAACTCCGGCCAGACCTGCAGCGCGACGACCCGGCTGCTCGTGCCGCGGGACCGGCTGGCCGAGGTGGAGGGGCTGCTCGAGGTCTTCGCGCAGTTCGCCCCGGTCGGCGACCCGATGGACCCGGCGACCCAGCAGGGGCCGCTGGTGAGCAAGGTCCAGCAGGAGCGGGTCCGGGCCTACATCCAGGGCGCACTCGACGACGGGGCGAAGCTGATCGCCGGTGGTCCGGAGCAGCCCGGGACGACCCCGACCGGCTTCTTCGTGCAGCCCACCGTTCTCGTCGCCGAGGCCGGCAGCACGATCGAGCAGGAGGAGGTCTTCGGACCGGTCCTGACGGTGGTGCCGTACGACGGCGGGGACGAGGCGGCCCTCGTCATCGCCAACGGCACGGCGTACGGGCTGTCCGGCGCGGTGTGGGCCTCGGACCGCGAACGGGCAGTCGCCTTCGCCAAGCGGATGCGTACCGGCCAGGTCAGCATCAACGGCGGGGTGTTCAACCCGACCGCGCCGTTCGGCGGCTTCGGCCAGAGCGGCTACGGCCGCGAGCTGGGCCCGCTGGGCATCGAGGAGTTCACCGCGATCACCTCGCTGCAGCTGTAGGCGATCCGCCGGCGCCGGTCCCCGTCCGAGGACCGGCGCGGCGGCGCGTCCGGAGGCTAGCCGCGCGGCGGGACGAGGTCGAGCAGGCCGAGGCAGTCGAGCATCGCGTCCTGTCCGTCGTCGACCGCGATGTGCGCCCGCACGGTCTGCGCCGCGCGCCACCGCTCGAGCTCGTGGTGCTGCAGGGTGGCGGCGATGACGGCGTCGTGCGTGCGGACAGCAGTGGGGGTGGCCATGGTCACACTGTCCTCCCCCTTGGCCGAGGGTCGCGCGGCGGGGGGCCCGGCGGGCCGCGTGGGAGCCTGCGCCATGGCCGTCCCCCGCACCGTCGGCGCACTGTGCGGGATCGCAGGGCCGGTGGCCTTCGTCGGGGCGTGGCTGGTCGGCGGGCTGCTCCGTGACGGCTACGACCCACTGGAGCAGGCGATCAGCCAGCTGGCCCGCGAGGGGACGCCCGATCGCGCTCTCATGACGGCCGGGCTGGTGGCCTTCGGCGTGCTTGTGCCCGTGTGGGCGGTCGTGCTCGGCCGGGTGCTGGGCAGCCGCGCCGTCCAGGCCGCGGTCGTCGTGGCCGGCCTGGCCACCCTCGCCGTCGCCGCGCTCCCGCTGACCCGCGAGCCCGGTGGCACGCAGGACCTGCTGCACGCGCTGGTCGCCGCGACCGGCTACGTCGCCATGGCCGGCACCCCCCTGCTCGCCGCCGGACCGCTGCGCCGTCGCGGTCACCGCACCGCCGCGACCGTCTCGATCGCCGTCGGCCTCCTGAGCGCGGCCTGCCTGGTCGGGACTGTCGCGCTGAGCAGCGGCAGCGGCGGGCTGCAGCGCGGCGGGCTGGGCGTCGTCGACGTCTGGCACGTCGTCGCCGCCGTCTGGGTGCTGCGGGCAGCGCGGCGCTGATCGAGCCGGGCGCAATCACCTGGGCCCGGTCTGTGGACAACGGCAACAGCCGTCCGGTGGTCCTCCTAGGGTCTCCCCGACCGGACGGAGGTGGACGTGACGGGGTTCGCCGTCCGACCCGAGCTCGTCGCGGGCGCGGGGGCGCGCCTGGCCGACGTGGCGGTCGACGCTGCCGGCACCGCCGCGTCCCTGCGGGCCGCACTGACGGGCGTCGGCGAGGCCGCCGGCCATCCCGGGGTCCTGGCCGCCGCGCAGGACGCCGCGAGCGCCTGGCTGGGTGCGGGCCAGGCGTGGGCGGCCGGGGCCGCCTCGCTGGGCGACGCCGCCGTCGCCGCCGCCGCCGCCTACCTCGCGACCGACGCCACACGGGCCCAGTCCTTCGCGCCCACGCCGTGAGCCGCTTCGCCGCGCCGACCGGCGACCCCGAGGGGCTGCGTGCGGCCGCCCGCCGGCTGTCGCGGTCCGCGGCCGAGCTCGACGGCAGGGGCGTCGCCGCCGCGACAGCCGGCACGACGGCGCTCACGGGGTGGTCCGGGTCGGCCAGCCTGCAGTTCGTCGCCCAGGCCCGCTCGCTGCGCAGCAGCACCTCCCAGGCCCAGGACGCGCTCGAGGGAGTCAGCCGGGCGGCTTCCCGCTTCGCCGACGAGGTCGAGCAGGCCAGGCAGGAGGTGGCCCGGCTCAACGACGCGTGGGGCGACGCCGTCGAGCGCGCCCACCGCAGCTGTGACGACGGCAGCGAGACGCTGCGCGAGCAGGGCTCGCGCCTGACGGCCCGCTACGACCAGGTGACCGGCGACCTGCGCGACGCGGGCTTCTCGCTCGAGCGGGCGCTGCGGGAGCGCGACCCCGTCGCACTGCTCCCCGGCTGGGTCGCTGGTGGCATCTACACCGGGCAGCACGCCGCGCGGGCCCACGGCCTGCTCCGCACCCGGGGCGCGGCCGCTGCCCGCTACGCCCACCTCGTCGTGCAGGCCGGCCGCTTCTACGACCTCGGCCGTCCGGCCGTCGCGAACGCGCTGCTCACCTCGGCCCAGGCCGAGAAGCTGCGCGACGTGCTGACCGGCCGGGGCACGACCGGCCGCTTCGCCGCCGCCCGCACCGTCCTCGGGCGCGCCTTCCTGCCGCTGACCTTCCTCGGCGGGGTCAGCGACGCGGTGACGGGCGGCGGCCACGACGGCGCCCGCGGTGCGGCCACCCGGGTCGCAGGTGCTGCGGGCGCCGCCGGCGCGCTGGCTCTGGGGGCGACCTATCTCGGCCTGGCCGCCCTCGGTCCGGTCGGGGTGGCGCTCGCGGCGGGCGCCGTCATCGGCTACGGCCTGTGGTCGCTCGGCAATCTTGTCTACGACCACCGCGAGCAGATCGGCGCGTTCCTCGGTCAGGTCGGGACAGGGCTGGCGACCGGGGCGCGGCACGTCGGCCAGGCCGTCACCCGCACCGTCGACAGCGCCAAGCAGGTCCTCTCCGACGGCGTCGGCGCCGCCGTGGCCACCGGGCGCCGGGTCGTCGACGTCCTGACCAGCCCGGCCCGGCTGCTGCCCTCGCTCGGCGGGCTGTTCTGACGTGACGGCCTCCGGCCTGCCCCAGCCCGTGCCGCTGGTGGACCTCACCGACGAGGAGCTCGCCGCCCTCGACGGCCCGCCCGTCGGGCTCGTCGTGTCCCCCTACCTCGAGGTGCTCGACCCGGCAGCCCGCGACGTCGCCGTCGTGACGGCGTTCCGCTCGCTCGTGGCCCGCGGGCTGGTCCTCGCCCCCACCCCGCAACACGCCGAGACCGCCGCGCGTGCCGCCGCGGCCGCCGGCGAGGAGCTGGCCGCGGTCGAGGTCGAGATGGCCGAGGTCCTCTCGCAGGTGCTGACCCTGCGCCGCGTCGCCGACCGCGTGGTCTGCGTCCAGCGGACGACCGGGCAGAGCCGGGCATGGCGCTACCTGCACCGCGTCGACGACGCACTGACCCTCGACGAGCTCGTCGAGCCGACCGGACTGCACCGCTACGCGCTCGTGGCGACGCCCGCCCTGCTCGACGTGCTCGTCGACTGGGTCGTCCCGGACGGCGTCGACGGCGCGGACGGGGCGGAGGTCGACCTCGACGCGTCCGCGGCCGCCGGCGGCCGGGCCGGTGACGCGCTGGTGGAGCAGCTCGCCGGCGCCCACGTCCTGGCCGACGTCACCGTCCGCGGCCGCGGCGACGCCGGCCCCGGCCTGCTGCTCGGCACCTTCGCCGGCCCCGACGGGCTGCACCTGTCCACGACCGCCTTCGGCACCGGCGAACAGGTCCGACTCCGCGCGGTCTCCCGACGTAGCCTGCGGGCGGCGCTGGCCGACCAGCTCGAGGGGACGCGATGACCAGGGTGCGGTTCACGCGGCTGACCAGCCGCCAGGGCGCCCTGTGGGGGCTCGGGACGCTGGCGGTGGCGGTGGTGCTGGTCATCTACCTCGTTGCGCAGGACCCGACGCTGGCCGTCTACGCCCTCGTGCTGCCGGTCCTGCTGCTGGTGCTCGTGGCCGTGGTCGTGCGGCACCGCCAGTGGCTCGAGCTCGACGGGGCCGAGCCGTTCCTGGTCCAGCGCCGCCTGATCACGTCCGATCGGGTGGGCCTGCACAGCGCCGGGGAGGTCTCGCTGCACACCAACGGCGCCGGCACGGCGATGCTCTGGGCCCACGGCAAGGACCGGAGCCGGGCCTTCGCGCCGGTGCTCGCCCTCACGCCCTACGTCCAGCGCTCCCAGCCGGCCGAGGTGCTCGACGCCGCGGCCGCAGCCCTCCAGTCCAGCCGGGCGAAGGGCGCTGTGGTCGTCCGGGAGCAGCTGCTCGCGCAGTCCGCCCACGTGCGCAGCGGCGGCGCGGTGCAGGCCTCGCCGCTGGCCGGGCTCGCCGGCGACCTGACCGGCCCCGCGCGCGGGACCGGAGCGGCCGGAAGCACCGGCAGCCTGGCCGACGGCGCCTGAGCCGCGGCCGTTCCGCGATGGCGTCCCCTGCTTGCCCCCTGTCCGGCGGCCTCAGCCGGGCCGTCTTGCGGCCCTGCTGGACGGGCATGAGCTCACGGGCAGAGTCTTGCGAACGCCCGGTCCTTGCCTGCGGCCTTTGCCGCGTACAGGGCGAGGTCGGCTTGGGCGAGCAGGTCCGCCGACGTGCGGATGGTCGCGCCGGGGAGCCAGGTCGACAGACCCACGGACACGCTCAGCGACCGGTCGCCGGCCTGCCGGATGCTCACCTGACGGGCCGCAGCGACGAGTCTGTCGGCGACCGCGTGCGCGCCCCCGGCGTCGATGCCCGGCAGCACCACGGCGAACTCCTCGCCACCGAAGCGCGCAAGGACGTCGCCCGCGCGCTGCAGTGATCCGCTGAGAGCCCGGGCGACGCTGCAGAGGGCCGCGTCCCCCACCAGGTGGCCGAAGGCGTCATTGAAGGACTTGAAGTTGTCGATGTCGATCATCAGAACCGACAGGGGTTCTGCGGCACGTGTGCAACGGCGCCACTCGCTGCGCAGGGCCTGGTCGAAGGCCCGGCGGTTCGGGACGCCCGTGAGGGCGTCGCTCATGACCATGCGGAGCATCTGCTCCTCCATGGCCTTCTCGGCGCTGACGTCGAGAACGAGCCCGACCGCCCGGGCCGGTCTGCCACGTCGGTCCCGGTCCAGGATCCTTCCCCGCAAGGACAGATGACGGGTCGTGGCCTCGTTTCCGACCCGGAGCTCGACCTCCGTCGCGCCGACGGTGAGGAGCTCCTGGACCGCTACCAGGACTCGGTCGCCATCGTCGGGATGAACTGCGGCCGCGAGGGCTTGGGCGTCGGCGGGCAGGGACTCCGCGGTCAGGCCCAAGACCTCGGCGGCCTGCGGCTCCCAGGTGAACAGACCCTGGCCGATGTCCAGGTCCCACAGCGCGGCGACCGTCTGGCCGAGGGCGAGGTCCAGCCCGGTGCGCAGGTGCAGGCTCTGCGCCAGGAGCAGGTGGAAGCGGGTGGTGTCGCGACCGGCGGCCCACCAGAGGTCGCTGTCGGGGATAGGGCGCGCCACCCACTCCAGGTGGACGGTGCCCCCGTCCCTTTTCACGAAGCGGTTGTCCAGCAGCACCTCGGCGGCACCCGTCTCCAGAGCGGCCAGGGCCGCCACGACAGCACCCAGGTCGTCGGGATGGACGAGCTCCAGCAGGGAGCGGTCCTGGGCCTGCGTGGTGCTCAAGCCGAGCAGGGTGGCGAAGGGCTCGTTGACCTCGCGCAGGTGCCCGTCCAGACCGGCGACGGAGAACAACTCGACCTCGGAGGTGCGGAACGTCGACCTGACGCCCGCCAGCGACGCTTCGGGGAGCACCGTCACCGGACGCGGTTCTTCGCGTAGAGCTTCAGCAGGGTCTGCGCCACGCCCGCGTTCGTGACCAGGTCGGGGTTGACCAGCGGGTAGTCGGTGGCGGGGGTGAAGCCGTCGAGCTCCTCCGCCAGGTCCTCGTCGTCGACGTGCTCGAAGCCCATCGTCCAGTCCGGGAACAGCGGCGCGGCGACGTCGGCATTCATCAGCAAGCGCAGGTTGACGTGCCGGTCGTCGGTCGCGATCCGCGCATAGGTCTCCCTCAGCGCAGCCGCGTCGCCCTCAAGCACCTGCAGGAAGCTCTGGCTGCTGTAAAGAAGCATGCCGCTGAGACCAACCTCCTCGTTGTTGCTCCTGGACACTTCGAGCAGCCGCACGAGCTCTGCAGGGCTCATGTCGTGGGTGGCCTGGCTGCAGTAGATGACACGCTTCATGGCTGCCTCTTGGTCGGGGTCTGGGACTGCGGGGCCGATCGGA
>JBBSLB010000003.1:0-32134 GCA_038255675.1 Mycobacteriales bacterium
GCCCACACGAAGATCGCGGTCATCAAGAAGCTCGCCGAGAAGCACGACGACCAGGTGCTGGTCATCGGCGCCTACCTCGACCAGCTCGAGGAGGTCGGCGAGGCGCTCGACATGCCGGTCATCCAGGGCTCGACCAAGAACGCCGAGCGCGAGCGGCTGTTCGACCTGTTCCGCCGCAAGGAGATCCCTGGGCTGGTGGTCTCCAAGGTCGCCAACTTCTCCATCGACCTGCCCGAGGCGACGATCGCCATCCAGATCAGCGGCACCTTCGGCTCGCGGCAGGAGGAGGCGCAGCGGCTCGGCCGCGTCCTGCGGCCCAAGGAGGACGGCCGGACCGCGCACTTCTACAGCGTCGTCAGCCGCGACACCCTGGACCAGGAGTACGCCGCGCACCGGCAGCGGTTCCTCGCCGAGCAGGGCTACGCCTACACGATCGTCGACGCCGACGACGTGCTCGCCGGCGGCTGACCCGTGCCGGCCCTCACCGACCCGGTCCTGACCGCGCTGCCAGTGGACCAACCGCACCTGGTCGCGGGCGACCTCCTGCTGCGGCCGTGGAAGGACGACGACGCCGCCGCGCTGCTCGAGGTCTACGCCGACCCGGACGTCCGGCGCTGGCACGTCGAGCGCCTGGACAGCGCCGAGGCGTGGGCGTACGCCGCCCGTTGGGCCGATCTGTGGCGCACCGGCCGGCGGGCGGGCTGGGCGGTCGAGCGCGACGGCGTCCTGTCCGGCCGCGTCACCCTGACCCGAATCGTCCTGGAGGGCGGACAGGCTGAGGTCACGTACTGGACCGTGCCGGCTGCGCGTGGACAGGGCGTGGCGCCGGCGGTCGTCGAGGCCGTCAGCGCGTGGGCGTTCAACCTCGGGTTCCACCGGCTCGAGCTGCAGCACTCGACGCAGAACTCCGCGTCCTGCCGCGTCGCCGAGAAGGTGGGCTTCGAGGCGGAGGGCACCAAGCGAGCCGCGGGCCTCCACCTGGACGGCTGGCACGACATGCACCTGCACGCACGGGTCGGGGGCTGAGGTGGAGCAACGCGTCTCGCTCGTGACGCTCGGCGTCCGCGACCTGGCCCGGTCCGTGGCCTTCTACCGGGGGCTGGGCTGGGCGCCGCGCGAGGACGAGCACGACGACGTGTTCTTCTTCGCCGCAGGCGGTCTGGTCGTCGCGCTGTGGAGCCGCGAGGAGCTGGCGCAGGACAGCTGCGTCGTCGACGGCGGCGGGTGGGGCGGCATCACGCTTGCCCACAACGTGCGCTCGCTGCAGGAGGTCGACGCCGTGCTGGCCGAGGCCGTGGCTGCGGGTGCGGAGCTCGGCCGGCCGGGCGCCGCCACGCCGTGGGGCGGGTACAGCGGCGTCTTCCTGGACCCGGACGGCCACCCGTGGGAGGTCGCGCACAACCCCGGCTGGCCGCTGCGGGCGGACGGCAGTGTCGACCTCGGCTGACCCGGTCGCCGACGCCCGGGTGCTGGTGTCCCTCGACCTGGCCGACCCGCAGTGGGACGCCGCGCTGGACACGGCGGTCGCCCATCGGCGCTGGTGGCTGGAGCAGTGGCCGCAGGGCGCGGAGCACGTGCTGGGCCTGCTCGCACAGGACGCGCAGGAGGCGGTGCACGCCGTCGACCCCGACTGGCCCCGCTGCACCGAGCCGACGTGCCCGGCCGTCGGCGCCCATGCGCTGTTCGTCGAGCCCGACCTCGGCCCGGACCCGTTCTGGGTCTGCCACCGGACCGGCCTTCCCGTGGCCGCTGTCGGAGAGCTCCGCCAGGAGTAGTACGTTCGTTCCACTTCTGAGAGGAGGTGGCGCAGATGGCCTGGGTGCTCCTGGTGATGGCCGGCCTGTTCGAGGTGGGCATGGCGCTGTGCCTCAAGGCCAGCGAGGGCTTCACGCAGCTGCGGGCCAGCGTCGCCTTCGGCGTCTTCGCCGTGCTGAGCTTCGGCCTGCTGTCGGTCGCGCTGCGCGACCTCCCGGTCGGCACGGCCTACGCCGTCTGGACCGGCATCGGCGCGGCGGGCACCGCCCTGCTCGGCGTCGCCCTGCTCGGCGACGCCGCCACCCCGCTCCGGCTGGGCTCGATCGCGCTCATCGTCCTCGGCGTCGCCGGTCTGCGGGTGGCGGGCGGCAGCGCGTGAACGTCCGCGGCGAGCGGCGCCTGCCCGTCCTGCGCGCAGCGGCGGCCGACCTGCTGCTCGACGAGGGCTTCGACGCTCTCACCCACCGCGCGCTCTCGGCCCGCTCCGGTGTCCCGCTGGCCAGCACGACGCACTACTTCCGGACCGTGGACGCGCTGGCGGTGGCCGCCACCGAGGAGCTGGCCGAGCGGTGGCTGGCGCACGCCCGCGCCGTCGTCGACGCCCTGCCCGAGCGGCGGGCGAGCGCCGCGGCCACCGCACAGGTGCTGGCCGACCTGGTCCTCGGGCCGGCCCCCACCGCCGCTGGGCTGGCGACGTTCTACGAGCGGTACGTCCAGGCCGGCCGGGTCCCCGAGCTGCGGGCGCTGGTGGTGGCGTGGAACGCCGAGCTGCGCAGCCTGGTCGCGACGGCGCTGGCCCGTTGCGGACGTCCGGCCACCCCGAGCCGGGCCGCGCTGCTGCTCGCCGCCCTGGACGGGCTGGCCCTCACGGCCGTCGCCGAAGGCGCCGACGACCCTGTCGCCGCGGCCGTGCGACCGCTGTCCCGCCTGCTCGGCGACCTCAGCCGCTGACCGACCGGTCAGCCGCTCAGCTCAGCCGGGACGACCCGCAGCGGGAACGGCCGCACTGCCTCGTACGCCTCCTCGCCCTGCACCCGCGCCACCTGCACGTAGCTGCCGTCGAGCAGCTCCAGGACGGTCAGGGCGAGCTCGTCCGGCTCGACCAGCCAGTACGACGCGACGCCCGCCTCCTGGAGCACCTGGCGCTTCAGCGTCAGGTCGACAGCTCGCGTGCTGGGCGACTGCACCTCCACGACCAGCAGCGGGACCCCGGACAGCCGGCGGCCCACGGCGTCCGTCCGCCGCACGACGCTGATGTCGGGCGCGATCTGGCGGACCGGGGAGAGCCGGACGTCGATCGGCCAGAACACCTCGGCGTCCGCGGGCGCGGCGTCCTGCAGCAGCCGCCACAGCGCGCCGGCCACCCGCTGGTGCTGCAGCGACGGCTCAGCGCTCACGAGCAGGGCGCCGTCGATGAGCTCGTAGCGCACGCCCGTGCCCTCCGGGAACGCGTCGAGGTCCTCCACCGTCCAGGGCCCGGCCGGGATGGTCGTCGTCATGGCGCTCATCGTGCGCTCCTCCCGGCGGCATGTCACGACAGTCCCGGGCTGCCGCAGCCGCCGCCAGGACGCGAAGGTGATCTGTGGACTACGGGCAGCCGATCTCCAGGCAGAGCTCGAAGGTGCGCACGACCGCCCACCCCTCGCCCCTGCGCACGATCTGCAGGTCGAGCTCGACGGTCTCCTCCGGCCGGCGCACCTCCACGACGGCGGAGGCCGCCTCCCCGTTCTGCTGCACGTCCAGCAGCTCCACGCCGTACTCCTGGGGCGCGTCGCGCGCCGCCGCGGTCTCGCGCAGCAGGTCGCTGCAGACCTCCTCGTCGCTGCGGACCTCCCCGAGTCCCTCCGGCGGCACCGACTGCCGCTCGTAGGCGGTGCAGTCGCCGAAGACGACCGCCGTCGTCCAGGCCAGGGCGGCCCCGCGCGGGGTCTGCAGGCGGCGCAGGTCGACCGCGGCCACGATGCCGACCCCGAGCGACAGGAGGAGGAGGACGGCGATCAACCCGATCGGACCGCGCGCGATGCTGCGCTTGCGCTGCGCCTCGACCGACCGCTCCAGGGCGGCGTACCTCTCAGCCTGGTAGGGGGTCTCGGTCATCGCAGGTCGGACACCACCGTCGCCAGCCGCTCCCAGTCCGCCACCGGCGGGGTGAACGCGTCCGGCCCGAGCACCTGCAGGCAGACGTGGTCGGCGCCGGCGTCCAGGTGGGCGCGCACCCGCTCGCGGATGCCCTCCTCGCCGCCGACGACCAGGGCGTCCTTGAGCCGGTCGCTGCCGCCGCGCACGGCGTCGTCCTCGGAGAAGCCCTCGCGGAGCCAGTTGTTCCGGTAGTTCGGCAGGCCGGTGTAGATCTCCAGGTGCCAGTGCGCCCGGCGGCGACGCTCGTCGACGTCCTCGCTCAGCACGACCGCCTGCTCGACGGCCAGCAGCGGACCCTCGCCAAGGACGGCCCGCGCGCCGGCCGTGTGCTCCGGCGTGACGAGGTACGGGTGGGCGCCCTGCGCGCGGTCGCGGGACAGCTCGAGCATCTTCGGGCCGAGCGCGGCCAGCACCCGCGGCGGCGGCGTCTGCCCGCCCGCGGCCAGGTAGGGCGCGGCGTCCAGCGCGTCGAGGTACTCCCGCATCGCCGCGATCGGCTTGCCGTAGGAGTGCCCGCGCATCCGCTCGACCAGCGGTGCGTGGCTGACGCCGAGGCCGAGCACGAAGCGGCCGGGGAAGGCCGCCTCCAGGGTGCGCGCGGCCGCGCCGGCCGACACCGCGTCACGGCCGTAGATGCTGGCGATGCCGGTGGCCACGGCCATCCGCGTGCTGGCGGCCAGGTAGAGCGAGGCGGCGGTGAAGGCCTCGCGGCCGTACGCCTCGCCGAACCACAGGGCGTCCCAGCCCTGCACGTCCAGCGCCGCGACCTGCTCCCGGGCGGCCGGGACCTCGAGGGCGTCCAGCGCCGCGGTCCAGATCCCGATCGGGCCCGGGAGCAGAGGGCTCATGCTCAGCCGTAGACGAGGCGGGTGACCCAGTCGGCCACCAGCGCCGGCTTGGACTCGCCCTCGATCTCGACGGTCAGCGTCTTGGTGACCTGCAGCGTGCTCGGGTCCTTGGCGTCCACGGCCGTCAGGACGCTGGTCGCGCGGATCTTGCTGCCGACCTTGACCGGGTTGACGAAGCGCACCTTGTCGAAGCCGTAGTTGACGCCCATGACGATGCCCTCGAAGCGCTCGGCCGGCGTCGGGATCGTCTCCGACAGCTTGGTGAGCAGCGACAGGGTGAGGAAGCCGTGCGCGATCGGCACGCCCCACGGCGACAGGGTCTTGCAGGCCTCCGGGTCGACGTGGATGAACTGCTGGTCCTCGGTCACGTCCGCGAAGGCGTTGATGCGCTCCTGGGTGATCTCCAGCCACTCGCCGCTGCCCTCGGTCTCGCCGATCGCGGCCTGGTGCAGCTCGTACGCCTTCTCGCCGTTCGTGGCCATGCGGGGGGTCCTCCAGAGGTCGCTCGGATGTCCTGCAGAGGATCGCAGAGCCGGGTCAGGCGGCTGCGACCAGGGCGACGACCTCGAGCGCGCAGCCGTAGGACAGCGTCACGCCGGCGCCGCCGTGGCCGTAGTCGTGGACGACCGGCCGTCCGTCGGCGAGGCGGCCGGTCTCCAGCCGGACGGCGGGGCGGGCAGGGCGCAGGCCCACGCGGTGCTCCAGCACGCGGGCACCGGCCAGCTCGGGCACCAGGGCGGTGCAGCGCTGCAGCACCTGCTCGGCGGTGGCCGGGTCCGGCGCGAGGTGCTCCTCCCCGACGCCGGCGACGCCGCCCAGGACGACGGTCCGCTCGCGCGGGACGACGTAGGTGAGCGCGTCGCCGTCGTCCTGGGCGAGCAGCCACCCGGTCAGCCCGACCTGCTCGACGACGACGACCTGGCCGCGCACCGCGTGCACCGACGGGTCCGGCGCCAGCTCGCGGGCACCGAGGCCGGCGCAGTCCACGACCAGGTCTCCCCCGGCCTGCTCCAGGGCCGCCAACGACGCGACGGTCACGCGGACCCCGTGCTCGGCGAGCCGGTCGACCAGCCACGGGAGGTGGACGCCCATGTCGACGACGGGCGCGACGAGCCGCAGCCCGTCCATCCAGCCGTGCGGGAGGTCCTGCGCCGCGACCCGCTGCAGGTCCGGGACGGCGTCGCGCCACCACGGGTCCGGGGTGGGCGCCCGGAAGAGCTCCCGGCCGCTGCGCATCGCCACGCCGGTCGCCGGGTCGTCCGCCAGCGCCTGCAGCGCCGTGAAGGTCGCGGCGCTCCAGCGGGTGACCTCGCGCTGCGGGAGCGCCCGGTAGGGGTACCAGAGCGCCGCCGCGACCGCCGAGGTGGTGCGCAGCGGCTCGGCAGCGGCCAGGACCTCGACCCGGTGGCCGGCCTCGGCCAGCCGCAGCGCGCACGTCAGCCCGCTGACCCCGGCCCCGACGACGCTCACCGGCACGAGCGGACCCTGCCACGAGGACGACACCGCGTACGCCGACGGGGCGGCCTCCCGAGTGGGAGACCGCCCCGTCGTACGAGCAGGTCGTGCAGGTCGTGCAGGCGGGACTAGAAGTCCATGTCGCCCATGCCGCCACCGGGCATGCCGCCGCCGGCGGGGGCCTTCTCCGGCTTGTCGGCGATGACGCACTCGGTGGTGAGGAACAGCGCCGCGATGGAGGCGGCGTTCTGCAGCGCCGAGCGGGTGACCTTGGCGGGGTCGATGATCCCCTCCTTGATCATGTCGACGTACTCGCCGGTCGCGGCGTTGAGGCCCTGACCGACGGGCAGGTTGCGGACCTTCTCCACGACGACGCCGCCTTCGAGGCCGGCGTTGAGGGCGATCTGCTTGATCGGGGCCTCGAGCGCCAGGCGCACGATGTTGGCGCCGGTCGCCTCGTCGCCGACCAGGTCGAGCTTGTCGAACGCGGTGGCGGACGCCTGCAGCAGCGCGACGCCACCACCGGCGACGATGCCCTCCTCGACAGCGGCCTTGGCGTTGCGGACGGCGTCCTCGATGCGGTGCTTGCGCTCCTTGAGCTCCACCTCGGTGGCCGCACCGACCTTGATCACCGCGACACCGCCGGCCAGCTTGGCCAGGCGCTCCTGCAGCTTCTCGCGGTCGTAGTCGGAGTCGCTCTTCTCGATCTCGGCGCGGATCTGGTTGACGCGACCGGCGATCTGGTCGACGTCACCGGCACCCTCGACGATCGTCGTCTCGTCCTTGGTGATGACGACCTTGCGGGCCCGGCCGAGCAGCTCGAGACCGGCGGTCTCCAGCTTGAGGCCGACCTCCTCGGAGATGACCTGACCGCCGGTGAGGATGGCGATGTCCTGGAGCATGGCCTTGCGGCGGTCGCCGAAGCCGGGCGCCTTGACGGCGGCCGACTTGAAGGTGCCGCGGATCTTGTTGACGACGAGCGTGGCCAGGGCCTCGCCCTCGACGTCCTCGGCGATGATCGCCAGCGGGCGGCCGCTCTGCATGACCTTCTCGAGCAGCGGCAGCAGGTCCTTGACGGACGCGACCTTGCCGTTGAGCACGAGGACGTAAGGGTCCTCGAGCACGGTCTCCATGCGCTCGGGGTCGGTCACGAAGTACGGGCTGATGTAGCCCTTGTCGAAGCGCATGCCCTCGGTGAGCTCGAGCTCGAGGCCGAAGGTGTTGCTCTCCTCGACGGTGATGACGCCTTCCTTGCCGACCTTGTCCATCGCCTCGGCGATGATCCCGCCGACGGTGGGGTCAGCCGCCGAGATGCTGGCGGTGGAGGCAATCTGCTCCTTGGTCTCGACGTCCTTGGCCGCGTTGCCGATGGCCTCGACGACGCGCTCGACGGCGGCCTCAATGCCCTTCTTCAGGCCCATCGGGTTGGCGCCCGCGGCGACGTTGCGCAGACCCTCGCGCACGAGCGCCTGGGCCAGCACGGTGGCGGTGGTGGTGCCGTCGCCCGCGACGTCGTCGGTCTTCTTGGCGACCTCCTTGACGAGCTCGGCGCCGATCTTCTCGTAGGGGTCCTCGAGCTCGATCTCCTTGGCGATGGAGACGCCGTCGTTGGTGATCGTCGGGGCGCCCCACTTCTTCTCCAGGACGACGTTGCGGCCCTTCGGGCCGAGGGTGACCTTGACGGCGTCGGCGAGCTGGTTCATGCCTCGCTCGAGACCGCGACGGGCCTCCTCGTCAAAGGCGATGATCTTGGACATGCTTCGGGTCCTCCCGGTCGGGGTGCTGACCACGCAGGTGCCCGCGACGGACGACCGGACTGCCGGCCTCACCCTGTGGTCTGGCACTCGTGACACTTGAGTGCTAGGACGTTGTTAGCACTCGACCCTGCCGAGTGCAAGGCGTCGCGGCCCCCGGGCGGACGCGAGCAGCGTCAGGCGCCGCCGGTCTCGGCCACGATGTGACCTGCCGTACCTACGCCGGACCAGCGGTCCAGCTCGGCCGCCAGGTCGAGACGGTCGATCGGGGCGGCGTTCTCGTACTCTCCCCAGGCCTCGCGCGGCAGCATCCACATGATCTCGAACTCGTTGCCGTCCGGGTCGGCGCCGTAGAGGCTCTTGGTCGCGCCGTGGCTGCTCTCGCCGCCGAGCGCGCCCGCGTCGGCCAGCACCCGGCGGGCCTCGGCGAGCTCGTCGACGGTGTCGACCTGCCAGGCCAGGTGGTAGAGGCCGATGCCCCCGGGTCGCCTGGGCGGTGCGTTCGTACCGACCCCGAACAGGCCCAGGTCGTGGTGGTTCCCCGAGCGGGGCAGGCGCAGGAAGACGGCGTTGGCGCGCGGCTCGCGGGCCGCGACCACCATGCCGATCAGGTCGATGTAGAAGCGCTCGGCGCGCACCAGGTCGGCGACGAAGAGCACAGCGTGGTTGAGGCGGACCGGGTTGACAGCAGTCATGACCGCATCTCCTTTGGTTGAGATCTCAACCAGACCGAAGCGGGCGGGCCGGACGTCTCTTCCCGCCGGTCGGTCTCAGACCCGGACGTCGCCCTGCTCGCCGGCGTCCTCGTTGCCGAGGGCGGCCTTGAGCAGGTTGAGCGCCTGCCCGAGCCGGCCGTGCGGGCCGTCCCAGTACTCGCCGTAGGACACGGTCACCTCGAGCACCCGCACCGTCGGGTCGTCCTTGCCGTCGAAGTACGACGCGGCGCCGACGTTCCAGATCGCGGCGATGCGGGCCCGGTCGTTGCTGGTGCGGGCAGCGCCCTGGAGTGCGACGTAGGTGTTCTTGCCGGGGTCGCTGAAGGTCACGGTCGTCGGGGAGCTCTCCACCTCGAGGCCGGCCACCCAGTCGGCCTCGGTCGAGACCAAGAAGCTCAGCACCCCGCCCTCCTGAGCGGCGAGAGCAAGCGGTCGGGACTTCCACGCGCCGTCCGGGTCGGCGGTGGCGACCATGGCGAAGCGGAGCCCATCGAGGGCGTCGTCGAGGGTGCGGGCGGCATCTGTCTGCGTCATGGCACCCGTCCTGCCCGGTGCAGGCCCCCGGCACTCAGCCGACGGGCTCGGAAGGTGCCGGGCGGACGCCGAGGATGCCGAGCGGGGCGAACATCCGCTCGTCGTCGCGCAGCCGGCAGTGGCCCACGAGCAGGTGACCGGTGTCCTCAAGGTCCCCGACCACGCGCGTCGTCGGTGATCCACCACCGTCGATGTAGTCGATCTCGACCGGCCCGCCGCGAGCCACGGCGGAGACCAGCAGCAGCGCCTCGTCGCCGGGCAGGTGCCGCAGGCGCGGCCACAGCGCCTCCAGGACCTGCTTCTCGAGCCTGGCCCCCGCGAGCACCTCGGGCTGCAGCTGCGGCGCCCGGGCGGGCGCGCGTCGGAGCTGCGCCACGACCTCCTCCGGGCTCGGGCCCCAGGCCCGGGCCGGGCCGGCCGCCGGGCGCCTCGGTGAGCGCGCGGCCTTGCTCGAGGGCTTCGTCGCGCCCTCCCCCACCGGCGCATGCCCGGCCGCACGCAGCGTCGCCGCGACCTCAGCCGGCGGCTTGCCACTGGCCACGACGCCGGGCACGACCTCGACCAGCCCGAGCCCGCGCAGCCGCTTGTCGTGCAGCAGCTCGACCCCCAGCACGGGATCGGCCAGCCGCAGCACCGTACGGGCACCGACCAGCTCGATCCGGCCGTGCGCCGCGGCGGCGTCGCGCACCCTTCGCTCGACCACGCCTGGCACGCCGTGCTGGGCGCGCGCGGTCAGCTCGGCCAGCAGCTGCTCTCCCGTCCGACCGGCGTCCAGCGCCTCGCGGACCCCCTTGGCCGACAGCCGCCAGGTGTGCTCGGACTCCCGGTCGCCCAGCAGGTCGAGCAGCTCACGCAGGCCGGCATCCGGGCGGCCGGCGACAAAGGCCGTGCCGTCGGCCTGCAGGACCACGTCGTCCTGGGACGGCGGGAGCTGCGCCGCCAGCAGCCCCGCCGCGACCGCAGCGCTCAGGTCGGCGGCGTCCTCCTCGTCGTCGCCGCCGTACCCGGGAGCGGGACCGGGCTGCTCGGCGGTCAGCAACGCGTCGAGCCACGGCGCCGGGGTACCGGCCAGCCGCAGGGCGAGCAGCTCCAGCACCGCCAGCGGCTGCGCGAAGCGTTGGAGCCGGTAGGACAGGGCTCCCGGCTGCCAGGCAGACCAGTCGAGCCAGGCCGTCAGGCCGAGGTCGGTCTCGGCTCCGCGCACCGCCACGACCTCGGCGACGGCGCGGGTCGTCGGCAGGTCGCGCCCGGTCCGGGGCACGCCCAGCAGCACTCCGGACGGCGCGTCACGGGGCGCCTCCAGCACGGCCCCCGGATGCAGCTGCGGTCGGACGAGGTGGACGTAGGCCAGCTCCTCGGGCAGGGACCGCCAGCGTCGGCCGCGAGCCGTCACAGCACCCGCCGACTGGCCCGTGGACACCAGACGGGCGCTCGCCAGCAGCTGGAGCAGCAGCACCACCTCATCGAGCTCGGAGCCGACCGCCTTGGCCAGCCGGCGCAGCACCTGGACGCCGAGCCCCCCGGAGACCAGGGCCTTGGGTGGGTCGGCGGCGAGCACGTCGAGCAGCCGCCCGGCCGCCGACAGCAGCCGCAGGGCCGCCGAGACGGGGGCAGGGCCAGGGGCGACGGCCTGCTGCTGCGGCTCGTGCGCCACGTCGAGCGCGACGCGACCGGCCCGCAGCTGCTCCTCGACCTCCGCGGGGAGGTAGGTGCGACCCTGCACCCGCACCAGCAGCGCCCGGTCGAGCAGGTCCTGGACGACGGCCTCATCGGCGGGCAGGTCACCGCTGCGCGCCAGGGCCGTCAGCAGCTCACGGCCGCCCTGCGCGCCGTCGAGCGTCGCCAGCACCCGCTGCGGCAGCACCTGCTCCAGCACCGCCAGCGCATCGTTGCGGGACCGGGCCGACCCGAGCCCGAGCCGGCCCATCAGCGCCCGCAGCTCGACCATCCCCAGGTGCATGAGCAGCTCGTCGTAGGGCGCGCCCCGCTCCAGCACCTGGCGGGCGAGGTGGGCCACGCCGGCGGCGGTGCGCCAGCTCCCAGCGCTCGCGGGCCAGGCCAGCGCCAGCCGCTCGGCGCGCTGCAGGGCCGCCAGGACGTGTGGCTCCTCGACGCCCAGCGCCGCGGCCACCGCGCGCGGCTCGGCCCGACCGCCGCCCCCGGCCAGCACGGCGACCACCTGCGCGGCCGACCGGTCCAGCCCACGGAGGGCCTCCGAACACGACTGGGGTGCGGACAGCAGCGAGGCCAGCTGGTCGAAGGACGCCGGCGCCCGAACCGCCCGGCCCAGCCGCCGCGAGACCAGGGCGATGAGCTCCTGGTCGTCCTGGTCCACCAACCAGGCGGACATCCCGTCTTCAGCCATCTGGCCATGATGCCTGGGCACAGCGACAGGACGGGCCTGGTCCACAGCCAGGTCTCAGCGCAGCCGCGCAGCCGCCGTCGTGTCCAGCAGCAGCAGGAACCCCCCCTGCACGAGCACCGCCTGACCGTCCCCGCGCCAGCGGCCGTCGCGCACCAGCCACGCCCCGGTGGCCAGGTAGCCCACGTCGAGGGCGGCGTTGACGAGCAGCACCCGGCGCAGCCGGGTCGGATCGGTCGGGCCACGACGGGCGCGTCGACGGGACCCCGCGAGCGCGATCGCGCCGTCCACCGCGCCCCACGCCGCGGTCTGCCGGCCCAGGCCGCGGGTGGCGGGTCGCGCCGCAAGGGCCGCACCGACGGCGACCGAGGCCGCGGCCCACCCGCCGAGCACCCGGGTGAGCTGGGCCTCGACGTCGCTCACGGCGCCAGGCGCGCCAGGAGCAGGGCCTCGGCGACGCAGGCCCGCTCCCACATGCCGAGGTGCAGCGACTCGTCGATGCCGTGCCAGCGCGAGGCCGGGTCACCGACACCGGTGACCAGCACCGTCGCGCGGGGGTAGGTCCGGGCGAACTCCGCGATGAAGGGGATCGACCCGCCGATGCCGGCCTCCACGGGGGCGTTGCCGTACGCCGTCTCGAACGCCTCGCGGGCCAGGTCGTAGACGTCGCCGACCGCCTCGAGGGCGAAGGCGCCGCCGATCGAGCCGGCGGTGACCTCGACCTGGCTGCCCCACACGGCGTGCTCGACGAGGTGGTCGGTGAGCCGCTTGAGGGCGTCGTGCTCGTCCTGGCCGGGCGCCAGCCGCAGGCTCACCATCGCGCGGGCACGCGGCAGCAGCACGTTGCTGGCGTCCTCGGTGGACGGCGCGTCCATGCCGAGGACCGCGAGGGCAGGCTTGTGCCACAGCCGTTCAGGGATGCTGCCGCTGCCGATGAGCGCGACGCCGTCGAGCAGCCCGGCGTCGGAGCGGAAGACCTCGGGCTCCGGATCCGGCGCCGCCGACGTCGAGGAGTGCAGCCCGGCGACGGCCACCTCGCCGGCGTCGTCGTGCAGCGTCGTGAGGAGCCGGCACAGCGCAGTGAGCGCGTCCGGTACGGCGCCGCCGTACATCCCGGAGTGGACCGGGCGCTCGAGCACCCGCACCTCGACCGTCAGGTCGACCAGGCCGCGCAGGCTGGTGGTGAAGGCAGGCACGTCGACCGAGGCGTTGGCGGAGTCGGCGATGACGATGACGTCGGAGCGCAGCAGGTCGCGGTGCTCGGCGAGCAGCGCCGGCAGGGTCGGCGAGCCGATCTCCTCCTCACCCTCGAGGAACAGCACGACACCGACCGGCGGTCGCCCGCCGAAGGCGCGCAGCACGGCCAGGTGCATGACGACGCCGGCCTTGTCGTCGGCGGCGCCGCGGCCGTAGAGCCGTCCGTCCCGCTCGGTCGGCTCGAACGGCGGGCTGGTCCACTCCTCGGCCGGCCCGGTCGGCTGCACGTCCAGGTGGGCGTAGAGCAGCACGGTCGGCGCGCCCTCCGGTGCCGGCCAGGTCGCGATCAGCGCCGGCTGCCCGCCGTCAGCCGAGACGACCTGCACGTCGGCGGCTCCCGCGTCGCGCGCATGGCCGGCGACCACGTCGACCGCACGGCGGACGTCGTCGGCGCGCGCCGCGTTGGACGAGACGGTCGGGAGGCGCACCAGCGCCTCGAGGTCGGCCCGCGCGAGCGGCATCTGCTGGGCGACGGCGTCCTGCACTGCTGAGGCGTCCATGCCGGCGACCCTAGGACCCGAGCTCGAAGCGGTCACCCGGCTGCACGTCCGGGAGCGTCTCGGGCGCCGTCTCCACGACCGTGTCGAAGGGCCCATCGGCGCCGTACGTCGGGCAGGCGCGCGGCTCGCTCTCCTCGCACGGCGGCATCACCACCGAGGACACCACCGCGCCGTCGCGGAGGAAGACCGCCTTGAGCGGGATCGGCACGTCGTACATGTAGAAGCGGGTGGAGACCGCCTCGTCGAACAGGAAGACCATGCCCGTGCCGGCCGGGACGGAGGTGCGGCGCATCAGGCCGACAGCGCGCTCGGCCGGCTCGTCGGCGACCTCGAGCTCGAGCTGCACGTCGCCCAGGACGGCGTCGACCCGCTCGTCGACGGACTGCGGCTCGGCGGCGTCGATCGACGGCTCGTCCGACCCGCAGCCGGCCAGCAGAACGAGCGCCAGCAGAGCGACCGCCCGCCTCACGCGGGCCTCAACACCAGCACGGGGACCTCCGGGAGGACGTTGCGCACGGGCGCGATCGACGCACCGACGCCAGGGGTCACGTAGAGCCGCTCCTTGGCGAACCAGCCTGCGCTGAAGCGGTTCCCGGTGCGCTCGCTGACCGTGTGCACCCCTCGGCCGAGCACGCGCACCTGCCCACCGTGGGTGTGGCCGGCGAGGACGAGCTGCACGTGCGGCGGTACGTCGAGCACGACGTCGGGGTTGTGGGTCAGCAGCACCACGGGCGCGCCGTCCGGTACACCGGCCAGCGCGCGCTCGACCGACGGGGTGCGCTCCCAAAGATCGCCGACGCCGGCCAGCCACAGCCGGCCGTCCAGCACGGGGACCGCCGACTCCTCCAGCACCGGCAGGCCGACTGCCTCCAGCGCCCGCCGGACGCGGTGGCCGCCGGCGTACCAGTCGTGGTTGCCGAGGACGCCGACGACAGGGGCGGCCTCGCGCAGGCCGGCCAGCACGTCGGCGACCTGCTCGGGCTGCAGGTGGGTGCCGAGCCAGACATCGGCCAGGTGGTCGCCGAGCAGGACGACCAGGTCGGGCCGGGCGTCGACGACCTGCTGCACGACCTGGGCCAGCCGCCTGAGCCCGACGGCCGGGGCGCCGGCGTGCAGGTCGCCCACGACGGCGACGCGCAGCCCGTCCAGGTCGGCCGGCCAGCCAGGGACGGCGAGCGGCACGTCGCGCACCAGCAGCCGGCGCGGCTGCACCACGGTGGCGTGAGCAGCCACAGCGGCCAGGGCGAGCCCGGTCAGCTGGGCGTAGCGGAGCGCGCGCACGGCACAAGGCTAGGACGGCAGCCGCACGTCCGCCGCCCGTCCGCCGCGCGATCATCGCAAGATCCCCAGTAGCGGGCTCCTGTGGATCTTCCGAAGACCGCCGGACCTCCCGCTGGCGCAGTGCTTCGACGTGCTACGCCAGACCCGTCTTCTCGAAGGCGCCGTAGGACGGGGTGATGGTCGCGGTCGGGCCGACCTCGCCGGCCACCGCGTCAAGGGTCTTGAGCCCGTCGCCGGTGTTGTAGAGGACGGTCTCGGCCTCGGGGTCGATCTGCCCGCGCTCCAGCAGCTGCTGGAGCGTCGCGACGGTGACACCACCCGCGGTCTCGGCGAACAGGCCCTCGGTCGAGGCGAGCAGCCGGATCCCGGCGACGATCTGCTCGTCGGAGACGTGGCCCATCGCCCCGCCGGTCCGGCGCACGGCGTCCAGGGCGTACGGCCCGTCGGCCGGGTTCCCGATCGCCAACGACCGGGCGATGGTCGACGGCTTCACGGGCTTGACGGCATCCCAGCCGTTCTCGTACGCGGTGGCGATCGGCGAGCAGCCGGTGGCCTGCGCGCCGTAGACCTTCCAGTCGGACGCTTCCACGAGGCCGAGCTTGACCAGCTCACCGAAGGCCTTGTCGACCTTGGTCAGCAGTGAGCCGGACGCCATCGGGATCACGACCTGCGGCGGGATGCGCCAGCCGAGCTGCTCGGCGACCTCGTAGCCGAGCGTCTTGCTGCCCTCGGCGTAGTAAGGCCGGACGTTGACGTTGACGAACGCCCAGTCCTCGTTCTCGGCGATCTCGCTGCAGAGCCGGTTGACGTCGTCGTAGGTGCCCTCGACCGCGACCAGCGTCTGGCCGTAGACGGCGGTCTGCACGACTTTGCCCTGCTCGAGGTCGTTCGGGATGAAGACCACCGCGCGCAGGCCGGCCTGCGTCGCGTGGGCGGCAACGGAGTTGGCCAGGTTGCCGGTGGAGGCGCAGGACACGGTCGTGTAGCCGAAGGCGCGGGCGGCGGACAGCGCGACCGAGACGACGCGGTCCTTGAAGGAGTGCGTCGGGTTGGCGCTGTCGTCCTTGACCCACAGCTTCTTCATGCCGAGCGCGGCGGCCAGGTTCTTCGCTTCGCGCAGCGGCGTCATGCCGGCACCGAGGCTGACCCGGGTGGCCTCGTCCTGACCGGCCGGCAGCAGCCCGGCGTAGCGCCAGATGTTCGGCGGCCCGGCCTCGATCGAGGCGCGCGTGACCAGGCGCAGCTTGTCCTGGTCGTAGCCGATCTCGAGCGGCGCGAAGCACATCTCGCAGACGTGGACCGGGGCCAGGGGCACCTCGTGGCCGCACTCGCGGCAGACCAGGGCGCGGGCAGGGCTGCCGGCGAAAGCGGCGGGGACGTCGATCGTCGTCACGCGTGAATCTCCTCATCTTTCCCGCGACGAACGTCGGCGCGGGACGGAAGTGGCACCTGGCTGCCCACCGCATGCGGTGGGCCGCTGGTTGCCGGGGCGTCATCGGGCCGTGTCCCTGGTGCCCCTCGGGATGAGCGGTGCTGTGCAGTTGTAGGGGCAAGTGTAGGGCTAGCCTCCGCGAGCGTGACCGCCTCGTTGCTGCTCGCCTCCAATCGAGGCCCGCTGTCCTACGCCGAGGACGACCGGGGCGGGCTGGTCGGCCGGCGCGGCGGCGGGGGGCTGGTCTCCGCCGTCGGCGCTGCGTCTGCGGCCGGCCAGGCGCTGTGGGTCTGCGCGGCGCTGACCGACACCGACCGCCGCGCCGCCCGCGAGGTCGAGGGCGGCCTGGTCGCCCCCGGGGTGCAGCTGCTGGACATCGACCCGGTGGTGTTCGACCGCGCCTACAACGGCGTCGCCAACTCCACCCTGTGGTTCGTCTCTCACCTGCTCTACGCCACTGCCGAGTCACCGGTCTTCGACGCCCGTACCCGGCGGGAGTGGCGCGCCTACAGGGACTACGACGACGCCTTCGCTGCCGCCCTGGCCGCTGCGGCGGCGCCCGGTGCGACCGTGCTCGTGCAGGACTACCACCTGGCGCTCACTCCGCGGCAGCTGCGGGAGCGACGGCCGGACCTGCGCATCGGGCACTTCAGCCACACCCCCTGGGCCCCGCCGGAGTACTTCTGCCTGCTGCCCGACGACGTGGCGCGCGAGGTGCTGCTCGGGATGCTGGGCGCGGACGCGGTCGGCTTCCACTCCGCCCGGTGGGCCGACGCCTTCGCACGCTGCTGCGTCGAGGTGCTCGGCGCGTCGTACGACGCGGGAGTGCTCGAGCACCAAGGCCGTACGACCCGGGTCGGTGTGCACCCGCTCGGGATCGACGCCGGCGAGCTTCGCGAGCGGGCGGCGCAGGACGACGTGCAGTCGCGCCTGCACGGGCTGCGCGAGCTGGTCGGCGACCGGCAGCTGCTGCTGCGCATCGACCGCACGGAGCTGTCGAAGAACATCGTCCGGGGGCTCGAGTCCTACCGCGAGCTGCTCCGCACCCGGCCGCAGTGGCGCGGACGGGTGGTGCACCTGGCCTTCGCCTACCCGTCGCGGCACGACCTGCCGGAGTACCGCGAGTACACCGGCGCGGTGCAGCGGGTCGCTCGCGAGGTCAACGAGGAGTTCGCGACCGAGGGCTGGGTGCCGGTGCACCTCGAGGTCCGTGACGACTACCCACGCTCACTGGCGGCGTACGCCCTGGCCGACGTGCTGCTCGTCAACCCGCTGCGCGACGGCATGAACCTCGTTGCCAAGGAGGGGCCGGTGCTGTCCGAGCGCGGGCTGTCCCTGGTGCTGTCGCGGCAGGCCGGCGCCGCCGACGAGCTCGGCGCGTGGTCGCAGCTGGTCAACCCCTTCGACGTCGGACAGACCGCCGAGGCGCTGCACGTCGCCCTGTCGGAGAGCGGCGCGGTGCGGTCGTCGCGGACGGCGTCGCTCGCGGCGGCCGCCACCGCCCTGCCGCCCGCCGCCTGGCTCGAGGCACAGCTCGCCGCTCTGCCGTAGGTCGAGCCGTACGCTCCGCGGCGTGCTGACCCTCACCGCGGTGCTACGCGGCTCGGCCCGCTACGACCGGCACGGCATCGTGCGGCTGCCGCTGCAGGCGCTGTCCGGCCTTGGCGTGCAGGACGGCGGCGTGGTGCTGCTGCGCGGCCGGCGCACCACGGGGGCCGTCGCGGTCATCGCACCGCTGGACTGCCCGCCCGGCAGCGTGCTCTGCGACGAGCTGGTGCTGTCCAACCTCGGTCTGCGTGACGGCGACACCGTCGTGGTCGAGCCGCACCCGCGGGTCGAGGCCGCCCGGATCACCGTCACGGGGCCGGACGAGGTGTCGCGCACGGTCGACCCCGGCGTGCTGCGCACCGCGCTGCTCGGCAAGGTCGTCACGACCGGCGACCAGGTGTCGCTGCGGCCGAGCGACCTCGCGCCACCGCAGGACTTCACCCGGCTGCGCGCGAGTCTGACCGCCTGGCTGGGCGCCGGCTGGACCTCTCAGATCCTGCACGTCACCGACGTCGAGCCGGCCGGTCCGTCGATGGTCACGATGGGCTCGGTCGTCGGCTGGCAGGGCGGCACGACGACCACCGGTCTGCCCACGCCGGCGCCGGCGCCCACCCCGCCGCTGTCCGCCCAACGGGGGGCCAAGGGGCTCGCTGACCTGCCCGGGCTGGAGAGCCAGGCCGCGGCACTCAAGGAGTGGCTGGACCTCGGCTTCCATCACCGCGACCTGCTCGCCAAGCTCGGCGCCTCCCCCGGCATGGGCGTGCTCGTCACAGGCCCGAGCGGCTCGGGCAAGGCCTCCCTGGTCGCGGCGGTCGCGCAAGAGGTCGGGGCCCGACTGGTGCAGGTGTGGGCGCCGTCTCTCGCCGCGACCGAGCCCACCGAGGCGGCCCGGTCGCTGGTCGAGCTGCTGGCGCGGGCCACCCGCGAGTCACCGGCCGTCGTGCTCGTCGTGGACGTCGAGGCGATCGCGCCGCGCGACGGCGCCGGGCCGGTGCTGCCGGTCTTCCTGCAGGCGGTCCGCGACACCGTCCGCGACGGCCGGGCCGCGGTCGTGTGCACCACCGCCCACCCGGAGAAGGTCTCGCTCGAGCTGCGCGCCCCCGGCACGCTCGACCACGAGCTCGTGATCCCGCTGCCCGACCGGCCGCAGCGGATGCGGCTGCTCGAGGTGGCCACCCACAGCGTCCCGCTCGACCAGGACGTCGCGCTCGACGACGTCGCCGGTCGTACGCCCGGGTTCGTCGCCGCCGACGTGCTGGCGCTGGTCCGCGAGGCCGGGCTGCGAGCGGCCGCCCGGCAGCGCGGCTCCGACGCGCCCACGCTGACGGCGGCGGACTTCGACGCCGCGCTCGAGGTCGTGCGGGCTACCTCGATGGAGGGCTCCCAGCTCGACCTCGGCACCCTGACGCTCGACGACGTCGGCGACATGGTCGAGGTGAAGGCCGCGCTGACCGAGGCGGTCCTGTGGCCGCTGAACTACCCGGACACCTTCGCCCGGCTCGGCGTCGAGCCGCCGCGCGGGATGCTGCTCTACGGCCCGCCCGGTTGCGGGAAGACCTTCCTGGTCAGGGCGATCGCGGGCTCCGGCCAGGCCAACGTGCTGTCCGTCAAGGGAGCCGAGCTGCTGAGCAAGTGGGTCGGCGAGTCCGAGCGGGCCGTGCGCGAGCTGTTCCGCCGGGCCCGCGAGTCGGCGCCTGCGATCGTCTTCCTCGACGAGGTCGACGCGCTCGCCCCGGTCCGCGGCCAGTCGACCGACGGCGGCACCACCGACCGGGTCGTCGCCTCGCTGCTCACCGAGCTCGACGGGGTGGAGTCGCTACGTGACGTCGTCGTCATCGGCGCGACCAACCGGCCGGACCTGGTCGACCCCGCGATGCTCCGACCGGGCCGGCTCGAGCGGCTCGTCTACGCCCCGCCGCCGGACGCCGCGGCCCGCGCGCTCATCCTCGCCGCAGCAGCCAGGACGGTGCCGCTGGCGCCCGACGTCGACCTGGTCGAGGTGGGGCAGCGCACCGAGGGCTACAGCGCCGCCGACTGCGCGGCGCTGGTCCGCGAGGCGGCGCTCACGGCCATGCGCGAGTCGATGTCGGCCACCGCCGTCACCGCCGCCCACGTCGAGGCCGCCCTGGCCGCCGTCCGACCGTCGCTGGACCCGGCGCAGGTCGCCGCACTCGCCGGCTACGCGGAGCGTCGCGCCGGCCGCTGACGCACGCGCGTCAGAGCAGGCTGCGGAGCAGCTCCACGACGCCGGCCGGGCCGTCGACGACGACGTCGGCGCGCTCGCGCAGCGCGGCCGGCCCCTCGGCGCTGCCGCTGCAGACGAGCACCCCTGGCACACCCCGGCCGCGCAGCTCGTCGACCGCGTCGTACGCCGGCAGATCACCCAGGTCGTCACCGGCGAAGAGCACCGCTGTCGGGAGCGGCTCGCAGAGCGACAGCAGCGCGCTGCGCTTGTCGTAGCCGGGGGGGCGCAGCTCGAGGACGAAGCGACCGGGGTGCACCTCGAGACCGGTGGCGGCGGCGAGCTCGCCGACCGGGCCGGCCAGCCGCTCCAGCGCGCCGGCCGGGTCGGGTGCGCGCCGGGTGTGCACGACCACCGCGAGCCCCTTGTCCTCCAGGTCGGCGCCCTCGGGTGCGAGCAGAGCAGGCAGCGCCTCGCGGGCCTGCGCGACACCGGGGAGCTCCTGGGCAGCCGTGACCTCGCCGGCGGACCAGCGCTGGGCGCCGTACTGGCCCAGGACCGCCAGACCGGGCACGTGGGCCAGGCCGCCGAGCGCGACGACCACGTCAGCCGGGCGGCCGGTGACCAGCGCCAGTGTCCCTACCCGCCCGGCCAGCGCTGCCAGCACCTCGACAGCACCCGGGGCGGCGACCGCGTCCGACGGCCGAGCCACGATCGGGGCGAGTGTGCCGTCGTAGTCCAGCGCGATCACCGCGCCGTCGAGCCGGGCACGCAGGACGTCGAGGAGGTCGGCCACGCGGGCGAGCCTAGGAGTCGACCGCGCCCTCGGTGACGGGGACCAGGGGCACCAGGCCCTCCCACTGGCTGATGGAGCAGCCGTTCGACCGCGACAGCTGGAGATCCACCGGCTCGCCGTCCCACCGGCCGGTCACCCGCGCGGTCTGCGGACCGCCGTACAGCTCTGTGCACATCTGATCGGCCGGCAGCGCGGCGAAGGGCTCGTCCAGCTCCTGCAGGTGCGCGCAGACCGCCGCTGCGTCAGGGTGGCTGCCGCTGACCGGGTCGCCGCAGCCGAGCGTCCAGGTCACCGGTGCGCTGCCGTCGCCCGCGTCGTAGGCCACGGACAGCTCGGACGCCTGCGGACTCGCGCCGGTGTCGAGCGCGTCCTCGGACGCGCCGCAGGCGGCCAGCAGGAGCAGCGGCAGGAGCAGGAGCGGCTTCATGGCGGTCAGACGCACGTCGGCGCCGTTCGGCTCCCGCTCACGAGGAGAAATCGCGGGTGAGCACGACCGTCAGCCCGCTGCCCGGCAGGTTCTCCGGCCGCGGCAAGAGCCGCTGGACGCCGGGAAAGCGGCTCGCGAACTCGCGTGCGGCGGCCTCGAGACCGGCCGGGTAGTAGACGGTCGTCGACCGGATCCGTCCGCGGAAGTTGCCGGTCACGGCGACCGGCCAACCCGCCGCCTCGAACTGCTGGGCGCCGCGGTCGGCCAGCCCGGTGATGCGTGAGTTGTTGAGCACCGTCACCGGCACGACGACCGATGGCGCGACCGGCGCGGCGGGGGCCTGGACGACCGCGGGCGGGGCGACCGGCGCGGCGGGGGCCTCGACGGCCGCGGGCGGGTCGATCGGAGCGGTCTCCCCCTCCTGCCGGGTGGCGAGCGGGTCGGCCACCTCCACGCCGGCCGAGACGGGGACGACGACCGGGCCGGTGCCGGTGCCCTGGGAGGGGTCGCCGCTGATCCAGAGCAGGGTGACGATGCCGAGGGCGACGCCGGCGACCGACACCGCGGCCCCGGCCAGCGCGCGGCTCGGCGCCAGACGGCCGGGCTGCTCGGAGCGCTCCGGCGAGGGGAGGTACGGCTCGTCGGCGGCCCGGAAGCCGACGGCGACGGCCGGGTCGTGCAAGGGGGAGTCCCCCTCGGTCACTCCGGTGCTCAGGCGTCGAGGCCGAGGCGGCGGGCCGAACGTGTCCGCTGGCGGCTCGAGCGCAGGCGACGCAGCCGCTTGACGAGCATTGGGTCGGCGACCAGCGCCTCGGGCCGGTCGATCAGGGCGTTGAGCACCTGGTAGTAGCGGGTCGCGCTCATGTCGAACAGGTCGCGGACCGCGGTCTCCTTGGCACCGGCGTACTTCCACCACTGCCGCTCGAAGGCCAGGATCTCGAGCTCGCGCTCGGTCAGCGCCGTCGCTCCGGCGGACGCCGCCGGGGACAGGGACGCGGGGGTGGAACCGCTCATCGAGTCCTCCTGCAGCCGGGCCGGGCCGAGAGTCACACCGTTGTGATTCGCGGTGCGGCCATGAAAGCACAAGCCCCCGACGCTGCGGTGGAGGTCGCGCCAGCCCGGCCGGGTGACGCCGCTACGGGTAGAGGCCGCGGGTGCGGTGCGCCTGCGCGACGCGCCCGACGCCGATGGTCTGCGCCGCCGTGCGCAGCGACACCCCGCGGTCGCGGGCCATCGTCGACACCTGGTCGTACGCCGACTCCATCAGGGCCTTGAGCCGGTCGTTGACCTCGTCCTCGGACCAGAAGTAGGCCTGCAGGTCCTGGACCCATTCGAAGTAGGACACCGCGACGCCGCCGGAGTTGGCCAGCACGTCGGGGACGACCAGGACGTTGTTGCCCTCCAGGATCTTGTCGGCATCAGGGGTGGTGGGACCGTTGGCACCCTCCACCACGAAGTAGGCCTTGATGCGGTCGGCGTTGCCCTCGTGGATGACCCCCTCGAGCGCGGCCGGTACGAGGATGTCGACGTCGAGCTCGAGCAGCTCCTCGTTGCTGATGACGTCGGCGCCCGGGAAGCCCACCACGGTGTCCGCGCCGGCCTTGAGGTGCTTGATCAGCGCCGCCGGGTTGAGGCCCTTGGCGTCGTGGACGCCGCCCTTCCAGTCCGACACGGCGACGACCAGGCAGCCCGCGTCGTGCAGGAACTGCGCGGCCAGGCCGCCGACCTTGCCGAAGCCCTGCACCGCCACGGTCGCGCCGCGGTGGTCGACACCAGCCTCGCGCAGCGCGCTGAACGCGGCGTACATGACGCCGCGGCTGGTGGCGCCGCCACGGCCCTCGGAGCCGCCGATCGACACCGGCTTGCCGGTCACGACGCCGGTCACGGTGTAGCCCTTGTGGGCAGAGAAGGTGTCCATCATCCAGGCCATCGTCTGCTCGTCCGTGCCGACGTCCGGGGCGGGGATGTCCTTCTCCGGGCCGATGATCGGCATGATCTCGCTGGCGTAGCGGCGGGTGACGCGCTCGAGCTCGTTGCGACTGAGCACCCGCGGGTCGACGGCCACGCCGCCCTTGGCGCCGCCGTACGGGATGCCGATGAGCGCGCACTTCCAGGTCATCCACATCGCCAGCGCGCGCACCTCGTCCATGTCGGTGGCCGGGTGGAAACGGACACCGCCCTTGGCCGGGCCGCGGGAGAAGTTGTGCTGGACGCGGTAGCCCTTGAGGACCTTCAGCGTGCCGTCGTCCCGGCGCAGCGGGACCGCCACCTCCATCGAGCGGCGCGGCGTCGCCAGCAGCTCGTGCATGCCGTCGTCGAGGCCGAGCTGCTCGACGGCCTGGGCCAGCTGGTGCAGCGCGCTGTCGAGCGCGGACATGCGTGCGGACATGCGTGCGGACACGCTCTGGGGCTCCCTCGTCGGACTCCTGGGCGATCGCCGTTGACCGTCCAGCCGCGGGCGCCGAGGCGTCCGCCGGCCGAGGATGTCACGTCCGGGGGGCGGTGTGCCTCAGCCTGCGGCGAGCAGTGCCTTCCGCATCCGCCCCCCGCGGCCTTCGTCTTGTGGGGCGGTCGCTGGCGTGTCGCGGCACCTCGAGACAAAGATCGTCGCTCGGGATGGGGCGCTGAGGCGACTACAGGAACTCGAGCCGGACCTCGTCGGTGACAGGGTGGGACTGGCAGGTCAGCACGATCCCGGCGGCGAGCTCGTCGGGCTCGAGGGCGTAGTTGACGTCCATCTCGACCGCACCGCTGATGCAGCGCGCCCGGCAGGTGCCGCAGACGCCGCCCTTGCACGCATAGGGAGCGTCGGACCGCACGGCCAGGACGGCGTCCAGGACGCTCGGCCCGTCGGGGGGCACGGGCACCGTGGTCGACCGACCGTGCAGCACGACCGTCACCGCGCATGTGCCGGCGGACAAGGCACTCTCACGCACCCGCGGCGGCGGGGCGTCGGCATGGAAGAGCTCGACGTGCACGGAACGCTCCTGCACACCGCGGTCGAGCAGCAGCTGCTGCGCCCCCGTCACCATGCCGAACGGCCCGCACAGGTACCACTCGTCGACGTCGACGAGCACGGTGTCGAGCAGCCGCTCGAGCCGCTCGCGGTCGAGCCGGCCGGACAGCAGCTCGGACTCCTGCTCCTCGCGGGAGAGCACGTGCAGCACCTGCAGCCGGTCGGGAAAGCGGTCCTTGAGGTCGCTGAGCTCCTCCAGCAGCATCACGTCGGCGCTGGTGCGGTTGCCGTAGACCAGCACCACCTCGCTGCCGGGCTCGACGTCCAGCACCGTCGCCGCGATGGACAGCACCGGCGTGATGCCGCTGCCTGCAGCGACCAGGCCGTAGCGCAGCGAGCGGGACGGGTCGACCACCGGGCCGAAGCGACCGGCCGGCGGGAGCACCTCGAGCTCGTCACCGGGCCGGAGGCTGTCGAGCACCCAGCCGGAGAACGCGCCGCCGTCGAGCCGCTTCACCGCGACACGCAGCGACCCGCCCGCCGCGCTCGTGCACAGCGAGTAGGTCCGCCTCAGGTCCTCCCCCGCGACGATGCGGCGAAGCGTCAGATGCTGCCCGGGGCGGAAGCGGAACTCCTCCTCCAGCGCCGGTGGCACGTCGAAGGTCAGCGCAACGCTGTCACTGGTCAGCGGGTCGACCGCCGCTACGCGCAACGTCGAGAAGCCGTATGCCTCGGCCACTCTCAGTGCGCCTTGAAGTAGTCGAAGGGTTCGCGGCAGGACCGGCAGCGCCACAGCGCCTTGCACGACGTCGATCCGAAGCGGGTCAGCTCCTCGGTGTCGCTGGACCCGCACTGCGGGCACGCCACGACGGCGCGCGGACGGATCTGCAGCAGCAGCTCTCCCGGCGGCGCGATGCCGTGCTCGCGCAGCTTGCGACGCCCGTCGTCGCTCATCCAGGCCGTCGTCCAGGCCGGCGCCAGCACGGTGCGCACCTCGACGTCGTCCCAGCCGCGCGCCGCGAGCGCGGCCGCGATGTCGGCGCGGATCTCGTCCATCGCCGGGCAGCCTGAGTAGGTGGGGGTGACGGTCACGACGACGTGCTCGCCGTCGACGGACACCTCGCGCAGCACGCCGAGGTCCTCGATGGTGAGGACCGGGATCTCCGGGTCGTGCACCGCCGCCAGCACCTGGCGCACCTGATCCGCCGTCGTCACCAGCACGCACCCGTCACCAGGACACGCCCGGGTGGGAGCGGTGCAGGTGCTGCAGCTCGGCGAGCAGGTAGCCGAACGCCTCGGTGTGCGCGCCGCTCCGGCCGCCCGTCGGCCGCCAGCTGGTCTCCGGCACCGCCAACGTCGCCTCCGCCAGCACCTCCTCCACCGTCACGCGCCAGACCCGCTGCAGCGCAGCAGGATCCGCGGCCACCCCGCGGGCGATCAATCGCTCCAGCAGAGGGTCGAGCTCGAACAGCTCAACGGCGTAGGGCCACACCTCGTCGAGCCCTGCCTGCACCCGGCGGCGCGACTCCTCGGTGCCGTCGCCCAGCCGGACGACCCACGAACGGGCGTGGTCGAGGTGGTAAGCGACCTCCTTCACCGCCTTGCCGGCGATCGCCGCGAGGTCGGCGTCGGTCGACGCGCACAGCGCCTGCCAGAGCGGGACGGCGTACGCGGCGACGAGCAGCTGCCGGGCCATCGTACGGCCAAAGTCGCCGTTCTCCAGCTCGACGAGCTGGACGTTGACGACGTCGGGCTCGTCGCGCAGGAAGGCCAGGGCGTCCTCGTCGCGGCCGCGACCCTCGCGCACGCCGGCCAGGGTCAGCAGGCTGCGCGCCTGGCCGAGCAAGTCGAGCGCGAGGTTCATCAGCGCGACGTCCTCCTCGAGCTGCGGCGAGCGCGCCGCCCACTCGCACAGCCGCTGGGCGAGTACCAGGGAGTCATCGCCGAGCCGGAGGCAGTAGGTCGCGACGTCGAGGTCGACCTCGGTGGTCGTCGTCATCAGAGGTGCTGGACCTCGTCGGGGACCTCGTAGAAGGTCGGGTGGCGGTAGGGCTTGTCGCCTGCCGGGTCGAAGAAGGCGTCCTTCTCGTCGGGGCTGCTCGCGACCACGTCGCCGGCGCGCACCACCCAGATGGACACGCCCTCCTGCCGCCGGGTGTAGAGGTCGCGGGCGTTGCGCAGCGCCATGTGGGCATCCGGCGCGTGCAGGCTGCCGGCGTGGGTGTGAGAGAGGCCGCGCCGGCTCCGGACGAAGACCTCCCACAGCGGCGAGCCGCTCGAAAGACGCTGCGGCTGCTGCGTCACGCGGCGACCTCGTGGGCGACAACGTGCTTGGCCGCGTAGGCCGCAGCCGCCTCGCGCACCCAGGCTCCGTCGTCGTGCGCGGCGACCCGGCGGGCCAGTCGCTCTCGGTTGCACGGGCCGTCGCCCTTCATGACGGCCGCGAACTCCGACCAGTCGATCTGCCCCGTTCGGTAGTGACCGGTCTCCTCGTCCCGTCGCAGGTCGGGGTCGGGCATGGTCAGGCCGAGGAACTCGGCCTGAGGAACAGTCGCGTCGACGAACCGCTGGCGCAGCTCGTCGTTGCTGAACCGCTTGATCCCCCAGGCCATCGACTGCGCGCTGTTGGGGCTGTCCACGTCGCTCGGGCCGAACATCATCAGCGCCGGCCACCACCACCGGTCCAGCGCCTCCTGCGCCATCCGGCGCTGCGCCGGGGAGCCGGCGGCCAGCACCGACATCGCCTCGAAGCCCTGCCGCTGGTGGAAGGACTCCTCCTTGCAGATCCGCACCATGGCCCGGGCGTACGGCCCGTACGAGCAGCGGGTGAGCGGGACCTGGTTGACGATCGCGGCGCCGTCGACGAGCCAGCCGATCGCGGCGACATCGGCCCACGAGGTGGCCGGGTAGTTGAAGATCGTGGAGTACTTCTGCCGACCGGCGTGGAGCAGGTCGAGCAGCTCGTCGCGGTCGGCGCCGAGGGTCTCGGCGGCGCTGTAGAGGTAGAGCCCATGACCGGCCTCGTCCTGCACCTTCGCGACGAGGATCGCCTTCCGGCGCAGCGACGGGGCGCGGGTGATCCAGTTCCCCTCCGGCTGCATGCCGATGATCTCGGAGTGGGCGTGCTGCGCGATCTGGCGGACGAGCGTGCGGCGGTAGCCGTCGGGCATCTCGTCGCGCGGCTCGATCCGGTCGTCACCGGTCACGCGCGTGGTGAAGGCCTGCTCGTCCACACCCACCTCCTCAGTTGTTGAACGATCGTTCAGTATCCTCTTCCCGTGAGCCAGCGACGTCAACCGGGCCGACCCGCGCGCTTCACGCGCGACGAGCTGCTCGACGTCGTGGTGGGCGAGTTCATCGCACGCGGCTACGACGCGACGTCGATGGAGGACATCGCCCGCGCGACGGGTATGACGAAGTCGGCCGTCTACCACCACGTCGCCGGCAAGGAGGCGCTGCTCGCGCTCGCGCTGGCCCGCGCGGTCGACGCGCTGTTCGCCGTGCTCGAGGAGGCGGATGCGACGACCGGTGCCCCCGTGGACCGGCTCGAGCACGTCGTTCGGCGCGGCACCCAGGTGCTCGTGGAGCTGCTGCCGTACGTCTCGCTGCTGCTGCGGGTGCGCGGGAACACGGCGGTCGAGCGGGCAGCGCTGGATCGGCGGCGGGAGTTCGACCATCGGCTCGCCCGGCTCGTGCAGGACGCGATCGACGCGGGGCAGGTGCGCGCGGACCTGGATCCAGGACTGGTCACGCGGTTGCTGTTCGGCACCGTCAACAGCGTCAACGAGTGGTACCGCCCGGGCGGGGCGCACGACGCGGACGAGGTCGCCGACGCGGTCGTGGCGCTGTCCTTCGACGGGCTGCGCCGGCACTGACGTCGAGCCGGCCGGCCTACCGCAGGTCAAGGATCCGCTTGGCCTTGCCCACCGACCGGTCCAGGCTGCCGGGCGGCACCACCTCGCAGTTCACGGTGATGCCGATCGCGTGCTTGACAAGGGCGGACAGCCGTTGGCCGGCGTCGGGGTCGGCGCCCTCGGGGCGGGCCTCGACCCGGACGCAGAGCTCGTCGAGCCGTTTCGGCCGGGTCAGCACCAGGACGTAGTGCGGGGACAGCCCGTCGACCCGCAGCAACAGCTCCTCGACCTGCGACGGAAACAGGTTGACCCCACGAAGGATGATCATGTCGTCACTGCGTCCGGTGATCTTCTCGATCCGCCGCATGCTCCGGGCCGTGCCGGGCAGCAGGCGGGTCAGGTCGCGCGTCCGGTAGCGGATGACCGGCATCGCCTGCTTGGTCAGGCTGGTGAGGACGAGCTCGCCGTACTCCCCGTCGGGCAGCACGTCACCGGTCTCGGGGTCGACGATCTCGGGGTAGAAGTGGTCCTCCCAGACGTGCAGGCCGTCCTTGGTCTCGACGCACTCGCTGGCGACCCCCGGTCCGATCACCTCGGACAGGCCGTAGATGTCGACGGCGTGCAGCCCGGCCCGGACCTCGACCTCCTGGCGCATGTCCTCGGTCCACGGCTCGGCCCCGAAGACGCCGACCTTCAGCGAGCTGTCCCGCGGGTCGAGCCCCTGCCGCTCGAACTCATCGAGCAGCGCGAGCATGTAGGACGGGGTGACCAGGATGGCGTCCGGCTCGAAGTCGGTGATCAGCTGGACCTGCCGCTCGGTCATGCCGCCAGAGACGGGGATGACCGTGCAGCCGAGCCGTTCCGCCCCGTAGTGGGCGCCCAGCCCGCCGGTGAACAAGCCGTAGCCATAGGCGATGTGGACCCGCCAGCCCGGGCGCACCCCGGCGGCACGCAGCGACCGCGCGACGACGTTCGCCCACATCGAGACGTCGTCAGCGGTGTAGCCGACGACCGTCGGGCGGCCCGTGGTCCCGCTGCTGGCGTGCAGCCGTCGCACCTGGTCGTGCGGCACGGCGAACATGCCGTACGGGTAGTTCTCGCGCAGGTCGGCCTTGGTGGTCATCGGGAAGTGCCGGAGGTCGTCCAGCGTCCGGCAGTCCTCGGGTGACGCGCCGACCTCGTCGAAGGCGCGGCGGTAGTGCGGGACGTTGTCGTAGGAGTGCTGGAGGCTCCACCGCAGCCGCTCGAGCTGAAGGGCGGCCAGGACCTCCCGGTCGGCCAGCTCGATCGGGTCGAGGTCGGCCGGGTCCGGCGTCAGGTCCGGGAGCTGCCTCACGGGGTCGGCCCCGGGACGGTCCGGCTGCGCCCGCGGAACTCCGCGACCGGGTCCTGCCCGCGCCGGACCGTCACGTCGTAGACGCCGCGACGTCCGCGCACGACCCGCTCGACCGCGGTCGCCACCAGCTCGTCGCCCTCGTGCACCGGGTCGAGGAACTCGATGTCCGCACCCGCGGCCACAGCCGGCCCACGCGTGTTGCAGGCGAAGGCGAAGGCCGTGTCGGCGAGCAGGAACAGGTAGCCGCCGTGGCAGGTCCCGTGACCCTGCAGCATCTGCGCCGTCACCGTCATCCGCACCGTCGCCGAGCCGACGGCGACCTCGGTCAGCTCGATGCCCAGCGCACGGGTGGCGACGTCCTCGTCGTACAGCTGCCGTGCGCGCTGCTCACCGTCGGCCTGCGAGGTCATCGCCGGTGTCTAGCCGCCCGGTCCGCCGCGCGCAAGGTCACGGCTCGGCTAGTGCAGGTCGCGCCGCATGAACAGCACAGCGCCCACAGCGAGCACGGCGGCCACTGCCGCGGCGAGGACCAGACCACCGTGCAGGTTGCTCAGGACGATCTCGCGGCCGGAGTCGACGAAGCCGCCGTTCTCGTCGACGGTCGGCCCGTCGAAGACGTAGACGGTGCTCCCACCGCGCAGGACGAGGGCAGCGGCGTTGTCCGTGAGCAGCCACTCCTGCCAGGCGGGCCGCACCCCGCGTACGACGTTCTCCACCACGGCGAACCACACGAAGGCGACGCCGAGAGCCGCACCGGTGTTGCGCAGCAGCTGGGCCAGCCCGAAGCCCAGCAGCCCGACCAGCACGGCGAGCAGAGCGGCCCGGCCCTGCAGCGCCAGCACCTGTCCGGTGAAGCCGTCAGGTAGGTCTCCTGTGCGGCCGAGCCCGGCTGCCAACCCACGGGCGGTCAGCCACCAGACGGCCTGCGCCACGATGGCGAGCAGGGCCACCGCCCCGGCCAGCACACCCGCCTTGACGGCCAGCACGCGCAGCCGGCGCGGCTCCCAGAACAGCAGTGCCACCATCGCCCGGCTGGACCACTCGGCCCCGACAGAGGTCGCGCCGAGCAGGAACGACACGACGGCGATCCCGGCCGCCACCGGCACCGCGCCGTCGGGCAGGTCCTGCGCCAGCACGAACGGGCGCTTGGCCAGGAAGTCCTCGGTGCGGAAGTCCTCGGCGCGGGCGGGCGGTCCGCAGAACTGCTCCACCGGCACGTCCTGGGGCCGCCCAGGGTCGTCGAGGCACTGCTGCCGGAAGCCGTCCTGCTCCTCGACGATGCGGGCCACCTCGCGCTCGGCCTGCGCCAGGCCCTCCGGCGTGGTCCTGGCGTACGACGTGGCGGCCTGGAGCCCGACGACCAGGACGTAGAGCACGGCGAGGACCAGGAGCACGACACGCACGAAGCGGCGGGCGGCCAGCCGCCGCACCTCGGCCCGCGCCAGTGACGGGCGGGGCGCATCGTCGTGCACCGGCGGGGCGTGGACGGCGGTCACGGGGCGTCCGCGGTGAGCTCGAGGAAGACGCTCTCCAGGTCGGCGGCCACCCGGCTGAGCTCGGTCAGGTAGAGGCCCTGGCCCGCGAGCACGCGGGTGATCTCGCCCGGATCGGGTGCGGCGTGCACCTGCAGCGCGTCGCCGGTGTCCGTCGCGGTGAAGCCGGCGGCGAGGAGCACCTGCAGCGCGCGGGGGAGGTCCGGCACACCCACCCGCAGGTCCCCGGCGCCGTGCCCGGCCAGCACCGTCGCGACCGGGCCCGCGGCGACGCACCGCCCCCGCGCGAGGATGGTCACCGAGTCGCACACCTGCTGCACCTCGGCGAGCAGGTGACTGGACAGGAAGACGGTGGTCCGGCCCTCGGCGCCCAACCGGCGCACCAGCTCGCGCACCTCCCGGATCCCGGCCGGGTCCAGTCCGTTGCTCGGCTCGTCCAGGATGAGCAGCCGCGGGGACTTGAGCAGCGCCGCCGCAATGCCCAGCCGCTGCTTCATGCCCAGCGAGTAGCCGCGGAAGCGGTCGTGGGCCCGCTCGCGCAGGCCGACCAGATCCAGGCACTCCTCGAGCCGGCTGCGAGAGACCCCCGCCGTGTCGGCGAGCAGCTGCAGGTTGAGCCGGGCCGAGGCGCCGGGGAAGAACAGCGGCGCCTCGACGAGCGCGCCGACGCCGCCGATCACCTCCGGGAGCGCCTGCGGCACCGGACGTCCCAGCAGCCGCAGCTCGCCGGCGTCCGGGCGGACCAAGCCGAGCAGCATCCGGATCGTGGTCGTCTTGCCTGAGCCGTTCGGGCCGAGGAAGCCGTGCACCCCACCGGACTCCACCACAAGGTCGAGCCCGTCCACCGCCTTCTCAGCAGGGCGTCGCCACCGCCGGTAGCTCTTGTGGGCCCCGGCCACCTCGATGACGGTCACACGGGGAACCTCCCACAGGCCTACCGCGCCGAGGGGGACTGCGGCCCAGGGCTCAGGCGGCGGCGCGGTCCGGCGCCTTCGCGGTCACCTTTCGGGTCATGGCGACCGGGTGCACCTTCGCGGCGGACGTGGACAGGAAGTCGTTGGGCAGCGCGAGCCGGAAGACCTTGCCCCAGGCAGAGGCCAGCTGCTTAGGCAGTGGGCCGACCACGTAGGTGAGGCCGTACCGCTCGAACAGCTCCTGGACCTTGGGCGAGATCTCCTTGTAGCGGTTGCTCGGCAGGTCGGGGTAGAGGTGGTGCTCGACCTGGAAGGACAGGTTGCCGGTCATCAGGTGCGTGAACTCGCTGCCGCTGATGTTGGCCGCACCCAGCATCTGGCGCAGGTACCACTCGCCCCGCGTCTCGCCGTCGATGCTGGTCTTCTCGAAGGTCTCGACGCCCTCGGGGAAGTGGCCACACATGATCACCGAGTGGGTCCACAGGTTGCGGACCAGGTTGGCGGTCGCGTTCGCGGTGAGGGTGGTGAGCGCGGACGGCCCGGACAGCAGCGGGTGCACCAGGTAGTCGCGGGTGGCCTGCTTCTTGATCTTCCC
>JBBSLB010000004.1:0-31366 GCA_038255675.1 Mycobacteriales bacterium
GACCAGGTGCTGTTCACCTACCTCCACCTGGCCGCGTCCCGCGAGTGCACCGACGCGCTGCTGGCTGCCGGAACGACCGCCGTGGCCTACGAGACGGTGCAGCTGGCGGACCGGTCGCTGCCGCTGCTGGCCCCGATGTCGGAGGTCGCGGGGAGGATGGCGCCACAGGCCGGCGCGCACTTCCTCGAGCGCGCCTCGGGCGGTCGCGGTGTGCTGCTCGGGGGCGTCTCGGGCGTCTACGCCGGCAAGGTCGTGGTGCTGGGCGCGGGCGTCTCGGGGCTCAACGCCGCCGCGATCGCCCTCGGCATGCAGGCCGAGGTCCTGCTGCTCGACAAGAACGTCGCCAAGCTGCGCGAGGTCGACCGGGTCTACCAGGGCCACATGCAGACCGTCACGTCGAACACCTACGAGGTCGAGCGCGCGGTGATCGACGCCGACCTGGTGATCGGCGCCGTGCTCGTCCCGGGCGCGAAGGCGCCGACTCTGGTGACCGACGAGCTCGTCGCGGCGATGAAGCCCGGCTCGGTGCTCGTCGACATCTCCGTCGACCAGGGCGGCTGCTTCGAGTCGACCCGCCCGACCACGCACTCCGACCCGGTCTTCGAGGTCAACGGCTCGCTGTTCTACTGCGTGGCCAACATGCCGGGGGCCGTCCCGAACACCTCGACCTACGCGCTCACCAACGTCACGCTGCCCTACGCCGTGGAGATCGCGAACCTCGGCGTACGGGCCGCGGCGGAGGCCGACGCGGCTCTCGCGCTCGGGCTCAACACCGTCGGGGGGCGGCTCGTCTACGCCCCGGTCGGCGAGGCGCACGGCCTGCCGGTGGCCGACTGGCGCGAGGTGCTCGGCTGACCGCAGTCGCTGTGTCGGAGCCGCTTGCCGCCCGGGCCGTCGAGGTCTACCTCGACCACCTGGCGGTCGAGCGCGGCCTGGCGGCGAACACCCTGACCTCCTACCGCCGCGACCTGGCCCGGTGGACCGGTTGGCTGCGCGTGAGCGGGCGGGAGCGGCTGTCGGAGGTGGCCGAGGTCGACGTCGCGGGCTTCCTGGCGGCGCTGCGCACAGGCGACGAGGACCACCCCGCGCTCTCGGCGTCCTCGGCCGGCCGGGCGGTCGTGGCGGTGCGCGGGCTGCACCGCTTCGCGCTGCGGGAGGGGTGGACGACGGTCGACGCCGCTCGCGAGGTGCGCCCGCCGGCGCCCGCCCGTCGGTTGCCGAAGGCGATCTCGGTGCCGCAGGTCGAGGCGCTGCTCGCCGCGCCCGACGTCGACACCCCGCTCGGCCTGCGGGACCGGGCGCTGCTCGAGCTGCTCTACGGCACCGGCGCGCGCATCTCCGAGGCGATCGGGCTCGACGTCGACGACCTCGACCGGGCCGCCGGACTGGTGCGGCTCGACGGCAAGGGCGGCAAGCAGCGCATCGTCCCCGTCGGCAGCTACGCCGGTCGCGCGGTCGAGGACTACCTCGTACGCGCCCGGCCCGGGCTGGTCGCTGCCGGGCGGGGGAGCGCGGCACTGTTTCTCAACGCCCGCGGCGGGCGGCTGTCGCGGCAGAGCGCGTGGACGGTCCTCCGGGCTGCAGCCGTGCGCGCGGGCATCCCGGGCGACGTCTCGCCGCACACCCTGCGGCACTGCTTCGCCACCCACCTGCTCGACGGCGGCGCCGATGTCCGCGTGGTCCAGGAGCTGCTCGGCCACGCGTCGGTGACGACCACGCAGGTGTACACGCTGGTCACCGTCGAGCGGCTGCGCGAGGTCTACGCGACGGCCCACCCCCGCGCCCGCTCCTGACCCGGTGGATCACCCGTGATCCACGTGGGCTTGCGGGTGGATCCGCAGCCCGGAAGCACCTGGAACCCCACGTGGATCACGGGGTGGGGGTGCGGAACGCGTTGATCCGCCCACGCGGCGCCCCGTAGAGTCCCGCGCGGCGCTCGCCGAGGTGAGCCGTCACGCCCTCCCAACCGGCGAAGCGATCTGGAGACCCATGCCTGCGTCCTCCTCGGGCGGCCGCACCTCGCGCGCCGCGGCCTCGCCACGCGCCGCCGGTCGTACGATCTCCGCCACCGGAGGCCGGACCGTCGCCGCCCCGGGCGCGGCGCAGGCGCCCGCGAGCAAGACCCCGCAGGTCGCGGCCAAGGCGTCGGCCAGGAAGACCACCGCCCAGGCCCCCGCGCGCCCGGCCCCGGCTGCCAGGGCCACGGCGAACAAGGCCCCGGTCGCCAAGAAGGCCACGGCAAAAAAGGCACCTGCCGCCAAGAAGGCCCCGGTAACGAGGGCTCCGGCAACGAAGGCTCCGGGACCGAGGGCTCCCGCCACGAAGAAGGCCTCGGTCGGCACCATCCCTTCCTCGATCGCCCGTGGCAGGGCCGCCGGCGTGGGGCCGACCGGCCGGGTCACCCCGACGTTCCCCGAGCCCAAGCGGCTCCGCAAGCACGGACCCGCCCGCATCCTCGCCGTCTGCAACCAGAAGGGCGGCGTCGGCAAGACCACCAGCACCATCAACCTCGGCGCGGCGCTGGCGGAGTACGGCCGCAAGGTCCTGCTCGTCGACTTCGACCCGCAGGGCGCGCTGTCGGTCGGCCTCGGCATCAACCCGCTGGCGCTCGAGCAGACCGTGCACAACCTGCTCATGGAGCCCGGGGTCACGGCCGAGGACATCCTGCTCAGGACCGACCTCCCGGGGCTGGACCTGCTGCCGGCCAACATCGACCTGTCGGCCGCCGAGGTGCAGCTGGTCAACGAGGTCGCCCGCGAGCAGACGCTGGCCCGGGCGCTGGCGACCGTGTCGGACGACTACGACCTGATCCTGGTGGACTGCCAGCCGAGCCTGGGCCTGCTGACGATCAACGCGCTGACCGCCGCGGACGGCGTGATCATCCCCTCGGAGTGCGAGTTCTTCGCCCTGCGCGGCGTCGCGCTGCTCATCCAGACGATCGAGAAGATCCGCGAGCGGCTCAACCCCGATCTCGAGCTCGAGGGCATCCTGGCGACGATGTACGACTCCCGGACGCTGCACGGGCGCGAGGTGCTCGCCCGCGTCGTGGAGGCCTTCGGCGACAAGGTCTTCCACACGGTGATCAACCGCACGGTGCGCTTCCCCGAGACGACGGTCGCCGGTGAGCCGATCACGACCTACGCCTCGAGCTCCGACGGCGCGCACGCCTACCGCGAGCTGGCCAAGGAGCTGCTCGCCCGATGAGCCGCTGCGGGAGCTGACGTGCTGTACGCCCTGGGGGACCCGCTCTCCCTGGTCCTGCTCCTGGCGGCCTTCCTGCTCGCGGTCACCCTGCACGGCTGGGTCACCTCGGTCCTCGCCCGGAGAGAGGGCGACCGGGCAGTGGTCGCCGAGCGCCGTACGACGCCCGACCCGCGCCGGCACGTCGATCCCTTCGGCGCAGTCGCGGCGGCGATCGCCGGGATCGGGTGGTCCCGACCGGTCGAGCCGCCGGACCGCCGACGCCGCCCGGCGATGGTCAAGGTGCTGCTGGCCGGCGCAGTCGCCAACCTCGTCGTCGGACTGGGCGCCCTGGCCGCGCTGGGCGTGCTCTACGGCGGGATCGGTCTCGGCTCGCCGAGCCGGCTGCTGCAGTCCGGGGTCGGCCTCGAGCTCGGCCCCCGCGCCCTGCTCGTCCTCGGCCTCGCGAACCTGATGACCGGCCTGCTCGCGCTCGTCCCGATCCCGCCGCTGCCCGGCGGCCGGCTGCTGTTCGGCCTGGCCCCGCGCAGCCCCGGCTGGCAGAAAGCGGAGTACCAGCTGGTCGAGCGCAACATCGGCATCGCGGTCCTGCTCGCGCTGCTGCTCATCCCGCTCGGCGGCCCACAGGCCCTGCTGCCCACGATCCTCGACACGCTGGCCGGACCGCTCGTCCGCCTCGTCACGGGTGCCTAGCGACGTGGTGGACGACGTGGTGGACGCCGTGGTGGACCAGACCGCTCCCGGGCCGGACGCCGCCGCCGTCTTCTCGGTCCACCTCGACCAGTACCAGGGGCCGTTCGACCTGCTGCTCGGCCTGATCGCCAAGCACCAGCTCGACGTCACGACGCTGGCGCTGTCGCAGGTCACCGACGAGTTCATCGCGCACATCCGGGCGCTTGGCTCCGGCTGGGACCTGGGCCAGGCGACGGAGTTCCTCGTCGTCGCGGCCACCCTGCTCGACCTCAAGGCGGCCCGGCTGCTGCCCTCCGGCGCGGTCGAGGACGAGGAGGACCTCGAGCTGCTGGAGGCGCGCGACCTGCTGTTCGCCAGGCTCCTGCAGTACCGCGCCTACAAGCAGGCGGCGGCCCAGATGGCGGCGATGATGGCCGGCGAGTCGGTCCGCTACCCGCGCTCGGTGTCGCTCGAGCCGCGCTTCGCCGGGCTGCTGCCGGAGGTGCTGCTGGGGCTGGGCCCGGAGCAGTTCGCCGCCCTGGCCGCCGCCGCGATGGCGCCGCGGCCCGAGGTCGAGGTCGCCGTCGACCACGTCCACGGCGGGACGGTCAGCGTGCGCGAGCAGACCGCGCTGCTGCGTGAGCGGCTGCGGCGCACCGGCGGTGGCTCGTTCCGCAGCTTCACCGCCGACTGCACGAGCACGCTGGAGGTCGTCGCGCGGTTCCTCGGCCTGCTCGAGCTCTACCGCGAGGGCGTCGTGAGCTTCGAGCAGGTCGAGGCGCTCGGCGACCTGCACCTGCGCTGGACCGGCGCGACCGGCGAGAGCGCTCCCGACCCGCAGCAGGAGGACGCATGACCGAGGACGCACCACCGCTGCAGGCCGTCCTGGAAGCGGTGCTGCTCGTCACCGATGAGCCGGTGCCCGCCACGGTGCTCGCCCAGGTCGCCGAGCAGCCGACCGCGGAGGTCGAGCGGGTGCTCCGGGAGCTTCTCGAGGACTACGCCCGCTCCGGCCGCGGCTTCGAGCTGCGGCTGGTCGCCGGCGGCTGGCGGCTCTACACCCGCGCCGACTGCGCCGCGTACGTCGAGCGCTTCGTCGTGGACGGCCAGCAGGCCCGCCTCACGCAGGCGGCGCTCGAGACCCTGGCCGTCATCGCCTACCGTCAACCCGTGACCCGCGCACGGGTCAGCGCTGTCCGCGGCGTGAACGTGGACGGCGTGGTGCGCACCCTGCTCGCCCGCGGCCTCATCGCCGACGCCGGCCAGGACCCCGACAGCGCCGGCACGCTCTACCGCACCACCCCGCTGTTCCTGGAGCGGCTCGGCCTGCAGTCCCTCGACGACCTGCCCGCGCTCGCGCCGCTCCTGCCCGAGCTCTCCGAGCTCGACGACGCCGCCACCTCGATCTAGGACGTACCCATGGCCACCAAGAACGACGGCACCGCCGACGGCATCCGCCTGCAGAAGGTGCTCGCCGCCGCCGGTGTCGGCTCCCGGCGCGCCTGCGAGGCGATGATCGAGGCCGGCCGCGTCTCCGTGAACGACGAGCCGGTCCTCGAGCAGGGCCGCCGGGTCGACCCCGACACCGACGTGATCCGGGTCGACTCGATGCGCATCAACACCGCCGCCGGCAACGTCTACCTGGCGATGAACAAGCCGCGTGGCTACGTCACCGCCATGACCGACCCGGAGGGCCGGCCCACCGTCGGAGACCTGGTCCGCGACCGGGTCGAGCGGCTCTTCCACGTCGGCCGCCTCGACGCCGACACCGAGGGTTTGCTGCTGCTCACCAACGACGGCGAGCTGGCGCACCGGCTGTCGCACCCGTCGTACGAGGTGCCCAAGACCTACTTGGCCGAAGTGCTGGGGCCGATGGAGAAGGGCGTCGGCAAGCGGCTGCGCGAGGGCGTCGAGCTCGACGACGGGATCGTGCGCTTCGACGCCTTCAAGGTCGTGGACTCGACCTCGAACAAGCTGTTGCTCGAGGTGGTGCTGCACGAGGGCCGCAAGCACATCGTGCGCCGCGCGCTCGCCGAGGTCGGACACCCGGTGCAGCGGCTGCTGCGCACCGCCGTCGGCGACGTCCACCTGGGCAACCAGAAGCCCGGCAAGATCCGCGTGCTCACCCGAGACGAGCTGGCCGGGCTGTTCACGCTCGTCGGGATGTAGTCGCCCCGACGGCTGCGAATCTGCTGCCGGCGGTGGCAGCAGATTCGCAGCCGCCGGGGCCCTGTACGCCCGCCCCGCCTACTCTGCAGCGCATGGCAGTCAGAGCGGTCCGGGGCGCGATCCAGGTCGACGCGGACGAGCGCCAGCAGGTGCTCGACGCGACCACCGAGCTGCTGCGCGCCGTGCTCGACCGCAACGGCCTGGACCAGGAGGACCTGATCAGCGTGGTCTTCACGGCCACGCCGGACCTCACCTCGGAGTTCCCGGCCTACGCCGCGCGCCAGCTCGGCTTCGTCGACGTGCCGCTGATGTGCGCGACCGAGATCTCCGTCGCCGGCGCGATGCCGCGCGTGGTGCGGCTGCTGGCCCACATCGAGACCGAGCTGCCGCGCGCCGAGATCCACCACGTCTACCTGCGCGGCGCCGCGGCGCTGCGCCGCGACCTGCCGAGCTGACGGCGTGGCCGACCTGCTGGTCGTCGGGACCGGGCTGATCGGCACCTCCGTCGGGCTTGCGCTGCGCGGGCACGTCGATGTCGTCCTGTCCGATCCGTCGGGCGCCGGCCTCGCCGTCGCCGTGGAGCGCGGCGCCGGCCGGGCCTGGGACGGCCAGGAGGAGTTCGCGCACTGCCTGGTGGCCGCGCCGCCGTCGGCCGTCGCTTCCGTCGTACGACGCCTGACGGACCGGGGCGGGAGCTTCAGCCACGTCGCGTCGGTGCAGCGGGCGGTGCACGACGAGCTGGTGGGGTCCGGGGTCGACCTCTCGCGGGTCTGCGGCAGCCACCCGATGGCCGGCAAGGAGCAGTCCGGACCCGCGGCGGCGTCGGCCTCGCTGTTCGTCGGCCGGCCGTGGGTGCTCTGCCCGAGTGCGAGCACGTCGCCCGCGGTGCTCGCCTCTGCCCGCGATCTCGCGCTTGCCTGCGGCGCCGAGCCGGTCGAGCTGACCGCCGAGCAGCACGACGCCGCCGTCGCGAGGGTCAGCCACCTGCCGCAGGTGGCTGCGTCGGCGGTCGCCGCGGTGCTCGCCGCCCAGGGGGAGGAGCTGGCCCTGGCCGGCCCGGGGCTCCAGGACACCACCCGCATCGCCGCCAGTGACCCGGCGCTCTGGGTCGAGGTGCTCCGCCAGAACGCCGCGGCCGTCGCGCCGCTGGTGCGGGAGCTGTCCCGCGAGCTCGCCGTCGCCGCCGACGCGCTGGACCGGGCCGATCCGGCCGCCGTCGAGGACCTGCTGCGTCGCGGGAACGCCGGCCGGCGGCTGGTCCCGCGCAAGCGCGGCGAGCACGACCGCGACTTCGTCGTCGTGCCGGTGGCCGTGCCGGACTCCCCAGGTCAGCTGGCCGGGGTGCTGGCCAGCGCCGCGCAGGCCGGCATCAACGTCGAGGACGTCCGCGTCGAGCACCTGCCCGGCCGCCCGACCGGCGTGATCGAGCTGCTCGTCCACCTGTCCGCGCAGGCGCAGGCGCGCACCGCCCTGGCCGCGGCGGGCTGGGACGTCGTCGGCGGCTGAGCGGCCCCGGGCAGCCCCGCAACTAGGCTGATCCTGCGACCACCCTGCCGACCGAGGAGCGACGTGACACCTGCGACGACCCTGGTCATCGCGCTGGACGGGCCCTCGGGGTCGGGCAAGAGCACCGTCGCCCGCGTCCTCGCCCGCCGCCTCGGCTGGCGCTACGTCGACACCGGCGCGACCTACCGGGCCGCCACGCTCGCCGTCCTGCGCGCGGGCACCGACCTGTCCGACCCCGCTGCGGTGGCCGCCGCCGTGGGCCGCGCCCGGATCGCCGTCTCGACCGACCCCGACGTCCCCGGCACCACCCTGGACGGCGACGACGTCAGCGCCGTCATCCGCGGCGCCGAGGTCACCGGCGCGGTGAGCGCGGTCAGCGCCGTCCCTGAGGTCCGGGTCCGGATGGTCGCGCTGCAGCGCGAGCTGGCCGGTACCGCCGGCGCCGTGCTCGAGGGCCGCGACATCGGCACCGCCGTCTTCCCCGAGGCCCCGGTCAAGGTCTTCCTCGACGCGAGCCCGCAGGTGCGGGCCAACCGCCGTGCCGGTGACGCCGACACCGGGGTCGCCGGGTCCGGCGGGGATGTCGTCAGCCGGGTCGCCGCCGACCTGGCCCGCCGCGACCGCTTCGACAGCTCGCGCACCGCCAGCCCCCTGCAGGCGGCCGATGACGCCGTCCACCTCGACAGCAGCCGGCTCGACGCGGAGCAGGTCGTGGAGCGGGTGCTCGCGCTGGCCACCGGCGCAGGGCTGCCCGCCGGCACCGCCGGATGACCTCGGTCGTCCCGCCAGCGACCGCGCGCCGCCGCGCCACCGGGACGCTCAAGCCGCCCGTACGCACCGGGGTGCGGCTGGTGGGCACCGGGCTGGCCAGAACCCTGCTCTCGCTGAGCGTCGAGGGCGCCGAGCACGTCCCCGCCGACGGCCCGGTGATCCTCGCCGGCAACCACAGCGGGATCCTCGACGGCCCGCTCGTCTACTTCGTCAGCCCCCGGCCGGTCCGGCTGCTCACCAAGGCCGAGGTCTTCGTGGGCGGGTGGGCCCGGGCCTGCGGCTGGCTCGGGCTGATCCCGGTCCACCGCGGCCAGGCCGACCGCGCCGCGCTGCAGGCCGGCCTGGCCCACCTGGCCGGCGGGGGAGTGCTGGGCGTCTTTCCCGAGGGCACCCGTGGAACCGGCGCGCTGGACCAGGTCGCCGACGGCGTGGCCTACCTCGCGCTGCGCAGCGGGGCTCCGGTCGTGCCGATCGCCGTGACCGGCACCCTCGCCGCGCTGCCCCGCGGGAAGAAGGTGCCCGCCTGGGGCGCTCCAGTCCGGGTGGTCTTCGGGCCGCCCGTGACGGTCGTGCCCACCGGCGACCCGCGCGCCCGCTCCACCGTCCGCGCCGCCGCCGAGCAGCTCCGGCTCGCGCTCGTCGCCCATCTGCGCAGCAGCACCGAGGAGAACCCATGACCGACGAGTCCGACCTGATCCTCGACGAGGACTTCGCGCCCCAGCCGGTCCTTGCGGTGGTCGGTCGTCCCAACGTCGGCAAGTCGACGCTGGTCAACCGCATCCTGGGCCGCCGCGAGGCCGTCGTCGAGGACGTCCCCGGGGTCACCCGCGACCGCGTGACGTACGACGCCCAGTGGCGCGGCCGGCGCTTCACCGTCGTCGACACCGGCGGGTGGGACCCTGACGCCGTCGGGCTGCAGAAGGCCGTCGCCGCGCAGGCCGAGGTCGCTGTCGCCGCCGCCGACGCGGTGCTGTTCGTCGTCGACGTCACCGTCGGCGCGACCGACGCCGACGAGGCCGTCGTCCGCGTGCTGCGCAAGGCCAAGAAGCCGGTCGTGCTCGTCGCCAACAAGGTCGACGACGAGCGCGGCGAGTCCGACGCCGCGATGCTCTGGTCCCTCGGGCTCGGCGAGCCCTACACCGTCTCGGCGCTGCACGGTCGCGGGAGCGGTGACCTGCTCGACGTCATCCTCGATGCGCTGCCCGAGACGCCGGCCGAGCGGTTCGACCAGGAGGCGGGCCCGCGTCGCGTCGCCCTCGTCGGACGTCCCAACGTCGGCAAGTCCTCCTTGCTCAACCGGCTCTCCGGCGAGGAGCGGGTCGTCGTCGACAGCGTCGCCGGCACCACCCGCGACCCGGTCGACTCGCTGGTCGAGGTGGGTGGTGAGACCTGGAAGTTCGTCGACACCGCGGGGCTGCGCCGCCGCGTCTCGCACGCCTCCGGCGCGGAGTACTACTCCTCGCTGCGCACCCAGGCGGCCATCGATGCGGCCGAGGTTGCCGTCGTGCTGCTCGACGCGAGCGAGCCGATCAGCGAGCAGGACCAGCGGGTCATCGCGATGGCCGTCGACGCCGGGCGTGCGCTCGTCATCGCCTTCAACAAGTGGGACCTCGTCGACGAGGACCGTCGGCCGCAGCTCGCGAAGGAGATCGAGCGCGAGCTCGCCCGCGTCCAGTGGGCGCCGCGGCTGAACGTGTCCGCGCTGACCGGCCGGGCCGTCGACAAGCTCGCACCAGCGCTGCACACCGCGTTGGAGGGCTGGGAGACCCGCATCTCCACCGGCCGGCTCAACACCTGGATCTCCGAGCTGGTCGCAGCAACCCCGCCGCCGGTCCGCAGCGGCAAGCAGCCCAAGATCTTGTTCGCCACCCAGGCCGGCACCCGGCCACCACGCTTCGTGCTGTTCGCCAGCGGCTTCCTGGAGGCCGGCTACCGCCGCTTCATCGAGCGCCGGCTGCGCGAGGACTTCGGCTTCGCCGGCAGCCCGATCGAGGTCAGCGTCAAGGTCCGCGAGAAGCGCAAGCGCTAGGCCTGCTCGCCGCGGCACCCGCTGCGCGGGTCCGGGCGCGCGGCTGTGGAGGGGCCGCGCGGACCGTCGGACCCTGGCGCCAAAGTCCAGTCATGGACAGCATGACGAAGGTCGACCTTCCGCCCGGCGTCGACGAGCGGGACCTGCGGCGAGCCGTGGGCGTCAGCAGGTCGTGGCGTGGCGTGCTGCGCGAGCTGGGGCTGAGTTCCGCCCACCGCGGGCGTCAGCTCCGCGCCACCTGTGCCCTGCTCGGCATCGACACCCGGCACTTCGGCACGCGCAGCTGGTCCGACGCGGAGCTGCGTACGGCAGTCGCGGCCGCCGGCACCTGGCTGGACCTGACCCGCTCGCTGGGCTATGCCGAGGATTCCGGCTCGGCCCGAGCGACCGTCCGCAAGCACGCGCTCCGGCTGGGGCTAGACGTCGGTCGGCTGAGCTCCGGGCCGATGCCGCCGCCCGGAGCGCTCGCGGCCGTGCCCGACCTGGCCCACCTGCGCTCGGCCGGGCCGTACCTCGTCGCTGCCGCGTGCGTCCTGGCAGGGCATCGCGTGTCCTGGCCTCTCGAGCCGGCGGTGTACGACCTGCTCGTCGACGACGCCTCCGGCATCCACCGCGTGCAGGTGAAGACCTGCACCTCGCGACTGCCCGGCTCGTGGGAGTGCAGCATCAGCCGGTCTGAGTACGCCCGCGTCCCGGGCGGCAAGCGTCGGGTGCATTACATGCCCGAGGAGATCGACGTCTTCGGCATCGTCGACGGCGACCTGGAGGTCTACCTCGTCCCGCTGTCCGTCGTGGCCGGCGCGGGAACCCTCTCTATGAGGAGGTACGCGGCCTTCCGGCTGCCGCGGATGCGCTCCGCTCCAGACGCAGCGTCCGGCGGGCTCGATACGTGGTCGGGGTGACAGGATTTGAACCTGCGATCTCGTGGCCCCCAGCCACGCGCCCTACCAAACTAGGCCACACCCCGCGGTGCAGCGAGAACCCTAGCGGATGACGGCCGGCGGGCCGAGACTGCGAGTACGGCGTCTCGCGCAGGACCGCCTGACGCGCTGGGCACTCTGCGCGATCGCTACCCGAGAGTTGCGCCGAACGCCGTCCCGAGCGCGTACGTCACGCTCGCGGCTCCGGCGCCGACGGCCAGCTGACGCAAGGCGCGACGCAGCGGGGGAGCGCCCGACAGCATGCCGACCGTCGCCCCGGTGAGCAGCAGCGCCCCGCCGACCAGCACGCACGCCACGAGCAGCGCGGCGGTCCCGCTCAGCCCGAGCAGGAAGGGCAGGACCGGCACCAGCGCGCCGCTGGCGAAGAAGGCGAAGCTCGACAGCGCGGCCGACCAGCCGGTGCCGACCAGGTCGTGGCCGTCATCGCCGGTGGGGCCCTCGTACGGCGGCCGGTCGCGCAGCTGGGCGGCGGCGCGGTCGCGGGCGTCCTCGACCGACATGCCGCGGGCCCGGTAGACCAGCGCGAGCTCGTTGGCATCGACGTCGAGGTAGGGGTAGGCGTCGATGTGCCCGGCGCCCATCGTCGAGGCGGCGAGCAGCTCGCGCTGCGAGCGGACCGAGATGTACTCGCCCGCGCCCATCGACAGCGCGCCGGACAGCAGGCCGGCCAGGCCGGTGAGCAGCACGGTGGAGCTCTCGGCGCCGCTGCCGGCAACACCGAGCACGAGCGCGAGGTTGGAGACCAGCCCGTCGTTGGCGCCGAAGACGGCGGCGCGGAAGGTGCCCGAGACCTGCTCGCGGCCGCGCTGGGCCAGGCCGCGGACGACCTCGGCGTGGATCTGCTCGTCGGCGGCCATCGTCGGGGTCGCGTCGGGGTCGTCGGCGTACGGGCTGCGCGTCTCGGCCCGCTGGGCGAGCGCCAGGACGAACACCGAGCCGAAGCGGCGGGCCAGCTGCGCGAGCAGCACGGCACGCAGGCTGGCCCGCGCCTGGGCTCCGCCGTGCTGGGCGAGCAGCGACTCCCAGTGGGCGGCGTGCCGGCCCTCGGCGTCGGCCAGCTCGAGCAGGATCTCGCGTTCCTCGCCCTGGCGGCGGGCGGCCAGCTCGCGGTAGACCGACGCCTCCAGGCGCTCGTCGGCCAGGTGGCGGCGCCACCGGCGGACCGTCGACCGCGCGGGGGCGGCGTCGGTGCTCATCATGTCGGTCCCTCTGTCGGGGCCCCGGGCCAGCATGTCGACGACGCGGCAGGCGGAGCTGCTCCCCTTCGCGGGCAAGTGTAGGCGGTCGGACCCGGACGGGTGCTCAAGCCCGGGGGGTCGCGGCACCGACACCGAAGGCATGGACCCCCTCGAGATGCTCGCGGCCGAGGTGTACGGCGACATCGCCGTCACCGAGGTCATCCGCCCCGCCGCCGTCCTGCCTGAGGCCGCCGCGCGCACCGTGCTGGTCGAGCTCGCCCACCGCGACGTCCGCTCCGGCGGGCACTGGGCCAGCAGCCCGACGCTGTGGCAGCGCTACGACCGGCCGTGGAACGGCAGCGGCAACAGCACCCCCGGTGACGCCGTGCTCGTCGGCAGCCTGCAGGTGACCTACGGCGCCCCCACCCGGTACGCGATCACGATCTACCGCGCCACGGTGACCCAGTTCGGGGCGGCGTACGGCTGGACGGTCGAGTCATTGTGCGACGAGGCGCTGGGCTACGGCGGCTACTCGCTGGCCGAGTGCCCTCGAGCCGACCTGAAGCCGCCGCCCAAGCCCTTCCGGATGGGGAACTGAGCCCTTCTGCGCGCGGTGCCGCCGGGGACGCCGGGGGCACCGATAGGGTCGGCGCGGCGTCGAACGGCGCTGCGGCGGAGGAGGGCTCATGGCGGACGGTGTGTCCACCGCCGACCCGCCGGCATCCGCGCGCATCTGGACGGTCCCCAACGTCCTGAGCATGCTGCGCCTGGCCGGCGTCCCGCTGTTCCTCTACTGGGCGCTCGTGACCGAGCAGGACGGCCGAGCGATCCTGCTGCTCATGGCCGCCGGGGCCAGCGACTACTTCGACGGGCTCATCGCCCGCAGGTGGCAGCAGTTCACCCGGCTCGGCCAGCTGCTCGACCCGGCGGCCGATCGCCTCTACATCCTGGCCACGCTGCTCGCGCTGGTCGTGCGGGACGGCCTGCCGCTGTGGTGGGCACTGGTGCTCATCGGCCGCGACGTGGTGCTGGCCGGCTTCCTGCCGGTGCTGCGCCGGGCCGGCCACGGACCGCTGCCGGTGCACTTCCTGGGCAAGGCGGCGACGTTCAACCTGCTCTACGCCTTCCCGATGCTGCTGGCCGCCGTGCCCGGCAACGAGGGGCTGCTCGCCGATGTCTTCCGGCCGATGGGCTGGGCCTTCGCGACCTGGGGCAGCGTGCTCTACCTGTGGGCCGGCGTGCTCTACGTCGTGCAGGTCCGGCAGGTGCTGCGCGCCGACCGCGCGGCCGACGCCGCTGCGGAGGGAGCCGGCGCGTGAGGGCCGTCGTGATGGCCGGGGGCGAGGGCACCCGGCTGCGCCCGCTGACGGCCAACCAGCCCAAGCCGCTCCTGCCGGTGGTCAACCGGCCGATCATGGAGCACGTCCTGCGGTTGCTGAAGCGGCACGGCTTCGACGAGACCGTGGTGACCGTGCAGTTCCTTGCCAGCATGGTGCGGACCTACTTCGGCGACGGCGACGAGCTCGGCATGCACCTGTCGTACGCCACGGAGGAGAGCCCGCTCGGGACGGCGGGCTCGGTGCGCAATGCGCATGCCGCCCTGCGCGACGACGCCTTCCTGGTCATCTCCGGCGACGCGCTCACCGACATCGACCTCGGCGAGCTGGTCGCGGCGCACCGCCGCACCGGCGCGCTGGTCACGGCCTGCCTGACCCGGGTGTCGGACCCGTTGGAGTTCGGCATCGTGCTGTCCGGGCAGGACGGTCGGATCGAGCGCTTCCTGGAGAAGCCCACCTGGGGGCAGGTCTTCAGCGACACGGTCAACACCGGCATCTACGTCATGGAGCCGGAGGTCTTCGACTCCGTGGAGCCCGGTGTCGCCGTGGACTGGTCGGCCGACGTGTTCCCGGCGCTGCTGGCCAAAGGCGCGCCGCTGTACGGGCACGTCGCGGAGGGCTACTGGGAGGACGTCGGGAGCCTGGACAGCTACATCCGGGCGCAGGCCGACGTGCTCAAGCGCCGCGTCGACGTCGACATCGACGGCTTCGAGGTCTCGCCCGGCGTGTGGGTGGGGGAGGGGGTCGACATCGACCCCGAGGCACGGCTGTCGGGCCCGCTCTGCATCGGCGACCACGTGAAGGTCGAGGCCGGCGCGCGGGTCGGCGAGCTGACCGTGCTCGGCGACAACGTCGTGGTGAAGGGCGGCGCGACGCTCGAGCGTGCGGTCGTCCACGACAACGTCTTCATCGGCGCGCAGGTCAGCCTGCGCGGGGCGGTGATCGGCAAGAACTCCGATGTCATGCGGGCCGCGCGGATCGGTGAGGGGGCGGTCGTCGGCGACGGGTGCGTCGTCGAGGAGGAGGCCTACCTCGCCGACGGGGTGAAGGTCTACCCCTTCAAGACCATCGAGGCGGGCGCGGTGCTGCACACCAGCGTCATCTGGGAGAGCCGGGGCAGCGCGTCGCTGTTCGGGCCGCGCGGGGTCTCCGGCCTGGTCAACGTCGAGATCACGCCCGAGTACGTCGTGCGGCTCGCCTCGGCCTACGCCACCACCCTGCCGAAGGGCAGCACGGTCGTCACCTCCCGCGACGCCTCCCGGGCGGCCCGGGCGCTGAAGCGGGCCGTCATCAGCGCGCTCAACGCCAGCGCCATCGATGTCCACGACCTCGAGGTGGCACCGCTTCCGCTGGCCCGCTTCACGACCGCGCGCGGCGATGCCGCCGGCGGGGTCGTCCTGCGCACCACTCCTGATGACCCCCAGTCGGTCGACATCGTCTTCCTCGACGCCGGCGGTGGAGACCTGCCACCTGCCCGGCAGCGGGTGCTTGAGCGCGTCGTGAGCCGGCAGGAGTTCCGCCGCGCCTTCCCCGGCGAGATCGCCGAGCTGACCTTCCCGTCCCGGACCGTCGAGACCTACGTCCAGGAGCTGCTGCGCACCGTCGACACCAGCGGGGTGGACGAGGCGGCGATGAAGGTCGTCCTGGACACCGCCGGGGGAGCGGTGTCGCTGGTCCTGCCGTCGCTGCTCGGCCGGCTGGGCGTGGAGGTGCTGACGGTCAACAACCGGCTCGACGAGCGGGCCACCAGCGAGAGCGTCGCGGAGCACATGCGCGACCTCGAGCGGCTGGGCGACCTGGTGTCGAGCTCGCGGGCGGCTTTCGGTGTGCGCTTCGACCACGTGGGCGAGCGCCTCGCGCTCGTCGACGAGCACGGCAGGCTCATCAACGACGACCGGGCGCTGCTCGTCGTGCTGGACCTGATCGCGGCCGAGGGTCGCGGCGGGCGGGTCGCGCTGCCGGTGACCACCACCCGGGTGGCCGAGCAGGTCACCACCTTCCACGGGACGGAGGTGCTCTGGACCTCGACCTCGCCGGCCGACCTCACCCGCGCGGCAGCCGAGCCCGGCGTCCTGTTCGCCGGCGACGGGCAGGGTGGCTTCGTCCTGCCCGAGCTGTCGACGGCGCTGGACGGCATCGCGGCGTTCGTCCGGCTGCTGGGCCTGGTGGCCCGGACCCGGCTGACCGTCTCGCAGATCGACGAGCGGATCCCGTACGCCCACATCGTGCACCGGTTGGTGGCCACGCCGTGGGCCGTGAAGGGCGCTGTCATGCGCACGGTGCTCGCGGCCGCCGCCGGCCGGAAGGTCGACACGACCGACGGTGTGCGCGTCGTCGAGCCCGGCGGGGCGTGGGCGCTGGTGCTGCCGGACCCGGCCGCGGCGACCACCCACGTGTGGGCCGAGGGCGCTGACGCGGCCGAGGCGGCCGAGCTCGTCACCCGCTGGGCGGAGGTCGTGGAGGCCACCGAGCCGTGACCCGGTCCGCCCGGCGGGTCTGCTGAGGCAGGATGGACCGGTGACCTCGGCCCCGACGCAGCAGCCCCCGGGCCCGCCCGCGCGCCGCGTCGACGGCTCCATGTCACTGCTCGTCGACATGATGGCCAACACCCTCGACGAGGCCTATGCCGAGCGGGCCGCGCGCACGGCAGGCACCGCGCCGGGCGGCCCGTCCGAGCAGGACCCGAGCCGACGGGGCGGCCTGGGCCGGCGCGCCGTCGCGGGTCTGGTGGTGCTGGCCCTTGGCGTGGTCACCGGGACGGCGGTCGCCCAGGTTCGCGCCCGCCAGGAGGCGACCACCGGCCTGCGCGCCGACCTGGCCGGCGAGGTGCGCGACCGTACCGCCGCGACAGACCTGCTGGCCCGTGAGGCCGAGCAGCTGCGCGAGGACCTCGACGCGGCCCAGGCCGAGCTGCTCGGCGCCGACGCCGCCGGCCGGGCGGCCGCCGACCAGCTGCGGCTGCTCGGCCTGGCCAGCGGCACCCTGCCGGTCACCGGGCCGGGCGTGCGGGTGGTGCTCGACGACGCCGCGCCGCCGGAGGACGCTCCCGACGCCACCCTGCGCGGCGGCACGCCGCTGGACGGCCGGGTCCAGGACCGCGACCTGCAGGATCTGGCCAACGGGCTGTGGGCGGCCGGCGCGGAGGCGGTCGACGTCAACGGACAGCGGCTGACGGCCCTCACCGCGATCCGCAGCGCCGGCGACGCGGTCCTCGTCGACTTCCGGCCGCTGTCCCCGCCGTACGTCGTGCGGGCCGTCGGCGACACTGCCGCTCTCGAGCTGGAGCTGCTCGACGGCCCCACCGGGCGGCGCCTGGCCACCTACGCCTCGCTCTACGGGCTGCGCTTTTCCCTCGAGCGGTCCGACGAGCTCTCTCTGCCCGGCGCCGGCACCCCCCAGCTGCGCGCCGCCACCCCCCTCGAGCAGGAGAGCACCTCGTGATCCCCGCCCTGGCTCTGGTCATCGGGGTGGTTCTCGGACTGGTCCTCGAGCCGACCGTCCCCGCCGCCCTGCAGCCGTACCTGCCGATCGCGGTCGTCGCCGCGCTCGACGCGGTCTTCGGCGCCGTACGGGCCCAGCTCGAGGGGATCTTCGACGACCGGGTCTTCGTCGTGTCCTTCGTGAGCAACGTCCTCGTCGCCGGCCTCGTCGTCTTCCTCGGCGACCAGCTCGGCGTCGGCGGGCAGCTGTCCACCGGCGTCGTCGTCGTGCTCGGGATCCGGATCTTCTCCAACGCCGCCGCGATCCGCCGGCACGTCTTCCACGCATGAAGCGCCCGCTCTGGCGCCGCGTCCTGCGACTGCGGCTGCGCCGGGTCGACCTGGCCGTTGCCGTGCTGCTGGCCGTGCTGGGCTTCGCCGCGGTCGTGCAGGTGCGCTCCACGCAGGAGGACGGGCCGCTGGCCACCGCCCGCCAGGAGGACCTGGTCCAGATCCTCGATGAGCTGTCCAACCGCAACGACCGGCTGCGCGCCGAGGTCGACGCGTTGAACCAGGCGCGCGCCGAGCTGACCGCCGGTGGCGATCAGAGCGAGGCGGCGCTGGCCGAGGCCCGCCGGCGGGCCCAGCTGCTGGGGATCCTGGCCGGCAGCGTCCCGGCGCAGGGCCCCGGGCTGCTGCTGACCCTCACCGACCCCGACGGGCGGATCACCCCCGACGTCCTGCTCGACGCTCTCGAGGAGCTGCGCGCGGCGGGAGCCGAAGCCATCCAGCTCGAGGGACCGGTCGACCTGAGCGTCAACGAAGCCGAGGCCTCGGTCGGCGACAGCGTGCGGGTTGTCGTGTCCACCTCGCTGGTCGACGGCGACGACGGGGGCGTGGTCGTCGACGGCCGTGCGCTCTACCCGCCGTACCGGTTCGTGGTGGTGGGGGAGCCCTCCACGCTGGCGTCGGCTGTGGGCATCCCGGGCGGCGTCGTCGACAACATCGAGCAGCGCGGCGGGCGCGTCCTGGTGGAGCAGCGGGACGAGGTCGTCGTGGGTGCCTTGCGAGCACTCGAGGAGCCTCGTTACGCTCGGCCCGCCCCGCAGGACGGGGACTGAGCGGCGCACCGCCCGTTCCGCCGCCCGTCAGCAGAGAGAAGGCCGGCACTGTGGCCGAGGACGTCAAGTACACCGCCGAGCACGAGTGGATCACCGTCGTCGGGAGCGGCGCCGACGCGGTCCTGCGCATCGGCATCACCCCGTACGCCCAGGAAGCGCTCGGGGACATCGTCTTCGTCACCCTGCCCGCCGTCGGCACCGAGGTGATCGCAGGGCAGGCGCTCGGCGAGGTCGAGAGCACCAAGAGCGTCTCGGACGTCTACGCCCCCGTGGCCGGCACCGTCACCGCCCGCAACGACCAGCTCGACGGCGCCCCCGAGCTGGTCAACTCCGATCCGCAGGGGGAGGGGTGGATGATCGAGATCCGGCCTGCAGACGGCGTCGACGCCGCGCTGGCAGGCGAGGGGCTGCTCGACCTCGAGGCCTACACGGCGCTGACCGGCGGGTCCTGACCGCCGTGGCCGACAAGCCGCCGAGCCGATCCTGAATGATGCAGAGACAAAAGTCTTGACCTCGCGTTGAGGTAGCAGGCTACAGATCCTGCAGGACGGGTTGACCCTCGACGCGGCGCCCGGCTAGGTTCGCGCTCTGGACCGGGGGCGCGCGGCGTCAGCCGGGACCGGGCCGGGTCAGCCCCGGACGCATCACGGCCGCCGCGCCCGCGACGGCCGGCGGGGCCTACACCCGCGACAACCCCCTCGGAGGCGGCGACCACGTGTTCTGCACCCAGTGCGGCCATCAGAACCCCGACGGCAGCCGCTTCTGCGGCGGCTGCGGCGCGGCTCTCCCGGCGACGGGCGGCGACGCCTCGACCAGTTCGGTGGAGACCACCTCGACCATCTCGCTGTCCGCGCTCGAGAGCGCCCTGGAGGGCGATGGTGCGCCCGCCGCGAGCGAGCCCGGGGCGGACGGCGGCTCGGTGGAGGCGCTCCCGCCCGGCAGTGCGCTGCTGGTCGTCAAGCGCGGACCGAACGCCGGCAGCCGCTTCCTGCTCGACGCCGACGTGACCACCGCCGGGCGCCACCCCGAGTCCGACATCTTCCTCGACGACGTGACCGTCTCCCGGCGCCACGCGGAGTTCGCCCGCGAGGGCGGCGGCTTCGTCGTCCGTGATGTCGGCTCGCTCAACGGCACCTACCTCAACCGCGAGCGCATCGAGGCTGCTGGTCTCGCGGGCGGCGACGAGGTGCAGATCGGCAAGTACCGCTTGGTGTTCCTGGTCGGGCCGCGCGGAGGCGATGCGTGAGCGCCGCCGCTGCGGGCGTGCCCACGCGCGCCTTCATGAGCATCGGCGAGGTGCTGGGTCAGCTGCGACCCGACTTCCCGGATATCACGATCAGCAAGATCCGCTTCCTCGAGGCCGAGGGCCTCGTCGAGCCCGAGCGCACCGCCTCCGGCTACCGGAAGTTCTCCCGCGAGGACCTCAGCCGGCTGCGCTACGTGCTGTCTGCCCAGCGCGACCACTACCTCCCGTTGAGGGTCATCAAGGAGCACCTTGACGCCATCGACCGCGGCCTCGAGCCGCCGGCCCTCGGCGGCACCGGCCCGAAGGTCCCGCGGGCGCTCGTCGCCGCGGAGGGCCTGCCCGACGCCGACGCATTCCTCCCCGATGTCAGCGAGATCCGGTTGTCCCGCACCGAATTGCTCACCGCCGCCGGCCTGCTGCCCGCCCAGCTCGACCAGCTCGAGCAGTACGGCCTGGTCGCCCCGCGCCAGGGCGGCAGTCACTACGACGGCGACGCGCTGGTCGTGGCCAAGACCGTCGCTGAGATGGCCCGCTTCGGCATCGAGGCGCGCCACCTGCGCCCGTTCAAGGCGGCCGCCGAGCGCGAGATCGGACTGGTCGAGCAGGTCGTGACGCCGCTGGTCCGGCAGCGCAACCCCGAGGCGCGGGCCCGTGCCGACGAGGTCGCCCGCGAGCTGGCGGCGCTGTCGGTCAAGCTCCACGCGACGCTCGTCCGGGCCGGCCTCGGCCCCGGTCTGCGCCGCTGACCGGCCGCTGACCGCCCGGGCCGTCCAGCAGCTGCGGGCGTAGGCTCGAAGGCGCCTGGAACCCCCCGGGCCTCTGCCAACCGGGGCCCACCTGGCCCGCGCACCGACGACCGTCCTGGAGGACCCCGTGGAGCCGACCGGTGAGGGCGTCTCGCTGACCGAGCTGAGCGTCGTCGGCGTGCGCGTCGAGCTGCCCAGCCAGCAGCCGATCGTGCTGCTCAAGGAGGTCGACGGCGACCGCTACCTGCCGATCTGGATCGGCGCTGTCGAAGCGACCGCGATCGCCTTCGCCCAGCAGGGCGTTGTCACTGCGCGGCCGATGACCCACGACCTGCTGCGCGACGTCCTGGAGGCCTTCGAGCGACCGTTGCAGACGGTGACCATCACCGAGCTGCGCGAGGGCGTCTTCTACGCCGAGCTGGGGTTCGAGGGCGGCGTGACCGTCAGCGCTCGGCCGTCCGACGCGATCGCCTTGGCGATGCGCAGCGGGGCGACGATCCGGGGCGAGGAGACGGTGCTCGCCGAGGCCGGCATCGCCATCCCGGACGAGCAGGAGGACGAGGTCGAGAAGTTCCGCGAGTTCCTGGACACGATCACCCCCGAGGACTTCGAGCAAGAATCCTGACCCTCAACCTAAGGTAGAGGTCTGCGACGCGCCGCCCCACGTCGTTGACCTGGCCTCGACTCCTCCCTAGCGTCTGCGATCCGGGTCGTCCGGGACGCACTCCGCGAGGGGGACGGCCCGACGGCCGCCGGACCACAGACAGGGAGCCGATCGTGGTGGACGAGCCCGAGGCACCGCACACCACGCCTGTCGACGGCGCGCCCGAGGCCGGTTCGTCCCGCCGTCAGCCGCTCGGCCTGCAGGGCACCTTGTTCGACGACCTCCCCGAGGACCAGCGCCCCGGCGGCGCGGCCCAGGACGTCGGTTACCGAGGCCCGACCGCGTGCAGCGCCGCCGGCATCACCTACCGCCAGCTCGACTACTGGGCGCGTACCGGCCTGGTGGAGCCAAGCGTTCGTGAGGCGTCCGGTTCCGGCACCTCGCGCCTCTACTCCTTCCGCGACATCCTGGTGCTCAAGGTCGTCAAGAAGCTGCTCGACGCCGGCGTCTCGCTGGTCAACATCCGCACGGCGATCGGCACCCTGCGCGACCGCGGCGTCGCCGACCTCGCGCAGATCACGCTCATGAGCGACGGGACGACCGTCTACGAGTGCACCTCCACCGACGAGGTCGTCGACCTGCTGCAAGGCGGCCAGGCCGTCTTCGCCATCGCCGTCGGCCGGCACGTCCGCGACGTGGAGGGCACGCTGGCCGCACTGCCGGGGGAGCGGGCCACCGCCGCCGGCACCCCCGCTGCGGGCGACACCGCCGCCGACGAGCTGGCCAGCCGCCGCCGTCGCCGCACCACCGCCTAGCACCGCCTAGCCCCGCCTAGCCCCGACCCCGTCCGGGCCACCCGTGCGCCCGTACGCCCCGCCCCATGTCGCGGTGGTGGGCTAGGGCGGGCGTCGCGGTGGTGGGTCGGGGCGGGCGTCGCGGCCGTCGGTCGCGGCTCCCGACCAGATCCTGGCTGCCGGGGTAGCCTGGGGCGCAGCTGACGACCCCGCGCGGGAGAGTCCCCTCACCGCCAGTGGGGGGCGCCGAAGGAGCAATCCTCCCCAGGACCACAACCTCTCAGGCCACCGGACCGCGCGGGTCAGGCAACTCTGGAAAGCGGCTCCCCGGAGCCCACCGACGGTGCAAGCCCGACAGGGTGAAGCTCTCAGGTCCCAGGACAGAGCGGGGAGGGCAGCGGTCGCCGTCCGGCGCCCGTCGGCAGACGCCTGGAGCCCTCCATGAACGCATCACGCTCGCTGCGCGACCTCGAGAGCGCGTCACCCTTCGCCGACCGGCACATCGGCCCCAGTGCTGACGAGCAGGCCAAGATGCTCGCCGTCCTGGGCGCCGGCAGCCTCGAGGAGCTCGCCGAGCAGGCGGTGCCCGAGGCGATCCGCGCGACCGAGCGGCTGGACCTGCCGGCGGGGCTGTCCGAGGCCGCCGTGCTCGCCGAGCTGCGTGCGCTCGCCGAGGCCAACACGGTGACCGTCCCGATGATCGGGCTGGGCTACTCCGGCACGCACACCCCGCCGGTGGTGCTGCGCAACGTCATGGAGAACCCTGCCTGGTACACCGCCTACACCCCCTACCAGCCAGAGATCAGCCAGGGGCGGCTCGAGGCGCTGCTGAACTTCCAGACCGTCGTCACCGACCTCACCGGGCTCGACATCGCGGGCTCCAGCCTGCTGGACGAGGGCACGGCCGCCGCCGAGGCGATGACGCTTGCCCGGCGCAGCAGCAAGGCGCCGGCCGGGGCGGCCTTCGTCGTGGACGCCGACTGCCACCCGCAGACGATCGCGGTCGTGCAGACCCGCGCCCTGCCGCTCGGCATCGACATCCAGGTCCTCGACCTCGCCGCCGGCCTGCCCGACGGCGACGTCTTCGGCGTCCTGGTGCAGTACCCGGGCTCCAGCGGCGTCGTCCGGGACCCGCGGCCGATCGTCGAGGCCGCCCACGCGCGCGGCGCGCTCGTCGCCGTCGCCGCCGACCTGCTCGCACTCACCCTGCTCACCAGCCCGGGGGAGCTCGGTGCCGACGTTGCCGTAGGCAGCAGCCAGCGCTTCGGCGTGCCGCTCGGGTACGGCGGTCCGCACGCCGGCTTCATGGCTGTCCGCAAGGGTCTGGAGCGCACCATGCCGGGCCGCCTGGTCGGCGTGAGCGTCGACGCCGACGGCAGCACCGCCTACCGCCTGGCCCTGCAGACGCGCGAGCAGCACATCCGCCGGGAGAAGGCGACGAGCAACATCTGCACCGCCCAGGTGCTGCTGGCTGTCATGGCCGGGATGTACGCCGTCTTCCACGGCCCCGACGGGCTGGCCGACATCGCCCGGCGCACCCACCGCTATGCCGCCCTGCTCGCGGCCGCGCTGCGCGGCGCGGGCGCCGAGGTCGTGCACGGGCAGTTCTTCGACACCGTCACCGCTCGCGTGCCCGGCCGGGCGCGCGCGGTCGTCGACGCGGCCGCCGAGGCCGGGGTCGACCTGCGGTACGTCGACACCGACACCGTCGGCGTCAGCACCGACGAGACCACCACCCGGGCCCACCTCGACGCCGTGGTGACCGCCTTCGGGGGGAGCGCCCAGGACTGGGACGCCCTCGACGGTGCGACCGCCGACGCGTTGCCCGGCGGGCTGGCGCGCTCCAGCGGCTACCTGAGCCACCCGGTCTTCTCGACCCACCGCAGCGAGACGGCGCTGCTGCGCTACCTGCGCCGGCTGTCGGACAAGGACCTCGCGCTGGACCGCACGATGATCCCGCTCGGCTCCTGCACGATGAAGCTCAACGCCACGACCGAGATGGAGCCGGTGACCTGGCCGGAGTTCGCCGGTCTGCACCCCTTCACCCCTGCCCGCAACGCGGTCGGCTATCGCACCCTCATCGACGACCTCGAGCGCTGGCTGTGCGAGATCACCGGCTACGACGCCGTCAGCCTGCAGCCCAACGCCGGCAGCCAGGGCGAGTTCGCCGGCCTGCTGGCGATCCGCGGCTACCACCGGGCCAACGGCGACACCCAGCGCGACGTCTGCCTCATCCCGGCCAGCGCCCACGGCACCAACGCCGCCTCAGCCGTCATGGCCGGCATGCGGGTCGTGGTGGTGGCGACCGCCCCGACCGGTGACGTCGACGTGGACGACCTGCACGCCAAGATCGCCGAGCACGGCGACCGGCTGGCCGCGCTGATGGTCACCTACCCGAGCACGCACGGCGTCTTCGAGGACACCATCACCGACATCTGCGCCTCGGTGCACGACGCCGGCGGCCAGGTCTACGTCGACGGCGCGAACCTCAACGCGCTGGTCGGCCTGGCCCGTCCGGGCCGGTTCGGCGCCGACGTCAGCCATCTCAACCTCCACAAGACCTTCTGCATCCCGCACGGCGGCGGTGGCCCGGGCGTCGGCCCGGTCGGGGTGCGCGCCCACCTCGCGCCACACCTGCCCAACCACCCGATGGACGAGGCGGCCGGCCCGGCCACCGGGCCCGGTCCGGTGAGCGCGGCGCCGTACGGCAGTGCGGGCATCCTGCCGATCAGCTGGGCCTACGTGCGCCTGATGGGCGGGGAGGGGTTGACCCGGGCCACGCAGGTGGCGGTGCTCAACGCCAACTACGTCGCGCACCGCCTGCAGCCGCACTTCCCGGTGCTCTACACCGGCCGCGGCGGGCTGGTGGCGCACGAGTGCATCGTCGACCTGCGCGGGATCACCAAGGAGACCGGCGTGAGCGTCGACGACGTCGCCAAGCGGCTGGTCGACTACGGCTTCCACGCTCCGACGATGAGCTTCCCCGTCGCCGGCACGCTGATGATCGAGCCGACCGAGAGCGAGGACCTCGCCGAGCTCGACCGCTTCTGCGAGGCGATGATCGCGATCCGCAAGGAGATCGACGAGGTCGCCGCCGGTACCTGGCCGGTTGACGACAACCCGCTGCGCGGCGCGCCGCACACCGCGTCGTGCCTGACGGGGCAGTGGGACCGCCCCTACGACCGGGAGACCGCGGCCTACCCGGCCGGCACAGCCCGGGCGGGCAAGTACTGGCCGCCGGTGCGGCGCATCGACGGCGCGTTCGGGGACCGCAACCTGGTCTGCTCGTGCCCGCCGCTGTCGTCCTACGAGGGCTGACCCGCAGCAGCTAGGCGGCGACCCAGACGCGGCAGGCCGGGCGGTGCGGGGCAATCGTCCGGCCGTCGGGCAGCAGCTCGCCGGTGTCGTCGAAGACGACGACGCCGTTGCAGAGCAGCACCCACCCCTGCTCGGGGTGGCGCGACACCACCCGGGCCGCCTCGTGGTCAGGGGCGGTCGCCGTGGGACAGCGGGGCGAGTGGTCGCAGGGTCCGTGCATCGTCGGGCTCCAGGTCAGGGGCGTCGGTCTGGCAAGGTCGTGCGGGTCGCGCACGCTCACGGTCGTAGTCAACTCCTCGGACGACCGTCGTGCGCCTTGAACGCCCGAACGGGGGAGAAGTCGTGAGCAGCGGGCGCGAGCTCGAGCGGGTCCAGTGGCGGCCCGGTGACCCGGGCGAGCCCGCCGCGCTGCTGCAAGGGCTGCTCGACGCGCACGGTCTGGGCGGTCCGGCGGGCCGGGGGAGCGGCGCGACGCGGGTCGAGGTCCTGCTCGGCGCGGTGGGCTGTGCGCGGCTCGCCGGGCTGCCCGAGGGGCTCGCCAGCCCGGTGCCGGCCGTGCCCGAGCTGCTGGCCGTCGCGCTCGGACCGGGAGAGCCCGAGCGGCGCCCGCACCGCCGCGTGAGCACAGGGGAGTGGTCCACCAGCTGGACCGACGCCGAGCACGCCGCCGCCGTCGAGTCCGTCCGCGAGGCGATCGGGCGGGGCGCGGTCTACCAGGCCAACGTCGTCGGGCACAGATGGGCGTCCCACCGCGCCGATCCGGGCGACCTGGCCGCCGCCGTCGCCGCGCTGCCGGGTGCGACGTACGCCGCGACGCGGAGCGGGGCGGGCTGGGCGGTCGGCTGCGCCTCACCCGAGCAGCTCGTGCGGGTGGTGGGGGACCGGGTGACCACCGTCCCGATCAAGGGCACGTTGCGGGTCGCGCCGGGCAGCGACGCCGCGCTGCGGGCGAGCACCAAGGACCGCGCCGAGCACGTGATGATCGTCGACCTGGAGCGCAACGACCTGTCCAGGGTCGCGGTCACCGGCAGCGTCGAGGTGGAGGAGCTCTACGCCCTGCAGGAGTGGTCCGGGCTGTGGCAGGCCCGCTCGACGGTCGCCGCCCGGCTGCTGCCCGAGACCACGGTCCTGGACGTGCTCCGGGCGGTGGTGCCGGGCGGCTCGGTGACCGGGGCGCCGAAGCGGGCCGCCTGCGCGCTGCTCGCCGGCCTCGAGCCGGTCGGCCGCGGGCCGGCGATGGGAGCGGTGGGGGTCATCACGGCCAACGGTCTGGACCTGGGGCTGACGATCCGCACGCTGGCCGCCGACGAGGACACCGCCCACCTGTGGGCGGGCGGCGGCATCACCTGGAGCAGCGACGCCGCAGCCGAGGTCGAGGAGGCGCACGCCAAGGCCGGCCCGGTCCTGGCCGCGTTGCGGCTCTAGGTCCGACCCTCGTCCTCCTGGGCCTGCTGCAGCGCCGGCTCCTGCCCCATCCACAGCGCGCGCAGCACCGGGAAGCCCGCGTCCTCGTACGCCTGGCAGACCTGCAGGTCGTCGTCGACGACGACGGCCACGGTGCGGTCGGCGGCCATGGCGCGCAGCAGCTCGAGCTTGGCGACCCGGGCCGGACGGAAGTCGCGGCGCCGGCGCATCGACAGTCGGCCCGCCGGCAGGTCGTGCCGGGCGAACCACGCCACCGTGTCGGCGCGGCAGCGCTCGGGCCGGCCGGTCACGTAGACCACCTCGCACTCCAGCGCGCTCTCCCGGGCCAGCGCGACGCCGTGGGCGAGCGGCGGGTCGTCGACGGCGGCGCCGAAGAAGGCGTCCCAGTCCTTGGGGCTGCGCTCGACGAAGCGCAGCCGGTGCCGCACATCGGCCAGCACCCCGTCGACGTCGAAGACGGCCAGCGGGCGGGTGTCGGCCGGGGGAGGGGAGGCGCTCATGCCGGTGCTCGTTCCCGCTGGCGCACCAGCCGCTCGAGGGGGAGCAGCGCCAGCAGGGCGATGCAGTGGGGCAGGAAGATGATCGTGATCATCGAGAACGTCATGAGGTGGAAGCCCAGGAAGCCCAGCGCCAGCCACCAGGTCACCCGCGGATCGCGCCAGCGGACGAGCAGCAGGGGAGCGATGACCAGCTCCATGAGGATGATCCCGTACTGCGCCGCGGTGAGCAGTGCCGGCACGTCGAGCAGCCACTCCGACAGCGGCGTGCTGCGCCGCAGCACCGCCCTGGTGAGGGTGGCCCCGTCGACCCAGTCCCACCCGCCGAAGCGGATCTTGGCGACGGCCGCGAGCGTGTACGTCGCGACGACGGCCAGCGCCACGACCGTCAGCGCCCAGCCGGCCGCCTCGGTCCGTTCCCGCGAGCGCAGCGGTGCGCACCCGACGCTGGGCAGGACGAAGAGCAGGACGAGGAACGCGAACCGGTCGTGGTCGACCTTGCCGTAGCTCATCGCCACGACCATCCACTCCAGGTAGAGCAGCGCGACCAGCCAGCCGGTGACGCGGGGGAGCCGGTTCCGCACCGCGGCGCCGGCGGCCACGAGTGCCGCCAGGACGAGCACGACCTGCAGGACCTCCACCCACGGACCGGGCGTGGGCAGCGGCAGCAGCCGGCCGACCCGCAGCGGGGCGTACAGCTCGCTGGGGACCTGCGCGTGCGCGCGCACCCACGTCGTGGTGAGCAGCACGTCGACCGGCACGAAGACGTAGGCGATGACCCGCAGCACGGCGACCCGGGCCAGCGGAGCGGGGGTCAGCAGCCATGCGGTCACGGTGCCCGCCAGGTGACGACCACCCGCTCGGACTGCTCCCCGGTGGGCCGGCTGTCACGCAGCTCGTAGACCCGCTCCACGACCCGCACCTCGAGGAACGGCGGCTCCCCGGGCCGGAGTCGGTCGTGGGCGCGGGACAGGGCGCCGAGCAGCTCCGGGTCGGCCACGAACCTGCCGACCTGCCCCTCGACCTCGGCCCGCCGCAGCCCGGTGGAGCGCTCGTCGACCGTCCGGAGCCGGCCGCTGCTGTCGCGCGCCTCGACCCGGGTGCTGACAACGGCGCCGTCGGGGTCGTCCCGGGTGGAGTACATCCGGAACGGGCCGAAGGGGAAGTCGTCGTCCTGGCCGACGAGGGTGCCGGCGAGGGTGAGCGCGGCCACGGCCAGCGTGATCACGACCCGCGCGCGGCGTCCGGCGGCGGTGAGCACCCGATCAGCCTAACGGTGGCGTCCTGTCACTCAAGGTGACCGTCGGAACGGTCGAAACCGACATCACTGTCGATCCATGAGGTGCGTTGTGCGAGTGAGATCACTGTCCGTCGCCCTCCTGGCTGCTGCGCTGGTGCTGCCGGTCGGCGCCTCGAGCGCCTCGGCGGCCGCGGGCAGCAGCACCCCGACGGTCAGCGGGGTGAGCGCCACCTACAAGACCTCGGCCTTCCAACGTCTCAAGCGGGTGAAGCGGACGACCCCGGCGCCGGTCGTCGTCGCGCCGGTCGACGTCGCGCCGATCACGGCGCCGACCTACAGCGACCGCGTCCTGGCACTCACCAACGCCGAGCGCACCGGTCGGGGCCTGCGCGCCCTGCAGATGTCGCCCTGCGCTGACGGCTATGCCGACAGGTGGGCGGTGAGCCTGTCCTCGCTCGGCTCGCTCGCGCACCAGGCGATGCCGCCGATCCTGTCGGCCTGCGGCGCGAGCCGGGTCGGTGAGAACGTCGCGTACGGCAACGTCACGCCCGAGCAGCTCGTGGCGATGTGGATGGGGTCGCCCGGTCACCGGGCGAACATCCTCAACGCCGGCTACACCCACGTCGGCGTCGGGGCGCTCACGACCGCCACGGGCCGGGTCTACGGCGTCCAGGTCTTCGTCACCGCCTGAGCCGCGGGGAGCGGGTCGGGACCGGTTGAGTTGACATAGTGTGGATTATCGGCGCTAGTCGAGCGGGGTCACAGGGGAGCGCGGCCCCGTTGCGGGTAGGCGGCGGGGATGGACCTGCTGACCCTGCCCCGTGCCGCCCTCGCCACCAGTCTCGGAGTGGCCACCGCGGTCCGGGGCGCGCGCGTCTTCCACCCGCACGGCGTGACCCGCCGTGCGGTGCTGACCGTTGCACCGACGTCGTCATGGGGCGCCCGATTGCTCGACGAGCCGGCTGTCCACGAGGGCGTCGTGCGGCTCAGCCGCGGCGTGGGGCTGCCGTCTCCGCTGCCGGACGTCGAGGGCCTGGCTCTGCGGCTGCCCGGACTCGGGACGGACGGCGCTCCCCTGGACTTGTTGATCAACTCAGCCTGGCGGTACGCCTTTGCCCCGTCGGTGCTGAGCCTGACCTGGTCTGCGGTGCTGCCGCACCGAACGGCAGACCGGCGGCTGGTCCTGCTCGGGGCCCGGCCGCACAACGACGGCTTCACCCTGCTGGCCGCGGCTCCGCTCGGGGGGTGGCAGCCGTGGGCCGAGCTGGCGCTGGGCGAGCCCGTTGCGGGCGAGCAGATCCGGTTCGCCCCCACCCTCGGCGCACCCGACCTCGAGCCGGTGCAGCTGTTCCGCACGCTGCGCGCGTGGTCCTACGAGGCGAGCAGCGCCGGTCGCGGTGAGGCATCACCGGCTCAGTAGGCCAGCGGTGGACCCTTGGGCATGGCTGCGGCCCGTAGCCGCAGGATCTCGTGCGACACCGACACGACGTCGGGGATCTGGTCGAACCGGGACAGCGGCGCGTCTCGCTGTGCCACCGAGTCCAGCCGCAAGGTGCCGTAGTGCAGCAGCTGACCGAGCGGCGGTACGGCCGCGTCGATGTAGGCGATGGCCATCAGCGAGATGGACGGCGAGTGCCGGGTGATCACGCCGTGCCGGCGGTAGATGCGCTTGTCGGTCACGACGAGCCGGTCGCTGTACCAGTCGGCGATGTCCTCGGCGAGCCAGCCGAGCAGCAGCACGAGCAGCAGCAGCGCCGGTCGCCAGCCCTCCATGCTGATCAGCAGCACCGCCACGCCGGCGCAGGCGGCGCCGACGAGCAGCCCGACCCGCAGGCCCGCGGACAGCCGGACGCGGGCCCAGACGGCGGTGACGAGGGCGAACCACAGCGCCGGGAGCAGCAGCGGGCCGAGCAGCAGCAGCGCCAGCCCGGCGCAGGTGCGCAGCGCCGGTGTCAGGAGCACCAGCGGGTGCCGCCGGGCGTCGATCGCCACCACCTCGGCGGCCGGCACGAAGCTGTACTGCTCGGCAGCCCAGCTGTCCGCGATCCGCTCCTGGAGCGCTCGCGTGGCGGTCCGCAACCGCTCCATCACGCCGGGCGCAGGGGTCGCGACCTCCTCCGGAGCTGCGGCCTCGGGCCCGGTCGTCGCGGGGTCGTCCTCGCCGGTCACGATGCACCTTCTCCCCAGCTGGTCACGGGACGTCGACGTGCACCGTCCCCCACCATCGGGTGACCGACGTCCACGACACGCGGCGCGGCTCCGGGATCCGGTGCGCGCCGTGTGTCAAGGTCCTCGCGTGACTCCTACCTGGACGACCTGCCCCGTGAACGGGGCGCGGCGGTGAACATCAAGGCCCTCCTGCTGGTGCTCGTCGTCCTGGTGATCGTGGTGGGGGCCACCGGGGGCGACGCGTCGGCGGCCGCGGTGGGCAGCGCCATCGGCGAGGCTGTCCACCTGGTCACGGTTGCCTGGGACGCCATGGTGAGCAGCGGCAGCAGCACCTAGCCCGCCGTCGGTCCCCGGCAGCAGGGCTCAGCGGGCTGCGGCCTGGATCTGCTCGTCCGCGCGCTCGAGCACGTCGTCGAGGCGCTCCTGCGCGCCGGGCTCGCCGTCCTCGACTGCCTGAACGGCCCGCGACACCTCGATCATCGTGTCGCGGTCGACGACCTTCACGCGCTCGCGGGCCTGGTCGCCGACCGGGCCGAAGGCCGCGCCGAGGGCGAGCTCGTGGGCGTTGAGCAGCTGCCAGCCGTCCCACGAGGTGTAGGCGATCCCGCGGGCATCGAGCCACTCGGTCACGGCTTCGACGGACGGCTCGGCGGCGACCGGCATCGTCGGCAGGTCCTCCAGCATCGAGCCGACGGTCTCGATCGCGTCACCCTTGGTGTGGCCGATCAGGCCGACCGGGCCGCGCTTGACCCAGCCGTTGACGTAGACGCCCGGGACCGGCGTGCCGTCGAGGTCCAGGACCCGGCCCGCGGCGTGCGGCACGACGTGGTCGCGGCTGTCCCAGGGCAGCCCGGGCAGCTCGGTGGAGCGGTAGCCGACGCAGCGGTAGACCGCCTGCACCGGCCAGTCGGTGAACTTCCCGGTGCCCATGACGCTGCCGTCACCGGTCAGCTCCGTGCGCTCGGTCCGGAAGCCCTCGACGC
>JBBSLB010000005.1:0-30504 GCA_038255675.1 Mycobacteriales bacterium
GAGGGCACCCGCGTGGTCCTGACCTGCGGCCCGGCGCGCTTCACGCTGCCGACGCTGCCGGTGGAGGACTACCCCACGCTGCCGGCGATGCCGGACGTCGCGGGAACGCTGGGCGCGGACGTCTTCGCCTCGGCCGTCGCGCAGGTGGCCTTGGCCGCCGGCCGGGACGACACCCTCCCGGTCCTGACCGGCGTGCGCTTCGAGATCGAGGGCGACCAGCTCACCCTGGCCGCGACCGACCGCTACCGGCTCGCGGTGCGCACCCTGCCGTGGCGCCCCGCTGACGCGAGTGTGTCCACCACCGCGCTCGTCCCGGCCCGCACGCTGTCCGAGACCGCCCGTGCACTCACCGCCGGTCCGGAGGTCACGCTCGCGCTGGCCTCGGGCAGCGGCGCCGAGGGGATGATCGGCTTCGAGGGTGCCGGCCGGCGCACCACGTCGCGGCTGCTCGAGGGCGAGTTCCCGAAGTACCGCTCGCTGCTGCCCAGCGAGAGCACTGCCGTGGCCGAGATCGCGACCGCGCCGTTCGCGGAGGCCGTCAAGCGCGTCGCGCTCGTGGCCGCCCGCAATGCACCCGTACGCCTGGGCTTCTCCGCCGACGGCGTCGTGCTCGAGGCCGGCGGTGCCGACGACGCGCAGGCCAGCGAGCAGCTCGAGTGCTCCTGGGAGGGCAGCGCAAGCAGCGAGCCGTTCCAGATCGCGTTCAACCCCCAGTACCTGCTCGACGGGCTCGGCGCGGTCGACAGCGACAGCACCACGCTGTCGTTCACCGGCCCCACCCGGCCGGCGGTGCTCACGGGCAAGGCCGACGCCGACCGGGCGCCGGGCACCCCGGCGGAGTACCGCTACCTGCTCATGCCGGTGCGGCTGTCCGGCTGATCTGCGGGTAGGCCGGACCCACCCCGACGACCCGACGACCGGAGGACAGACATGGGCACGCTCGGCATCATCGGCTTGGGCAAGATGGGCGGCAACATGGCCGAGCGGCTGCGCCGCGGTGGTCACGAGGTGATCGGCTACGACCGCTCGCCCGACAGCGACCGGCAGGCCGACTCCCTCGAGGCGTTGATCGGCCAGCTGGCCGCCCCGCGCGTCGTGTGGGTCATGGTCCCGGCTGGCCAGCCGACGTACGACACGATCGACGCGCTGGTCGAGCTGCTCGAACCGGGCGACGTGGTCGTCGACGGCGGGAACTCCCGCTACACCGACGACATGCGGCACGGCGAGCAGCTGGCCGAGAAGGGGCTCGGCTTCGTCGACTGCGGTGTGAGCGGCGGGGTGTGGGGCCTGACCGAGGGCTACGCGCTCATGTGCGGCGGCGACGACGCACACGTCGCGGCGGTCCAGCCGTTCTTCGACGTGCTCAAGCCGGACGGCGACTCCGGCTTCGTGCACGCCGGCAAGGTCGGCGCCGGCCACTTCGCCAAGATGGTCCACAACGGCATCGAGTACGGCCTGATGCAGGCCTACGCCGAGGGCTGGGAGCTGATGATGGCCACCGATGTCATCACCGACGTCCCCGCGGTGATCTCCAGCTGGCAGGAGGGCACGGTGATCCGGTCCTGGCTGCTCGACCTCATGGTCAACGCGCTGGACCAGGACGCCGAGCTGTCGCAGTTGCGCGGCTACGCCGAGGACTCCGGTGAGGGCCGATGGACCGTGGAGGCGGCCGTCGAGCACGCCGTGCCGCTGCCGGTCATCACCGCCGCGCTGTTCGCCCGGTTCGGCTCGCGCCAGGAGGACTCCCCGGCGATGAAGATGATCGCCGCGCTGCGCAACCAGTTCGGCGGCCATGCGGTGACCTCCGCCGCCGGGTCGGTCGAGAAGGGCGCTGATGCCCCGGGAGCCGACGCTCAGGCGCCGTCCGTCGCACCCGCCGACGTCTCCCAGGGCGACGTGCGCGGTGAGCCGGGCACCCCGCCCGACGCCTGAGCCCGCGCAACCCCCGTGCACGTCAGCCACCTCTCGCTGTCGGACTTCCGGTCCTGGCCGGCCCTCGAGCTCGAGCTCGGCGCCGGCTCGACGGCACTGATCGGGGCCAACGGGCAGGGCAAGACCAACCTCGTCGAGGCGCTGGGCTACGTCGCGACGCTCGGCTCGCACCGGGTTGCGGTCGACGCGCCGCTCGTCCGGTCCGGCGCCGAGCGCGCCGTCGTGCGGGCCCGGGTCGAGCGGGACGGCCGCAGCACGCTGGTCGAGCTCGAGCTCAACCCTGGCAAGGCCAACCGGGCCCGGGTCAACCGGGCGCCGGTGCCGCGCGCCCGTGAGGTGCTCGGCATCCTGCGCACGGTGCTGTTCGCCCCGGAGGACCTCTCGCTGGTGCGCGGCGACCCGTCCGAGCGGCGGCGCATGCTCGACGACCTGCTCGTGGCCGCCGCGCCGCGCTACGCCGGGGTGCGGGCCGACTACGACCGGGTGCTCAAGCAGCGCAACGCGCTGCTGAAGACGGCCTTCCTGGCCCGCCGCTCGGGGGGCGGCGACATGCGCACGCTGGACGTCTGGGACGCCCACCTCGCGCGCAGCGGCGCCGAGCTGCTGTCGGCGCGGCTGGGTCTGGTCGAGGCGCTGCGCCCGCGGGTGCAGACGGCGTACCGCGCGGTGGCCGTCGGCGGCGAGGGCGTGCGCGGCGAGACCACGCTGGACTACCGCTCCTCCCTCGGCGAGGCGCTGCCCGAGGGCAGTCGCGACCGCGAGCTGCTCGCCGCCGCGCTGCTGTCCGAGCTCGCACGGGTGCGCCCGCAGGAGATCGAGCGCGGCGTCTCGCTGGTCGGACCGCACCGCGACGACCTGCTGCTCGGCCTGACCGGGCTGCCGGTGAAGGGCTACGCCAGCCATGGCGAGTCCTGGTCGTACGCGCTGGCGCTGCGACTGGCGTCGTACGAGCTGCTGCGGGCCGACGGCGGCGAGCCGGTCCTGGTGCTCGACGACGTCTTCGCCGAGCTCGACACCGGCCGGCGCGATCGGCTCGCCGAGCTGGTCGCGGGGGCGGAGCAGGTCCTCGTCACGGCGGCGGTGCCGGCTGATGTGCCCGAGTCGCTGGCGGGAAGCCGCTACGACGTGCACGAGGGGACGGTGACCCGTGTCCGATGAGCCGGAGGTTCCACGTGGAACCGGGGACGGTGGGCTGAAGGGCCCGGACCTCGCGCGGGCCGCTCTGTCCCGCGCCCGCGCCGCGGCCAAGGCCAAGGGGCTCTCGCCCGGCGCCCCCCGGCGACGCCGCCCCGAGGTGAGCCGGTCGGGCTCCGGTCCCGACGGACGTGATCCGGTCGTCTTCGGCGCGATGATCCGCCGGCTGGTCGCTGAGCGCGGGTGGGAGGAGACGACGACCGCCGCGGGGGTCCTGGCGAACTGGGAGCTGCTCGTCGGGCCGGAGATCGCTGATCACTGCCGTCCGCAGTCGCTCACCGCCGGCCAGTTGGTGCTGGTGGCGGAGTCCAGCGCCTGGGCCACCCAGCTGCGGTTGCTCACCCGCACCCTGCAAGCCCGGTTGGCCGACCAGGTCGGCCCGGGGGTCGTGCAGGAGATCGTCGTCCGGGGGCCGGCTCAGGCCGACTGGCGCAAGGGCCCGCGAAGGGTCCAGGGCCGTGGGCCTCGCGACACCTACGGCTGAGCAGCACCTCTCGGCCGAAGGCCGCTCTGACTCGCGCTGCCCGGGGTTCGTGGCCCCCCACGCGGGCGGCCCTACGACGCGCCAGCGGCGTCCTGAGGCCCTTCCTCGCCGTCGACACCCGTCCCGACGGCTATGCTCCGATTGTCGTCCCTTTGCTCGGGGTCCAGGCACCCCGCCGGGACGCCCGCGCCGGGATGCGTGCCCCAGACCCGCCGGCCGCCCGGCGGGAGAAGCGGAGAGCCACGTGCCGGAAGAGCAGTCGCCTGAGGTCCCCACACCCGAGCAGGCGCCCGCCAAGCCGGGCTACAGCGCCAGCTCGATCACGGTGCTCGAGGGCCTCGAAGCAGTCCGCAAGCGCCCGGGCATGTACATCGGCTCCACCGGCGAACGCGGTCTGCACCACCTGGTCTACGAGGTGGTCGACAACGCGGTCGACGAGGCGCTGGCGGGCTACTGCGACGCCATCGGTGTCACCCTGCTTGCCGACGGCGGGGTGCGGGTCAGCGACAACGGCCGAGGCATCCCGGTCGACCTGCACCCGGTGGAGAAGCGTCCGGCGGTCGAGGTCGTCCTCACCACGCTGCATGCCGGTGGCAAGTTCGACGGCGAGAGCTACGCCGTCTCCGGCGGCCTGCACGGGGTCGGCGCGGCCGTCGTCAACGCCTTGTCGACCCGGCTCGACGTCGAGATCCGCCGCGACGGCTGGGTCTGGACCCAGACCTACGTCCACTCGGTCCCGGAACCGCTGGTGAAGGGCGCAGCGACCGACGAGACCGGCAGCACCGTCACCTTCTGGGCCGACGCCGAGATCTTCAGCGAGACGACCTCGTACTCCCGCGAGACGCTGCACCGACGGCTGCAGGAGATGGCCTTCCTCAACAAGGGCCTGCGGATCGTGCTGCGCGACGAGCGGACCGACCTGACCGGCGGTGAGGTGGTGGTGGGCGAGTTCCACTACCCCGGCGGCCTGGAGGACTACGTCCGTCATCTCAACGCGACGAAGTCGCCGGTGCACCCGACCGTCATCGGGTTCAACGAGGAGACCAGCAGCGGCATGCGCATGACCGTCGAGGTCGCCATGCAGTGGAACGACTCCTACTCCGAGTCGGTCTACACCTTCGCCAACACCATCAACACCCACGAGGGCGGCACCCACGAGGAGGGCTTCCGCACCGCGCTGACGACGACCTTCAACGACTGGGCGCGCAGCAAAGGTCACATCAAGGAGAAGGAGACCAACCTCGAGGGCTCCGACATCCGCGAGGGGCTGACCGCGATCATCAGCCTGAAGCTCGCCGATCCGCAGTTCGAGGGCCAGACCAAGACCAAGCTCGGCAACTCCGAGGCCAAGAGCTTCGTGCAGCGGGCCACCCGTGAGTGGCTCAAGGACTGGTTCGACCGCAACCCCAACGACGGCAAGATGATCGTCAGCAAGGCCACCCAGGCCGCCCGTGCCCGCCTGGCCGCCCGGCAGGCCCGCGAGCTCACCCGCCGCAAGGGGCTGCTCGAGTCCTCCTCGCTGCCGGGCAAGCTGGCCGACTGCCAGTCCACCGACCCGCGCGAGTCCGAGCTCTACGTGGTCGAGGGCGACAGCGCCGGCGGTTCGGCCAAGGGCGGCCGCGACTCCAAGTTCCAGGCCATCCTGCCGATTCGCGGCAAGATCCTGAACGTCGAGAAGGCGCGCATCGACCGGGTTCTCAACAACAACGAGGTGCAGGCGATGATCACCGCCCTCGGGACGGGGATCCACGAGGAGTTCGACATCACCAAGCTGCGCTACCACAAGGTGGTGCTCATGGCCGACGCCGATGTGGACGGCCAGCACATCCGGACCTTGCTGCTCACGCTGCTGTTCCGCTTCATGCGGCCGCTCGTGGAGGGTGGCTACGTCTACCTCGCCCAGCCCCCGCTCTACAAGATCAAGTGGGGCCGGGACGAGTTCCAGTACGCCTACTCCGACCGCGAGCGCGACGGCCTCATCACGGCCGGCCAGGAGGCCGGCAAGAAGCTGCCGAAGGATGCCGTTCAGCGGTTCAAGGGCCTGGGCGAGATGAATGCCGGCGAGCTGTGGAGCACCACGATGGATCCGGCCGAGCGGGTTCTGCTGCAGGTGACGCTGGACGACGCCGCCACCGCCGACGAGCTGTTCGCCACGCTGATGGGGGAGGACGTCGAGGCCCGGCGCTCGTTCATCCAGCGCAACGCGCGCGACGTGCGGTTCTTGGACATCTAGCAGGGCTCGCCGTCTGACCGGCGGCTGTTCCACGTGGAACAGCCGCCCGCCCCGTACCGGAGCACCGGTGTTCCACGTGGAACACGCTGAGCGAGAGGACCCTCCGTGGTCGACGTCCTGCCCCCGCCGCCCCCCGGCGACCGGGTCGAGCTGGTCGGCATCGAAGTCGAGATGCAACGGTCCTACCTCGACTACGCGATGTCCGTCATCGTCGGCCGTGCGCTGCCCGAGGTGCGCGATGGCCTGAAGCCCGTGCACCGCCGGGTCCTCTACGCCATGTACGACGGCGGCTACCGCCCGGACCGCGGCTACTTCAAGTGCGCTCGCGTCGTCGGCGACGTGATGGGCAACTACCACCCGCACGGTGACTCGGCGATCTACGACACCCTCGTGCGCCTGGCCCAGCCCTGGTCGCTGCGCTACCCGTTGGTCGACGGAAACGGCAACTTCGGCTCGCCCGGCAACGACCCTGCTGCTGCGATGCGTTATTGTCTGAGCACAGAGAGCAACATCCGGATGGCGGACGGCGGGACCTTCCGCATCGGTGACGTCGCTCCCGACGCGGCTCCGCACAGTGATGTACCGCTGCACGACGTCAAGCTCATGAACCGGCTCGGTGAGCCGGTCACGGCGCTGACACTGCTCCACTCCGGCGACCATCCGACCCTGCGGGTGAGCACCCGCGAGGGCTTCCAGGTCACGGGCACGCACAACCATCCGCTGCTGTGCCTGGTCGACGTGCTCGGTGTCCCGATGTTGCTGTGGAAGCTGTTGGAGGAGGTGCGACCGGGCGACCGGGTCGTCCTCTACAGGGGAGCGCCGGCGCAGGCGGAGGTGTTGACCGACGCGGAGCGGCTGGAGGCCGTCATGCTCGGCGCCTTCGTCAGCGAGGGGCACGCGTCGTTCGAGCGTGCCGGCTTCAGCAACCTCGACCGGGACTTCTTCGACGAGGTCGTCGAGGCTTACGACCTGCTGGTAGGCGGGCCGCGCTACACGGCCCACCGCGAGATCGCGTCGGGATCGCTGCTGCACGAGCTGGATGTGCAGAACACGGCTGCACTGCGCCGGAGCCCGCTCGGCGAGCTCGTTGATCTCGTCAGCGCGCAGAAGACCATCCCCACCCGGGTATGGGTCCGTGGCCCGGCCTTCAAGCGGCGCTTCCTGCAGTCGCTGTTCGAGGGCGACGGCTCCTGCAGCGGGCTCGCCCGCCACACCGTGCAGATCTCGTACTCCACACGCAGCGTGCAGCTCGCCAAGGACGTCCAGCAGCTGCTGCTGGAGTTCGGCGTGGTGTCTCGACGCAGCCTGCACGCGACCGGCGAGTGGAAGGTCTACATCGGCAATCGACGGGATGCCCGCCTGTTCCGGGACCGCGTCGGCTTCTGGGGGCGCAAGCAGACGAAGCTGAACAACATCCTGGGGGGGATCCCCGAGACCAGCTCAGCCATGGGCAGCGACCACGTGCCGCTCGTCGCCGCCTACCTCCGCGCCAGCGGGGCCACCTCGTACGCCGACCGTGACTGGCTGCGTCGGCACAACGTCGACCGGGTCGAGCGGTGGGAACGCGACGCTGACGAGATCTGGTCCCACGTCACCGATCCCGAGGCGCGCACGGTGGTCGAGCCGCTCGTCACGGGTCTGCACTACTACGCCGAGGTCGCCTCGGTGGAGGCAGCCGGCGTCCAGCCGGTCTTCTCGTTCCGCGTGGACAGCGACGACCACGCCTTCCTGTCCGACGGCTTCATCTCCCACAACACCGAGTGCCGGCTCGCGCCGCTCGCGATGGAGATGCTGCGTGAGATCGACCAGGAGACGGTCGACTTCACGCCCAACTACGACGGGCGTTCGCAGGAGCCGACGATCCTGCCCAGCCGGATCCCGAACCTGCTCGTCAACGGCAGCTCCGGCATCGCGGTCGGCATGGCGACCAACATCCCGCCGCACAACCTGCGTGAGGTCGCCGGCGGCGTGCAGTGGTACCTGGACCATCCCGAGGCGACGTCGGCGGAGCTGCTCGACGCCCTGCTGGCCCGGGTCCAGGGCCCCGACTTCCCGACCGGCGCTCTCATCGTCGGCCGCTCCGGGATCGAGGAGGCCTACCGGACCGGTCGCGGCTCGGTCCGCATGCGCGCGGTCGTCGAGGTCGACGAGGACGCCAAGGGCCGCACGGTCCTGGTGGTCAGCGAGCTGCCGTACCAGGTGAACCCGGACAACCTGGCCGAGTCCATCGCCGACCTCGTGCGGGACGGCAAGATCGGCGGCATCGCCGACGTGCGCGACGAGGGCTCGCAGCGGCTGGGCCAGCGGCTGGTCATCGTGCTCAAGCGCGACGCCGTCGCGAAGGTGGTCCTGAACAACCTCTACAAGCACACCCAGCTGCAGTACACCTTCGGCTGCAACATGCTGGCGATCGTCGACGGCGTGCCGCGCACGCTGCGGCTGGACCAGTTCGTCGAGTACTACGTCGCCCACCAGGTCGACGTCATCGTGCGGCGCACCCGCTTCCAGCTGCGTCGGGCGGAGGAGCGGGCACACATCCTGCGGGCGCTCGGCAAGGCGCTGGACCGGCTCGACGACGTCATCACCCTGATCAGGGGCAGTGCGTCGGCTGAAGCCGCCCGTAGCGGCCTGATGGAGATGCTCGACATCGACGAAGTCCAGGCCGTCGCGATCCTGGACATGCAGCTGCGCCGGCTGGCTGCCCTCGAGCGGCAGCGGCTGCTCGACGAGCTCGCCGAGCGCGAGCGCGAGATCGCCAACCTGCAGGCAATCCTGGCCGACCCGGTCCGCCAGCGACGGATCATCGGCGAGGAGCTCGGCGAGATCGTCGAGCGGTACGGCGACGAGCGCCGCACCCGCATCGTCGCCTTCGAGGGCGACATGAGCGCTGAGGACCTCATCGCGCAGGAGGACGTCGTCGTCACGGTGACGCGCGGCGGCTACGCCAAGCGCACCAGGACCGACCTCTACCGCTCCCAGCGTCGTGGTGGCCGCGGGGTGCAGGGCGCCGCGCTCAAGCAGGACGACATCGTCGAGCGCTTCTTCGTCACGACGACCCACCACTGGCTGCTCTTCCTCACCGACCAGGGCCGGGTCTACCGGGCCAAGGCGCACGAGCTGCCGGAGGCCAACCGCAACGCCCGCGGGCAGCACGTCGCCAACATCCTGGCCTTCCAGCCGGACGAGAAGATCGCCCAGGTCATCGCGCTGCGCGACTACACGGTCGCGCCGTACCTCGTCCTGGCCACCCGCAAGGGGCTGGTGAAGAAGACCTCGCTCACCGAGTACGACAACGGTCGCTCGAGCGGACTGATCGCCATCAACCTGCGTGAAGGGGACGAGCTCATCGCCGCCTCGCTGATCAGCGCTGAGGACGACCTGCTGCTCGTGAGCCGCAACGCGCAGTCGATCCGCTTTCAGGCCGACGACGAGGCGCTGCGGCCGATGGGCCGCGCGACCAGCGGGGTCATGGGCATCCGACTGCGCGAGGGTGATGAGCTGCTGGCCATGGCCGCGGTCCGGGCGGGCAGCGACGACAGCGCCAGCGCCGACGACGCGCTGCTCGTCGTCACGGACGGCGGCTTCGGCAAGCGGACCCGGCTGTCGGAGTACAAGCGGCAGGGCCGTGGCGGCCAGGGCGTCCTCACCGCGCGCATCGAGGAAAAGCGCGGAGAGCTCGTCGGCGCCCTCATCGTCCAGGACGCCGACGAGATCTTCTGCATCACCAGCAGCGGCGTCGTCATCCGGATGTCGGTGCAGCCGCTGCGCTACCTGTCCCGTCCGACCGGGGGGGTCAAGCTGGTTGCGCTGGACGCAGGTGCGACCGTGGTGGCCGTCGCCCACAACGGGGAGGCTGCTGCCGATGCCGTCACCGACGACGGCGAGCAGCCCGACGCCGAGGTCGCTGAGCCGGTCGAGACCGGTGCCGGGCTCGTCGAGGAGACCGACCTGGAGCCCGACGTGGCCACGGACGAGGGAGACCCGGCATGACCGCTCCGCGCGGGACCGACGCCGAGAAGCAGCCCGACCGTCCGCGGACCAGCGAGGGCGCGCAGACCACCGTCCTGCCAGGCGGGCGTTCCGCCGCCGGCCCCCGGCCGGCCCAGCGAGAGGGGCGCCCGACGTCCGGCGGTCGCCCGCTGGTCGGCCGCTCCCGGCGGGCCCGGCTGACGTTGAAGCGGATCGACCCGTGGTCGGTCTTCTTGTTCTCGCTCGTCGCGTCGGTCTTCGTCGGGATCGCCGTCATCGTGGCGGTGGCCGTCCTCTACGCCGTCGTGGGCACGCTCGGCATCACCGACTCGGTCAACGAGCTCTTCGCCGAGGTCACCGGTGGCTCGGTCGCGACCGACGCGCTGCTCACCACCGGCCGGGTCGTCGGCGGCGCTGCCGTGCTCGCCGCGGTCAACGTCGTCTTCCTCACCCTGCTGGCCACGCTGAGCGCACTGCTCTACAACCTGTGCGCGTCCTTCACCGGCGGTCTCGAGCTCACTCTGGGCGAGCGCGACTGACCGGCCCGCGGCGCTGCTGGTGTATTCTCGCCAGCCGTGCCTCGGCACGTCCGGGCCTGTAGCTCAGGCGGTTAGAGCGCATCCCTGATAAGGATGAGGCCGGAGGTTCAAGTCCTCCCAGGCCCACCCCCGGACACCCTCACGAGAGGACGATCGCCATGCGTCGCCCGGCCCTGCTGGTTGCCCTGCTCGCCGGCCTCGCGGTCGTCCTCAAGCGCCGCGCAACGGCCGGCCAGGCCGACAAGGACCTCTGGAACGAGGCCACGGCCGCGCCCGACCTGCGCTAGTCCACTTCCTACCGGGGGCCATAGCTCAACTGGCAGAGCACCGCCTTTGCAAGGCGGGGGTTCGGGGTTCGAGTCCCCGTGGCTCCACAAGCATCGCGCTAGCCAGGCGGCGGGACGGGCGCAGCGGGACGGTCGAGGTCGACGACCGCCTCGACGTCCTCGGGCTCCTGCGCGTCCGGGGCGTCGCTCGGCACGATTCGGCTGACGACCACAGCGACGACCGCCCCGGCGGCCGCGCCGAGCAATGCGGCACCGAGCGCCCACGGCCAGCGCCGCCGGCCCAGCGGCGGGCCGACCGGTCCACCGCGCAGCGCGAGCAGGGCCGCGCCGCCGCGGGTGAGCGAGGTGTCCAGGGCCCCCCCGACGCGCTCCACCACCCGGTCGGCGACCGGCTCGGCGGCCGCGAGCGCCCGGACGGAGAGCTCGCGCGCCCCCGCTGCCACGTCGTGGGCGACCGGCTCGGCCGAGCTCCGCGCCCGCACCACCAGATCTCGTGCGCCGTCCGTCACGTCGTGCAGGTCGTGGCTCATCGCGTCCCTCGTCTCCTGGTCGGGTGCCGGTCCTGGTGGTGCCCGCCCGGACAGCCTGCCTCACGAGGGCATGCGAGACTCGTGGGCGCACCGAGCGACCCCAGCGCACCCACCCTGCCCTCTCGACGAAGGAGCCCGCCGCGTGTCCAGCGAGCTGTACGCCACCCTCACCACCAGCCTCGGCCCGGTCCGGGTGAAGCTGTTCCCGGACCATGCGCCCAAGACCGTGCAGAACTTCGTCGGCCTGGCCGACGGCACCGCCGAGTGGACCGACCCGAAGACCGGCAAGAAGGGCGACGGCGCGCTCTACGCCGGAACCGTCTTCCACCGGGTCATCACCGGCTTCATGATCCAGGGTGGCGACCCGCTGGGCACCGGCACGGGCGGCCCGGGCTACCGGTTCAAGGACGAGTTCCACCCCGAGCTGCAGTTCGACCGGCCGTACCTGCTCGCGATGGCCAACGCTGGCCCGGGCACCAACGGCAGCCAGTTCTTCATCACGGTGACGCCGACGTCGCACCTCAACATGAAGCACACGATCTTCGGTGAGGTGGCCGACCAGGCCGGCCGCGAGGTGGTCGACGCCATCGCCACCACCCCGACCGGCCCGATGGACCGTCCGCGCACCGACGTGGTCATCGAGTCGATCGCCGTCGAGAAGGTCGACAGCTGACGCAGTCGCAGGCCCCGCCGACCTGCTACCGGCACCCCGACCGCGAGACGTGGGTGCGGTGCACCCGCTGCGACCGGCCGATCTGCCCGGATTGCATGCGCTCGGCCTCCGTCGGATTCCAGTGCCCGGACGACGTGGCCGCCGGTCAGAGCTCGGTGCGCGAGGCGCGCACGGCCTTCGGCGGCCGGCTGTCCGGGGACACCAGCCGGCTGAGCATCGCGCTCATCGCCCTCAACGTGGCGGTCTTCGTCCTGGGCCTGGCCGTCGGCGAGCGCGAGCTGCAGACCCGCTTTGGCAACCTGCCAGGCCTGCCCGGCTTCCTCGGCGTCGCCGACGGCGAGTACTACCGGCTGATCACCGCGGCCTTCCTGCACGCCGGCGTCTTCCACCTGGCGATGAACATGTTCGCCCTGGCCAGCCTGGGTCCTGTGCTCGAGAGCGCCCTCGGCCGCAGCCGCTTCCTGGCGCTCTACGTCCTGTCGGCGCTCGGCGGTTCCACGCTGTCCTACCTGCTCAGCCAGCCCAACCAGCTCGGCGTCGGTGCGTCCGGCGCGATCTTCGGGCTGTTCGGGGCGTACTACGTCGTGGTCCGGCACCTGGGCGGTGAGACGCGCTCGATCCTCATGCTGCTCGGCATCAACCTGGTCATCACCTTCGCGATCCCGATCATCGACTGGCGCGCCCACCTGGGTGGGCTGGTCGTCGGCGCGGTGGTCGCCGTCGGCCTGGCCCGCGCCCCCCGCGGCCCGCGTCGTACGACGGTGCAGGTCGGGGTGTGCGCCACCGTGGCGGTGCTGCTCGTGCTCGCGGTGGCACTGCGGACGATCGCCCTGAGCGGCTGACCTACACTTCGACGTGAACCGTCGTTAACGCGACCACCCAGCCCAAGGAGCAGCCATGCGCGACGCCGTCATCGTCGAAGCCGTCCGTACCCCCACGGGCAAGCGCAACGGCGGTCTGTCGGGCATCCACTCCGCCGACCTGTCGGCGCACGTGCTGCGGTCTCTGGCCGAGCGCACCGGCATCGACCCGGTCGTCGTCGACGACGTCATCTGGGGTTGCGTCATGCAGATCGGCGAGCAGACCTTCGACATCGCGCGCACCGCGGTGCTGTCGGCCGGCTGGCCCGAGTCGGTGCCCGGCACGACCGTCGACCGCCAGTGCGGTTCCTCCCAGCAGGCAGTGCACTTCGCCGCGGCCGGCGTCATCTCCGGGCAGTACGACGTGGCCGTCGCCGGTGGTGTCGAGGTCATGTCGCGCACCCCGATGGGCAGCAGCTTCACGGCCAGCCCGCTCGGTGCGGACTACGTCGCGCGCTACGGCTCGGACTTCCCGAACCAGGGCATCGGCGCCGAGGACATCGCCGACACCTGGGGGTTGTCCCGCGAGCAGCTCGACGAGTACGCGCTCCGCTCGCACGAGCGGGCCCAGACGGCCAGCGACGGCGGCGCGTTCGACGCGCAGATCGCCCCGGTGACCAACCCCGACGGCGTCGTGATCAGCAAGGACGAGGGCATCCGCCCCGGCGGCACGATGGACAAGCTGGCCTCTCTCAAGCCGGCCTTCAAGGAGGACGGCAAGATCACCGCAGCCAACTCCTCGCAGATCTCCGACGGCTCGGCGGCTCTGCTCATCATGACCAGCGAGAAGGCCAAGCAGCTCGGGCTCACCCCGATCGCGCGCTTCCACACCGGCGTGCTCGCCGGCGTCGCGCCGATGCCGATGCTGCACGCGCCCATGCCCGCCACCCTGAAGGCCTTCGCGAAGAGCGGGCTGTCGGCCAGCGACATCGGCGCGTACGAGGTCAACGAGGCGTTCGCCTCCGTGCCGCTGGCCTGGCTCAAGGACATCGGCGCCGACGACAAGACCGTCAACCCCCACGGCGGTGCGATCGCGCTCGGCCACCCGCTCGGCGGCTCAGGCGCACGCCTGATGACCACGCTCGTGCACCACATGCGCGACCACAGCATCCAGTACGGCCTGCAGACGATGTGCGAGGGCGGCGGCCAGGCCAACGCCACCATCCTGGAGCTGCTCTAGAACTGCTCAGGTTCTCCACACTGTGGAGAACTCCTGGGGAGAACTACACGGGTGTCAGTAGCCCGTTCGGAGGGTGGTCAGCGCCACTGGGTCGAGAGGGCGAACCCGGCGATGATGAAGCCGAAGCCGACCAGCAGGTTCCAGTTGTCCAGGCCGGACACCAGGGGCATGTCACCCTGCGTGATGTAGAAGGTCACCAGCCACAGGACCCCGATCCCGAACAGCGCCAGCATGAGCGGCGCGAGCCAAACCGGGCTTGGGCCCTTCTTCTTCGGGCCGCTGGCAGGGGATGTCGCCGGGGTGTAGCTCGGCTTCTTCCGCTTGCGGGAGACGGGCACGTCCTGCTCCAGACCTCGTGGGGATGACTCGGCCGTTAGCCTAGTGGCGAGCCTGCCGCTGCAGGCAGCGACGAGCGCAGGAGGGTGGACCGCGTGGACCCGGAGCGGCGCACCCGTCGCAGGCCGTGGTCGGTGCTGGTCCCGCTCACGGCGCTCGCCGCCGGGCTGCTGTTCGCCACGAGCGCGTCGACTGCCCAGGGCACCGACCTGCGCGCCGACCGTCGACTGCTGTTCACCGAGCTCATCGCCCGTGAGCGGGCCGACGTCAGGGCCCGCGAACGCGATGCTGCCGAGCTGCGCGCGACCGTCGACAGCATCGCCGCCGTCGCCGCCGCCGAGGACAGTCGGGTCGCGCAGGCCGCGGCGCCGCGCGAGCTCGAGGTCGCGGCCGGTCTGGTCCCCGTCGACGGGCCGGCCGTGACGGTGTCGCTCGACGACGCGCTCCGGCGCGAGGGCCGGCCCGCGCTGTCCGACGACCCCGACGACCTGGTCGTGCACCAGCAGGACGTGCAGGCGGTCGTCAACGCCCTGTGGGCCGGCGGCGCCGAGGCGATGACGCTGATGGGCCAGCGGATCGTGTCGACCAGCGCGGTCCGCTGCGTCGGCAACACCGTCATCCTGCACGGCCAGGTCTACGGTCCGCCGTTCGTCGTTACCGCGGTCGGCGAGCCCGACGCGATGCGCGACGCGCTCGACAGCGATCCCGGTGTTGCCTTCTTCCGCACCTTCGTCGACCGCTTCGGCCTCGGGTACGACGTGAGCACCTCCGGGTCGGCCACGCTCCCGGCGTACGACGGCCCGCTCGAGCTGCCGAACGTGGCGGCCCCGTGAGCGACGTCGTTCGCACCGCGCTGCGCGGGCTCGGCCAGACGCTCATGACGCTGGGCGTGATCGTGCTGCTGTTCTGCGTCTACGAGCTGAAGGTCACCGGGCTGGTGACCGCCCGCGAGCAGGACCGGCTCGGCGACGACCTGCGCGCGAGCTGGGCCGACCCCGCCCCGCGGCCGACCGGGGCCGACCCGGTGCCGGTCTCCAGTGACATCGGCGAGGGCATCGCGGTGCTGCACGTCCCCGCGCTGGCCGACTACGACCCATGGGTCGTCGTCGAGGGAACCTCGGTCGCCGACCTCAAGGCCGGCCCCGGCCACATCCCCGGCACGGCGCTGCCGGGCGAGGTCGGCAACGTCGTGCTGTCCGGCCACCGGACGACCTACGGCGCGCCGTTCGAGCGCTTCGGCGATCTTCAGCCGGGTGGCCTGGTGGTGCTCGAGACGCGCGACCGCTGGCTGACCTACACGATCACCGGGTCGCAGATCGTCGCGCCGACGGCGATCGAGGTGACCTATCCGGTGCCGGGGGAGCAGGGCGCCGTGCCGACCGAGCAGGTGCTCACGCTGACGACCTGCCACCCGAAGTACTCCGCGCGTCAACGGCTCATCGTCAGCGCGACGCTGACCGAGGACCGCGACAAGGCCGACGGACCACCTGCCGAGCTGGAGCTCTGAGGTGTACAGCTGGATCTGGCGCACGCTGCCCGGGGGCCTGCCCGGCAAGCTCTTCGGATCACTGGTGCTGCTGGCCCTGCTGCTGCTGCTGCTGTTCACCGTCGTCTTCCCGGCCGTGGAGCCGCTGCTGCCGTTCAGCGACGTGACGGTCGACCAGGCACTGACCGACAGCTGAGGCGACGCCCACCGCGCCTGGCGTGAGAGGATCCGCGGCGTTCGTCCGTTGCACCCAGGAGGCATCCTTGCCCGGCCCAGCGCGTGCCCGCACCAACGCTTCGCCGTACGCCTCTCGGCCGTGGCTGGCGAGCTACCCGGCCGGGGTGCCCGCCGACCTGGACTACCCCCAGGTGCCGCTGACGCGCCTTCTGGACGACGCCGCTGCGTCCTTTCCGCAGCGGACGGCGCTGGCCTTCCTCGGCGCGACGATCACCTACCGCGAGCTGCAGGAGGCGGTCGACCGGCTGGCCACCGGGCTCACGGGCCTGGGCGTGCGCAAGGGGGACCGGGTCGCGCTGGTGCTGCCGAACTGCCCGCAGAACGTCATCGCCACCTACGCGACGTTGCGCCTGGGCGCCGTCGTCGTGCAGAACAACCCGCTCTACACCGAGGCCGAGCTGCGCCACCAGCTCGCCGACTCCGGTGCCACCGTCGTGGTGTGCCTGGACCGGAACTACGCGACGGTCGCGGCGGTGCGCGCGCAGACGGCCCTGACCGCGGTCGTCGTCACGTCCCTGGCCGACTACCTGCCGGCGCGCGCCCGGGCGATGCTGCGGCTGCCGGTCGGGGCCTCGCGCCGCGCCCGCGCCGCGCTGACCGCCGCCGTGCCGAAGGACGCGCCGGTCGTGCAGCTGCGCGCGCTGGTGAAGTCCTCGCCGCGCGCGGTCCAGGAGCCGGTCGACGCCGAGAACGACCTTGCGGTTCTCCAGTACACCGGGGGGACGACCGGGACGTCCAAGGGGGCGATGCTCACGCACGCCAACCTGGTGAGCAACGCGTACATGAACCGGGTGTGGGACTCCGAGGCCATCGCCGGCGAGGAGGTGACCCTTGCAGTCCTGCCGCTGTTCCACGTCTTCGGCTTCTCGGTGGCGATGAACGCCACGCTGCTGCTCGGCGGCACGCTGGTGCTGCTGCCGCGTTTCGACCTGGAGCAGGTCTTCGAGGCGATCGACACCTTTCGGCCGACGATGTTCCCCGGCGTGCCACCGATCTACAAGGCGATCGCCGACAGCCCCAAGGCGCCGCTGCACGACCTTCGCTCGATCCGGCTGTGCGTGTCCGGTGCGATGCGCCTGCCGGACGACATCCAGAAGCACTTCGAGCGGATCTCCGGTGCGACGCTCGTCGAGGGGTACGGGCTGACCGAGACCTCCCCGTCCACGCACTGCAACCCGCTCGACGGCACCCGGCGTGAGGGCACGATCGGGCTGCCGCTGCCGGGGACGCTGTGCCGGGTCGTGCTTCAGGACGACCCGACCGTCGAGGTGCCGGCCGGTGAGCCGGGGGAGCTGGCGATCTCCGGTCCGCAGGTGTTTCGCGGCTACTGGGGTCAGGACGAGCAGGAGGGTGTGTTCACCGAGGACGGCTACGTGCTCACCGGTGATGTCGCCGTCATGGACCCCGACGGGTTCTTCACCGTCGTCGACCGCAAGAAGGAGCTCATCATCGCGGGCGGGTTCAACATCTACCCGTCCGAGGTCGAGGCGGTGCTGATGTCGCTGCCCGGCGTCGCTGACGCCGTCGTTGTCGGCGTGCCCGACCGCTACCGCGGCGAGACCGTCAAGGCGTACGTGGTCGCGGAGTCCGGTGCTTCGCTGACCGAGGCTGAGCTGGTCGAGCACTGCCGCACCGAGCTCACCGCCTACAAGGTGCCGAAGGTGGTCGAGATCCGCGACAGCCTGCCGCGCACCACGGTCGGCAAGGTGCTGCGACGGGCGCTGCTCGAGGAGGAGCGCGCGCGGGCGGAAGCGACCGCTGAGGCGACGCCTGCCTCGACGCCGGGTGGCCGGTCGAGTGCCAGAGGCCCTGCTGCGCAGGAGATCTCACCAGCCATCAGTCAGACGGTCGTCGATGCGCCGTCGGGTCCGGAGGACGCGGTGCAGGCCGCGCCGGCGACGAAGGCGACCGCGCGGAAGAGCCCGCCGCCGGCAAAGCGTTCTCCCTGAGGTGACCCGCATCCTGGTCGTGGACAACTACGACAGCTTTGTCTTCAACCTTGTGCAGTACCTCGGCCAGCTCGGCGCCGACGTCGTCGTCCGCCGCAACGACGAGGTGAGCACCGCTGAGGCGGAGGACTTCGACGGGGTGCTGCTCTCGCCCGGACCTGGCACCCCGGAGGACGCCGGCATCAGCGTCGAGATGGTCGGCGCGTGCGAGGACCGCGGTGTACCGCTGCTCGGCGTGTGCCTCGGCCACCAGGCGATCGCCGTCGCGCACGGCGCGACGGTCGGCCGGGCACCCGAGCTTCTGCACGGCAAGACGAGCGAGGTCGAGCACCACGGTGCCGGCGTGCTGCACGGGCTGCCGAACCCGTTCACCGCCACGCGCTACCACTCGCTCGCTGTCGAGGAGTCGACGATCCCGGCCGAGCTCGCCGTGACGGGTCGCACGCCGAGCGGCGTCGTCATGGCGCTGCGTCATCGCGACAAGCCGATCGAGGGCGTGCAGTTCCACCCGGAGTCGGTGCTCACACAAGGGGGCCACCTCATGCTCGCGACCTGGCTGCGTGCGTGTGGTGACCAAGAAGCCGTCGCACTCGCGCCCGCTCTCTCAGCACGGGTCGAGGAGAAGCGACTCGCCGCTTTCGGCTGAGGCCGGTTGGCGGCCGTCGCCGTGAGGGCTAGAAGGGTGCTGGGTCGCTGCCGTCGAGCTCCTGGGCTCCTCGACCACCCGAAGGGGCTAGAGACAAGCCCGGGGCGCAGGCGGATCCTCACCAGGAGGACCTTGCTTGCCCCTGCGCGCGAACAGAGAAGACTCCTCTGGTGAGACCGGGACAGCACCCACCGACGGCTGTAGATCTCATCGTGGGTGTCCGCAATCCCCAGCGGTTGCAGGCGGTTGCTACGGCGGAGCTCCGAGGCCACCGCCATGACGCGGACCTCAACGCGGTCGTAGGGACCTTGCGCCTCGCCTGTGCCGTACCCATGGCGGTCATCAACATCGTCACCGCGAACCTGCAGACCTACACCGCTGAAGTCGGCCTGGGGCAACCGTGCACCGAAGTTCCTGACGAGCTCTCCTTCTGCGCTGAGGTCGTCAACACCGGACTCCCCCTCATCGTGGCTGATGCCGCCCGGCACCCGGTGTACTCGCGCAACCCGATGGTGCTGGACGGAGCGATCGGCGCCTATGCGGGCTTCCCCCTGGTCGACGGCGGCGTCGTGCTGGGGAGCGTCGCGATCTTCGACCGATCGGCGAGGGAGTTCTCCGCCGACGTCCTCGGGGTCCTGGGCTACCAGGCCGAGCTCGCTGGCTCGGTCCTGAGCCTCCGGCGTCAGGCCTGCACCGATGTACTGACCGGGCTCCCCAACCGGGAGCGGCTCCTCAACCGCCTGAGCTCGGCTCTCGCCCGGCTGGACCGCCATCCGGGAATGGCCAGCGTCCTCTACTTCGACGTCGACGAGTTCAAGGACATCAACGACAGGCACGGACACGCTGCAGGTGATCGGGTACTCGTCGAGCTGGGTCGCCGACTGCTCACGGTGCTGCGACCCACCGACACCGTGTCGCGCTTCGGGGGGGATGAGTTCGTTGCGGTCTGCGAGGACCTCAAGAGCGTGGACGACGCCGAGGCGCTCCTCGGGCGGATCGTCCACGTCCTCACCGCGGGCTGGTTCATCGACGGGCAGCGGCACCACGTCGACGTCAGCATCGGATGCGCCCTCACCGCGTCCCCGACGACGCCGCCCGAGCTGCTGCTGCGCGACGCCGACGAGGCGATGTACCAGGCGAAGCAGCTGCCGGGAATCCGATCGAGGCTCACGGTGAGCGACCCGGGCGGGCCCGCTCCTGCTCACGCTGGTTGATGCCCGAGGCTGTGGACAGACCCGGGGCGCCCGCCCGTGCGCCTCATCGGTCCAGCAGAACCTGCAGCAGCTCTGCCGGCGTGTGCACCACCGCGTCCGGCCCGGCCGCCTCGAGCTCGCCTGGCTCGGCGAACCCCCACGAGACAGCGACCGCGCGCACGCCATGAGCACGCGCCCCGGACACGTCCACAGCCCGGTCGCCGACCATGACCGCACCGGTGCGCGGCCCCGGGAGGCGTCCGAGCACGTAGCCGATGATGTCGTCCTTGTGCCGTCGGGTGCCGTCCATGGATGCACCGCCCACGACCGACAGGAACGGCGCCAGGCCGAAGTGCTCCACGATCTGCTGCGCGAAGTGCTCTGGCTTCGACGTCGCGATCGCGCATGTCGCTCCCGCCTCCACAAGGCCCCGCAGGACGTCGACGATCCCGTCGTAGACGCGGTTCTCATACATCCCGGTGGTCGCGAAGCGCTCGCGGTAGAGCCTGACCGCGTCATCGACCTGCTCTGCCGTCAGCCCCATCGACGCGAACGAGTCCTGCAGCGGCGGACCGATCAGCGCACGCAACGCCGTCATGGGCGGCACGGGCAGGTCCAGCGACGTGAGCGCATGGGCGAGGCACCGGGTGATGCCGACCGCCGGGTCAGTGAGGGTGCCGTCCAGGTCGAGCAGCACGAGCACCGTCAGCCTCCCGGTGAGGGGCTCGGCTCAGGGGACGGCTCGGGGGAGGCCTCGACCGGCGGTGGCGGGACCGGTGACGGGCTCGGCGGCGGCGGCGGCGGGGTGCGCGACACGACGATGACGACGGGCGTGCCGCGCCCGGCCAGCTCGTTCACCGGCGACTGGTCGAGCACCTGGTCCGGCGCCCCCGGGTCGTCGCGCGGCTCGATGCCGACGGAGAAGCCGGCGCGCTGCAGCTCGTCGATCGCCTCCTGAAGTGCCCGACCGCGGAGGTCCGGCACCTGCACGTTTCCGGACGCGACGGTGAGCGTCACCTCGGATCCTGCTGGCACCTGCGTCCCCGGCTGCGGGCTGATGGCCAGGACCGTGCCCGCCGGGATGTTGCCGTCTCGCGTCACCGCGTCGACCACGGTCAGCTTGCGCTCGGCGAGCAGCACCTCCGCCTCATCGCGCGACTGCCCGACCACCTCGACCGGGACGATCGTCTGCTCGACCCCGCGTGACACCGTCAGCTGCACGGCGCCACCGCCGCGCAGCAGGATGTCGGCGGCCGGGCTCTGGTCCAGCACGGTGCCGAACGGCTGATCGCTGAAGACCTCGTTCACCTCGCCGACGGTCAGCTCGTTCGCCCGCAGCTCGGCGAGCGCCTCCCGCTGGCTCAGCCCGATGAGCGCCGGAGCGGGGACCAGCCCCTGATCGGTCCCGATCAGACCGCGCACGAGCAGCGCCGTCCCCACCACCAGAGCGAGCAGCAGCAGTCCGAACAGGCCGTACGCAAGACCTCGCCGCGCGGAGCGCCCGCGATCGGCGCGTTGCGCGTAGACGACCGACGCCGGTGCGAGAAGTGCTGCAGGCTCGAGGACCGGGGTCGCGAGGACGGCCGCGCCGGCGCTCGCGCGCAGCAGGTCCTCACGCATCTCCTGCGCGGACTGGTAGCGGTTGGCCGGGTTCTTCGCCATCGCCTTGAGCACAACGGCGTCGATCTCCGGAGAAAGGTCGTCGTCGTACGCCGACGGCGGCTGCGGATCCTCGCGCACGTGCTGGTAGGCCACCGCGACGGGACTGTCACCGGTGAACGGCGGCGCACCGGTGACCAGCTCGTACAGCAGGCAGCCGGTGGAGTAGAGGTCGGAGCGCGCGTCGACGTGCTCGCCACGCGCCTGCTCCGGCGAGAGGTAGGCCGCGGTGCCGATGACCGCCGCGGTCTGCGTCAGCACCGACGACGCGTCGGACGCAGCGCGCGCAATGCCGAAGTCCATCACCTTCACCTGGCCGCTGCGCGTCAGCATGACGTTGGCCGGCTTGATGTCGCGGTGCACGATGCCGGCCGCGTGCGCGGCATCGAGCGCGGCGCACACCTCGGCGGTGACCTCGAGCGCGCGCTGTGGGAGCAGCCGACCCTCGGTGAGCAGGACGTCGCGCAGGGTCCGACCATCGACGAACTCCATGACGATGTACGGCACGCCGACCTCGTCCTGACCCGTGTCGAACACCGACACGATCGACCGGGCGTTGAGCGACGCGGCGGCCTGCGCCTCGCGGCGGAACCGGCCCTGGAAGGACGGGTCGCGGGCGAGGTCCGGCCGCAGCACCTTGATGGCGACGTCGCGACCGAGCCGCACGTCGACGCCGTGGAAGACCTCTGCCATGCCACCGGTGCCGAGGGGCCCGCCAAGCTCGTAGCGGCCGCCCAGGACGCGGGGCGGCCCGGGCTCCGTCACGTGCTGCCCCGCCCCAGGCCGGCAGTCATCGTCCCAGGACCGCGCGCATGACGGCCGCCGCGATGGGCGCCGACAGCGCCCCGCCGGTGGCCTCGGAGCCGAGGTTGCCACCGTCCTCGACGACGACGGCGACGGCGACCTGCGGGTCCTCGGCCGGGGCGAAGCCGATGAACCACGCGTGCGGCGGACGACCCGGTGCGTGCTGCGCCGTGCCGGTCTTGCCGGCGACGCGCACGCCGTCGATCTGCGCACGTCGACCGCTGCCCTCGGCGACGACGAGCTCCATCATCCGGGTCAGCTCTGCAGCGACGTCACCCGAGACCGCGCGGTTCAGGACGTTCGTGTCGGCGGTGCGCAGCACGGACAGGTCCGGCGACTGCACCTCGCGCACGAGGTAGGGCTCCATGACCTCACCGCCGTTCGCGACGCCGGCGGCGACCATGGCCATCTGCAGCGGCGTGACGCGCACGTCGAACTGACCGATCGCCGACTGCGCGGTCTGTGGCGCGTTTGCGTCCTCGGGGAAGCGGCTGTCCGCGACACTCGTCGGGACGCGCAGGTCGTTGTCGCCGAAACCGAACGCCTCCGCCTGCTCACGCAGCGCGTCGTCGCCGAGCTGGAGACCAAGCGCGCCGAACGCGGTGTTGCACGAGATCCGCAACGCCTCAGCCAGTGTCGAGGTCTCGCCGCTGCACGCTGCCCCACCGAAGTTGCGCAGGTCGCTGTCGGTCTGCGGCAGGTTCAGCAGCACCGGTGACGGGATCTGCGTCTCCGGCGTGACCTGCCCGGACGAGAGCGCGGCGGCAGCCGTGACCACCTTGAACGTCGACCCCGGCGGATAGGTCTTGCTGATCGCACGGTTGAGCAGCGGGTCGTCGGTCGCGTCGTTGAGGGCCGCGTAGTACTCGCGGATGTCGGCCGGCTCGAACGAGCTCAGCCGGGCCGGCTCGAACGACGGCAGGCTCACCATCGCCAGCACCGCACCGGTGCGCGGGTCGAGGGCGACGACCGCGCCGCGCTGGCCCTGCAGCCCCTCGAAGGCCGCTGCCTGGGCGCGCGGGTCGAGCGTCAGGAGCACCGACGCCCCCTGCGGCTCACGACCGGTGACGTAGTCCGACAGCCGACGCACGAACAGCTCGTCGGCCTCACCGGACAGCACGTCGTCCTCGGCGCGCTCGATACCGGTGCGGCCGTAGACCAGCGAGTAGTAGCCCGTCACGTGGGCGTACGACGCCCCACCCGGGTACTGGCGCAGCCAGGTGAGCGGACCGTCGGTGCGGGTCGACTCGGCCACGGCCTGGCGTCGGCCGTCCTGGCCGAGCACCGCGATCGGGCCGCGCTCGCGCTCATAGGTGCGCAGCAGCACGCGGCTGTTGCGCGGGTCGTCGCGGTAGGCCTCGGCCTTGACGACCTGCACCCAGTTGACGTTGAGCAGGAGCAGGCCGAACAGCACCATGCAGGCGAGCGCGACGCGGCGTAGTGGGCGGTTCACGTGTGGTTCCCCATCAACCCGGCCGCCGTACGACCTGGGTCTGGGCGGACGCCAGCGCTTCGCGCGCGATCTCCGGGGTGACCGGTGCGGGGGCGGGGCGGCGGGCGGCGTCGCTGACGCGCAGCAGCAGCGCGACGAGCGCCCAGTTCGCGACGATGCTCGAGCCGCCGTAGGACAGCCACGGCAGCGTGACGCCGGTGAGCGGGATGAGACCCGTTACGCCGCCCACGATCACGAAGACCTGCAGCGCGAGCGAGAAGGACAGCCCGGCCGCGAGGAGCTTGCCGAACGAGTCGCGGCACGACAGGGCGGCGCGCAGCCCGCGCTCGACGATCAGACCGAACAGCAGCAGCACGGCCATGACGCCGACGAGCCCGAGCTCCTCGCCGATGGCCGCCATGATGAAGTCGGTGCTGGCGAAGGGAACAACGCCCGGGCTGCCCTCTCCGAGCCCGGTGCCGGTGAGACCGCCTGTCCCGAAGCCGAACAGCGACTGCACCAGTTGGAAGCCGGCGCTGTCCGGGTCGGCGAACGGGTCCAGCCAGGTGTCGACGCGGCGCTCCACGTGGGCGAACAAGAAATACGCGGTGAAGGAGCCGCCGACGAACAAGCCGAAGCCGATGAGCAGCCAGCTGGTGCGCTCGGTCGCGATGTAGAGCATCACGACGAAGATGGCGAAGAACAGCAGCGAGCTGCCGAGGTCCTTTCCGCGGATGAGCACCGAGAGGCTGGCCGCCCAGGCGAGCAGCACCGGCCCGAGGTCACGGGCGCGCGGCAGATCCAGGCCCAACACGCGCTTGCTCGCCAGCGACAGCACGTCGCGCTTGGCGACGAGATAGCCGGCGAAGAAGATGATGAGCAGCAGCTTGGCGACCTCGCTCGGCTGCAGCGTGAACGGCCCGACACGGATCCACAGCCGCGCACCGTTGATGGTCTGGCCGAGCACCGGCAGCGCGGGCAGCAGCAGCAGCGCGAGGCCCACCGCCGCTGACGTGTAGGTGTAGCGCTGCAGCCGGGTGTGGTCGCGGACGACGCCGAGGACCACGATGAACGCGAGGATGCCGACGGCGGTCCAGATCAGCTGACGTGGCGCCTCGCCGCGCGGGATCGCGTTGCCGAGCTGTTGCGCGCGTTCGGAGGTCTGGAAGTCCAGCCGTCGGATGATGACCAGCCCGAGCCCGTTGAGCAGCGCCACCGCCGGCAGGATGAGCGGGTCGGCGTGCGGTGCGAACCGGCGCACCGCGAGGTGGCCGAGCAGGAACAGCGTGCCGAGACCCAGGCCGTAGCCGAGGGTGCCGCTCGGCAGCTGTCCGTCGACCGCGAGACCGACTGCGGCGTAGGCGAGCACGGCGATGAGCACAGCGAAGATCGTCAGCAGCAGCTCGGTCCCTCGCCGCGGCGGGGCGTAGGAAGGGGTGACGGTCGGCGTGCTCACGGGCACGGCACCTCGTCGGTCTCGACGGGTGTGGGCGTCGGTGTGGCGACGGGGGTGGGCGTGGCACCGGCCACGGGCGACGGTGCTGCCGTCGGTGTCGGCGTCGCGGTCGGTGTGACTGTCGGCTCGCACTCCGGGAAGCGCTGCTCGAGCCGGTCGACGATGGACTGCGCGTCGTCGAGATCGGCGGCGACGATGCCGTTCCCCAGCTGGTTGAGCACGATCCGGTCGAGCCGCTCGCTGCTCAGGTCGGTGGTCGACTCGACGCTGGACAGTCGCAGTCCCGCGACCGACCCGGTCACGCCGCGGAAGATGGCGACCTGCTGGTCCTGCATGCCGACGTAGTACTGCGAGCGGACGTAGGCCCAGCCCGCACCGGCGCCCACGGCCAGCAGGGCGAGCACGACGGCGCTGACGACGACGGTACGGCCGACCCGTCGGCTGCTGCCCGTGGCGACGGTCGGGGCAGCCGCGGTGCGCCGCTCGGCGGTGACGTCGCGCCCCTCGGCGGTCCGGGCACGCGCGGCGGCGCTGCTGTCAATGCCCTCCGGTGGCGCCTGCGGGCTCGCGGCTGCGGCGCCGGCAACCACCGGCGCGCTGCTGCGGCCCGAGCCGCTGTCGACGACGTCGGCGACGATGACGGTGACGTTGTCCGGACCGCCGCCCCGCAGGGCGAGCTGGACGAGCCGGTCGCAGGACTCCTGCGGGTCCGCGATCTGCAGCGCCTCCTGCAGCGTCTTGAGCCGGCCGACCGGACCGGTGAGTCCGTCGGTGCACAGCAGGTAGCGGTCGCCGACCCGCACCTCGCGCACCGACAGGTCGGGCTCGATGCCGCCGCGGCCGTCGAGCGCACGGGTGATGAGCGAGCGCTGCGGGTGGGTGCTCGCTTCCTCCTCGCTGATCCGCCCCTCATCCACGAGCGTCTGCACGAGCGTGTGGTCGTGGGTGATCTGCGAGAGGACGTCGTCACGAAGCAGGTAGGCGCGCGAGTCCCCGATGTGCAGCATCCCCAGCCGCCTCCCGGCGAACAGGAAGGCGGTGACGGTGGTGCCCATGCCCTCGAGCGCAGGGTCACCGGTGACCATGTTGCGCAGGTGGTCGTTGGCGGCCTCTGCGCTGGCGCGCAGCACGTCGAGCAGGTCGGTTCCGGGTGCGTCCTCGTCGAGGTGCGCGAGAGCGGCGATGGCCACGGCCGAGGCGACCTCGCCGGCGGCGTGACCGCCCATCCCGTCGGCGACGGCGAGCACACGCGGACCCGCGTAGACGGAGTCCTCGTTGCCCTCGCGGATGAGGCCGGTGTGGGAGCGGGCGGCGAAGCGCAGTGCCAGGCTCACAGGGCGACGCTCACGGGCGCAGCTCGAGGACGGTCTTGCCGATCCGGATCTGGGCGCCGACCGGGACCGGCGTGGGGCGTACGACCTTGGCCGTGCCGAGGTAGGTGCCGTTGGTGGAGCCGAGGTCCTCGACCAGCCAGGAGCCCTCGCCGGGGACCAGCCGCGCGTGCCGGCTGCTGGCGTAGTCGTCGGTGAGCACGAGGGTGGAGTCGTCGGCGCGGCCGAGCGTCACCGGGCCCTCGCCGAGGCTGACGGTCGTGCCGGCCAGCGCGCCCTCGGTGACGACGAGCTTGCGCGCCACGCTGCCCCGCTTGGGCCGACCGCCGCGCGGAGCCGGCGGGACCCGCGGCGCCGCGGCGACGGGTGCGGCCGCGGCCGCCGGGACGCGCACGACCTTGCTGCCGGACAGGTCGTTGCGGACCGTGCGGAAGGCCGCGATGACGAACAGCCAGATCAGCGCGAGCAGCCCGTACTTGACGGCTGCCACGACCAGGGCGCTGCCCATCAGAGCTCCTGCCGGAAGACCATCGGGGTGGCGCCGACCTCGATGCGGTCGCCGTCGGTGAGCACGGCGCTGCTGGTGCGGCGACCGTTGACCAGGGTGCCGTTCGTGGAGCGGAGGTCGGCCAGGTGGACCTCGTCGCCCTCGACGCGCAGCTCGGCGTGCAGGCGAGAGACGCCGGTGTCGGCCAGCCGCAGGTCGGCCTCGGCCCCGCGGCCGATGACGGTGACGGGCCGGGTCAGCACCACGGTGCGCTCGGGGGTGCCGCTGCCGGCGGGCAGCACCAGTCGCGGCCGGCCGGTGCCGGTGGTGTGCGGGTCGCGCGACCCGGGCGCGTCGGCGACGACGGCGCTGCGGACCCGGAAGACGCCGGTGTCGAGCTCCTCGACCTGCTCGAAGGCGACCCGGACCGCGCCGACGAACGACCAGCCCTGCTCCTGAGCGTGCTCGCGCACCATGCTCGCGAGCTCGGCGCGCAGCGGCTCGTCGTACTCCCCCAGGCGCTGGGCGTCGGACGCGCCGAGCTCGACGACGTAGGCGTTCGGTACGAGCACCCGGCCCTGGCCGACGATGGCCTTCTTGTCGGCGGCCTCGCGCTGGAGGGCGGCGGCGACCTCGACCGGCTGGACGACCCCGCCGAAGACACGGGCGAAGGCGCCCTCCACCAGGCCTTCGAGCCGACGCTCGAAGCGCTGCAGCACTCCCACGCCGGTGCCCCTTCCCTGTCGGCGGTGATCGTATCCGCGCGCGGCGGCGGCCCGGCTGCCGCCCCGCACCGGTGCTAGCCTCCTGAACGCACTCGCGCGAGTGGCGGAATGGCAGACGCGCACGGTTCAGGTCCGTGTGTCCGAAAGGACGTGGGGGTTCAACTCCCCCCTCGCGCACCGGCAGCGGCCCCCGACAGGGGGCCGTTCTCGTTCTCCGGATAGCGTCGTGCCGGTGATCGTGACCGCTCAGGACGTCGAGGATGCCGCCGCGCGCCTGGCCGGCGTGGTCGCCCCGACCCCGGTCGAGCGCAGCCCGCGGCTGTCCGAGCGGGTCGGCGGTCAGGTCCTGCTCAAGCGCGAGGACCTGCAGGTCGTGCGCAGCTACAAGGTGCGCGGCGCCTACAACGTCATCAGCCAGCTGTCCGACCAGGCCCGCGCCAAGGGCGTCGTGTGCGCGAGCGCCGGCAACCACGCGCAGGGGCTGGCGTACGCCTGCAGCGCGCTGGGTGTGCACGGCAAGGTCTTCCTGCCGCGCACGGCGCCGCGCCAGAAGCGCGACCGGATCGCGGTGCTCGGCGGCGACGTGGTCGAGGTGCTGCTGGTCGGCGACACCTACGACGACGCCGCTGCGGCAGCGCTGGCCGACGCGGCGGAGACCGGCGCGACGCTCGTGCCCGCCTTCGACGCCCTCGGGACCATCGCCGGCCAGGGCACGGTGCTGGCCGAGGCCTTCGCGCAGCTCGACGTCGTGCCCGACGTCGTCGTGCTGCCGGTCGGCGGCGGCGGACTGCTGGCCGGCGCGGTCAGCTGGCTCGGCGAGCGGCACCCGCAGGTGCGCGTGGTCGGCGTCGAGCCGGCCGGCGCGGCCTGCATGGCGGCGGCGCTCGCGGCCGGTGCGCCGGTGCGGCTGGACAGCATCGACGGCTTCGTCGACGGCGCCGCGGTGCGCCGGGCGGGCGACCTGACCTTCCCCATCGTGCGCGACAGCGGCTGCGAGCTCGTCGCCGTCACCGAGGGACGGGTGTGCACCGAGATGCTCGCGCTCTACCAGTCCGACGGCATCATCGCCGAGCCCGCAGGCGCTCTCGCGGCCGCCGCCCTCGACGACGTCGTCACGGTCGAGCCCGGGCAGACGGTGCTCGTCGTGCTGTCCGGCGGCAACAACGACGTCAGCCGCTACGCCGAGGTGGTCGAGCGCGCGCTGGTGCACGAGGGCCGCAAGCACTACTTCCTCGTCGAGTTCCCCCAGGAGCCGGGCGCGCTGCGCGGCTTCCTCGACGACGTGCTCGGGCCGGACGACGACATCACGCTGTTCGAGTACGTCAAGCGCAGCAACCGTGAGACCGGGCCGGCGCTGGTCGGCATCGAGCTCGGCGCCCCTGAGGACCTGCCCGCGCTGCTCGCCCGGATGGACGCCGCACCGCCTGAGTGCCAGCCCGTACCCCCCGACAGTCCGCTGTTCCGGTTCTTGCTGTAGCCGGCCTGCTCTAGGAGTCCCATGTCAGAAGCCAAGGTGACCGTCGAGAAGGACGGCCACGTCCTGCTGATCGGCGTGGACCGCGCCGACAAGCGCAATGCCTGGGACCTGCAGGTCATCGACGAGGTGGCTGCGGCCTACGACCGGCTGGCCACCGACGACGACGTGCGCGTCGGCGTCGTCTTCGGCCACGGGGAGCACTTCTCGGCCGGACTGGACCTGGCCGAGGTCCTGCCCGCGATCCAGGCGAGCGGACCGACGATCCTCAGCGGCACCGGGCTGCACGACCCGTTCGGACTGTGGGGTCCGCCGGTCCCGAAGCCGGTCGTCCTGGCCGTCCAGGGCATCGCGTTCACGTTGTCGATCGAGCTCGCGCTGGCCAGTGACATCGTGGTTGCGGCCGACGACGTGCGGTTCCGTCAGCTCGAGGTCGGTCGCGGGATCCTGCCGTTTGGCGGGGCCACCCTGCGAGCGCCCGCCCAGCTCGGCTGGGGCAACGCGATGCGCTGGATCCTCACCGGAGACGAGCTCGGCGCCGCCGAGGCCCACCGGATCGGCCTGGTGCAGGAGGTCGTGCCGGCAGGCCAACAGCTCCCACGCGCGCTCGAGATCGCCAGGACCATCGCCACGCAGGCACCGCTGGGGGTGCAGGGGGCGCTGGCCAACGCCCGGATCGCCTGCCGCGCAGAGGACGCGGCGCGTGAGCACCTCGCCGGGCTGCTACCACCGCTGATGGCGTCCGAGGACGCCGCCGAGGGCGTGCTCAGCTTCGTCGAGCGGCGCGCGGCCCGTTTCGTCGGCCGCTAGGCCAGACTGGGCCGGTGATCGTCGGTCACCTGCTCGCTGCGGCGGGCCTGGTCGCCTCTGGGCTGCTGCACCTCGACCTGGCCTCGGACTTCGACCTCGTGGGCGACGGCATCACGGTCGGGACGCTGTTCCGGGTGCAGGGCGTCGTGGCGATCGCGGTTGCGCTCTGACTGCTCCTGCGCCGCCGCGACCGGCTGCCCGCCGCTGTCGCGCTCGTCGTCGGGGCCGGCTCGTTCGTGGCCCTGGTCCTGAGCACCTACGTGCGCGTGCCGGCCTGAGCCTGCTGCTGTCGTCGTGACGCCCAGGCCGGTCGTGCATGCAGGTCGGCTGGGGGCGGGGATGGACACGTTGAGTGAGGCAGATCGCCGTTCGCCGGGGTGACGTGGTGCCCATCACCTCCTTTTCCGTTTGCCTTTCCGGTTTCAGACCCCCTCTTCGCGGCTACTCAGAGTCACGACAGGACAACGTACTCGTTGGCCCTGCGACACCGGGACCCCCGTTCCGGTGCTTGAAGGAAGCGTTGATCCGGACGGTCCCCACCGGTGTGACCCCTCGAGGGCGCACACGGAGAGACACGGTCGCCTAGACCGTCCGGGGA
>JBBSLB010000006.1:0-30484 GCA_038255675.1 Mycobacteriales bacterium
GTCCTCCCCCGGCTTGACGAAGAACTCCATCTCCATCTGCTCGAACTCGCGGGTGCGGAAGATGAAGTTCCCGGGCGTGATCTCGTTGCGGAAGCTCTTGCCGATCTGGCCGATGCCGAACGGCGGCTTCTTGCGCGCGCTCTGCTGGACGTTCGCGTAGTTGATGAAGATGCCCTGCGCGGTCTCGGGCCGGAGGTAGGCCAGACCGCTCTCGTCCTGCACGACCCCGAGGTGGGTGGACAGCAGTCCGTTGAACATCTTCGGCTCGGTCCACACGTCGCGGTTGCCGCAGTTGGGGCAGGCGAGGTCCTTGAGCTCCTTGCCGGCCGCCTCCTCGAGGTGGTCGGCGCGGTAGCGCTTGTGGCAGGAGGTGCACTCCACCAGCGGGTCCACGAAGGCCTGCACGTGACCAGAAGTCTCCCAGACCTCGCGGGCCAGGATGACGCAGGAGTCCAGCCCGACGACGTCGTCGCGGCCCTGCACAACGGCCTTCCACCACTGCCGCTTGACGTTGTTCTTCAGCTCGACGCCGAGCGGCCCGTAGTCCCAGGAGGAGCGCAGCCCGCCGTAGATCTCGCTGCTCGGGAAGACCAGTCCGCGCCGCTTCGCGAGGCTGACGATCGTGTCCATGCGGTCGTTCTTGCTGGCCATCTGCGCTCCTGGTCCGGCTGGCTGTCGGGTGAGCGCGTCACGCTACCGGGGTGCCGGACCGGGGCTCACACGTCGCTGACGCTCGGCCCGCTCGCCTCGCCGACACCGACCTGCGCCGCGTCGTGGGCCCGCCGCGACGGCCCCACCACGGCCGCGCCGTCGCCCTCGCTGGCGTGCAGCACCTCGAACGCGCTGGCCTCGTCGCGACCGCGCGCCAGCAGCGGCGCCGCGTCGACCTTCACGTCGTACGCCGACAGGCTGCGGCGGTAGGCGCCCACGCCGACCCACTCCGTGGTGAGGACCCACTGGGTCGGGTCGTCGGCCGCGCGGCCGATCCGCCCGCGCAGGTAGCCGGGTCGCGCGGCGAAGGCGGCCAGCGCGGCCTGGGCCAGCGGCAGGAACCCAGCCGCGTCGGACTCGGGCACGTCGAACCTCGTCACCACCAGCACAGGTGACAGGCTAGGCGCCCCGATCGCTCCCGGAGGACCCGCTCGTGCCGAAGTCCCGTTCCCGCCGCAAGCCGACCGCTCGGACGCGCGCACCCCGCGCTGCCCGGGAGCCGCTGGTGAAGCAGCCGGCGCCCGGGCTGCGCGGGAAGGTGGAGCGGTCGAGCGCCCCGGCCCTGGTCTGGCTCAGCTCGCGGCCGCGGTTCTTCCTGCCCGTGCTGACCGCGGTGCTGCTCATCGCCGGGCTCGCCTCCCCCACCGCCGTCGGGATCCCGTTGCTGCTGCTGCTCGCCGTGCTGGTGGGCTGGCTGTCCTACCTGTCCTGGCCGGTCGTCACCGGCGTGCAGCGGGCGCTGCGGCTGGGGACCGTCGGCCTCGTCCTGGCGGCTGTCGCGGGCAAGCTCAGCGGCTGACGCGCGACGCCACTCACGTCGGCTCCTCGTTCGGCACGGCGCCGCCGTAGCGGCGGTCGCGGGAGGCGTACTGCTCCACGGCGTACCAGAGGTGGCGGCGGTCGACGTCGGGCCAGAGCGTGTCCAGGAAGACCAGCTCGGCGTAGGCGGACTGCCACAGCAGGAAGTTCGAGGTGCGCTGCTCGCCCGAGGTCCGCAGGAACAGGTCGACGTCGGGCATGTCCGGCTCGTCGAGGTAACGCGCCAGCAGGGCCTCGTCGACCTTCTTGGGGTCGAGCCTGCCGTCGGCAACATCCTGCGCGAGAGCCCTTGCAGCGTCGGCGATCTCGGCCCGGCCGCCGTAGTTGACGCACATCGTGAGGGTGCAGACGTCGTTGTCGCGGGTCAGCTCCTCGGCGGCTTCGAGCTCGCGCACGACCGAGCGCCACAGCCGCGGCCGGCGGCCGGCCCAGCGCACCCGCACGCCGAGCTCGTGCATCTCGTCACGCCGGCGGCGGATGACGTCGCGGTTGAAGCCCATCAGGAAGCGGACCTCGTCGGGCGAGCGCTTCCAGTTCTCGGTCGAGAAGGCGTAGGCCGACACCCACCGGACACCGATCTCGATTGCCCCCTCGACCACGTCGAACAGCGACGACTCCCCGGCCTCGTGGCCGGCAGTGCGGGGCAGCCCGCGGTCCTTGGCCCAGCGGCCGTTGCCGTCCATGACGATCGCGACATGACGCGGCACCAGCTCGGCCGGCAGGTCCGGCGGCTGCACCCCCGACGGGTGCGGGGTGGGTGGCCTCACGCCCGCTCCACCAGCGGCAGCGAGCGCAGGCCCCGCTCGAGGTGCCACTGCAGGTGGGCCGCGACCAGCCCGCTGGCCTGCTTGCGGGTGCGCGGGTCGGCCTGCTCGGCGGCGTCCCAGTCGCCGGTCAGGAGGTCGACCATGAGCCGCAGCGCGGCCGGGTCGGGCGAGGCCGCGGCCGCCGGGCGGCAGGCCGGGCAGACGGTGCCGCCGGCCGGCACGGAGAACGCGCGGTGCGGTCCGGGGGCCCCGCACCGCGCGCAGCCGTCCAGCGCGGGGGCGTAGCCGGCGACCGACATGGCTCGAAGCAGGAAGGCGTCGAGGACCATCGACGGGTCGCGCGGCGCGAGCGCGTCCGGCCCGCCGCCGGCCAGTGCGCGCAGTGCCCCGACCACGAGCAGGAACAGCCGCAGCGACGGCTCGCGCTCCTCCGCCGTCAGCCGCTCGGCGGTCTCGAGGACGGCGGTGCCGGCGGTGTAGCGGCCGTAGTCGGCGACCAGCCGCTCGCCGTAGGCGGTGAGGCTCTCGGCCTGCACGACGATGTCGAGCGAGCGACCGGCATAGAGCTGCAGGTCGACGTGGCTGAACGGCTCGACCGTCGCGCCGAACTTCGATCGGGTGCGCCGCACGCCCTTGGCCACAGCGCGCACCCGGCCATGCCGACGCGTCAGCAGCGTGATGATCCGGTCGGCCTCACCGAGCTTCTGCACCCGCAGGACGACGCCCTCGTCCCTGTAGAGGCTCACCCCGTCACGCTAGTCCGGCGCGGCCGCCCGGTCAGCGCGCCGAGCCGTCCTCGTCCCAGGCGGCCTAGAAGCCGAGCTTGCGCAGCTGCTTGGGATCCTTCTGCCAGTCCTTCGAGACCGTGACGTGGAGGTTGAGGAACACCCGCATCCCCAGCAGCGACTCGATCTGGTGCCGCGCGGTCGTGCCGACGCCCTTGAGTCGGGCCCCACCGGTCCCCAGGATGATGGCCTTCTGGCTGTCACGCTCGACGTGGACGGTGGCGAAGACGTCCAGCAGCGGCTTGTCCTCGGGTCGGTCCTCCCGCAGGTTCATCTCCTCGACGGTGACGGCGAGGGAGTGCGGGAGCTCGTCGCGGACGCCCTCGAGGGCCGCCTCGCGGATGAGCTCGCCGATCATCACCTGCTCGGGCTCGTCGGTGAGCTCGCCGTCCGGGAACAGCGCCGGCCCCTCGGGCAGACGGGCCACGAGCAGGTCGGCCAGCAGCCCCACCTGGAAGTCCGAGACCGCACTGGTGGGGACGATCTCGGCCCAGTCGGCGAGCTGTGAGACGGCGAGCAGCTGCTCACCTACCTGCTGCTTGGACACCTTGTCGGTCTTGGTCACGACCGCGATGACCGGTGTCGTGACCTGGGCGAGCTCGGCGGCGATGAAGCGGTCACCAGGGCCGATCTTGTCGTCGGCCGTCACGCAGAAGCAGATGGTGTCCACGCTGGCGTAGGTCTCGCGGACGATGGCGTTGAGCCGCTGGCCGAGCAGTGTGCGCGGCTTGTGCAGACCGGGGGTGTCGACAAGGACGAGCTGGGCGTCGGGCCGGTGCACGATGCCGCGCACGGCGTGCCGCGTGGTCTGCGGTCGGCTGCTCGTGATCGCGACCTTCTGCCCGATGAGGGCATTGGTCAGGGTCGACTTGCCGGCGTTGGGACGCCCGACGAAGCAGGCGAAGCCGGAGCGGAAGCCCGGCGGAGTGGGAGTCACGATTGACCATCCTCCCAGAACCGTGGCTCGGCTCAGGTGGTGACTCTGTGGTGCACGACCCCGTCGTCGCCCGCGAGCAGCAGCGGGACACCCACGCCGAACTCCCGCAGCACGGCGACGTCGGCCTCGGAGACGAGCGCCCCGCCCACGATCGCAGCGGCCTCGAAGGCGCGTGCGCCGCTGGAGGCCGCGGCCGCGACGGCCGCGCGAAGTGCGGAGGTGGTCAGGCCCGGGTCGCGGTTCTCTACCGTCGCCCCGGCGTAGGTCCGGCCGTCGTTGTCGCGCACCGCCGCACCCTCGGCCACGCCGGTGTGCGGCACGTGCGCCCGCAAGCGGGCGCCCCTCGCCAGCGTCACGATCTTGGCGTCCTCGGGGTCGAGGTCAGGCACGGGTCTCCTCCTGCGGGTCGGGGACGTCACGGGTGACGAGGACGGTGCCGATGCGGTTGCGCCGGCCCTTGGCGCTCTCGGCGACGAGCTGCAACCCGGCCACCCGGACGGTCGCGCCAGGGATCGGCACGCGTCCGAGCAGCATGGCCATCAGCCCGCCCACGGTCTCGACGTCGTCTTCTTCGAGCTCAACGCCGTAGAGCTGCGCGAGGTCTTCCACGGGGAGCCGGGCGGTCACCCGACGGGTGCGCTCGTCGACCTCCTCGACCGGCGGGGTCTCGCGGTCGTACTCGTCGGTGATCTCACCGACGATCTCCTCGAGGACGTCCTCGATGGTGACCAGCCCGGCGGTCCCGCCGTACTCGTCGACGACGACGGCGATGTGGCCGAATTCGGCCTGCATCTCGCGCAGCAGCTCGTCGATCGGCTTGCTCTCCGGCACGAAGACCGGCTCTCGCATGGCGTCCTCGACCTTGACCGCGCCGCCTCCCTCGCTGCGCTCCTTGCGGACGAGGTCTTTCAGGTAGGCCACACCGAGGACGTCGTCGGCGTTGTCACCGACGACGGGGATGCGGCTGAAGCCGCTGCGCAGCGCGAGGTTGAGCGCCTGCCGCACGGTCTTGCCACGCTCGATCGTCACGATGTCCGGGCGCGGCACCATCACCTCGCGCACGATCGTGTCGCCCAGCTCGAACACCGAGTTGATCATGTCGCGTTCGGAGCGCTCCACGACGCCGCGCTCCTGGGCGATCTCGACCAGGTCGCGCAGCTCGGCCTCGGAGGAGAACGGCCCCTCGCGGAAGCCCTTGCCCGGGGTGAGCGCGTTGCCGATGAGGATGAGCAGCGTCGGCAGCGGACCGAAGACGCGGGTGAGCAGCAGCGCCACCCCCGCCCCGCCGAGGGCCACCCGCTCGGCCTGCTGGCGGCCGATGGTGCGCGGGGCCACGCCCACGAAGACGTAGCTGACGACGGTCATCACGGCCACCGCCACGACCACCGCGAGCGAGCCGTCGATGCGGTCGACGCAATAGGAGACGACGACGCCCGCGGCCGACAGCTCGAAGATGACCCGCAGCAGCAGCAGGAGGTTGAGCGAGCGCGGCGGGTCGGACATGACCTGCTGCAGACGGCCGGCCCCGCCCCTGCCCTCGCGGACCAGCTCCTCGACGCGGACCCGTGAGACGCGCGCCAGCGCTGCCTCCAGGCTGCCGAGCAGCCCCGCGAGCAGCACGAAGCCGGCGGCGACGACGAGCGGCAGGACCTCGGTGCTGGTCATCCGACGCGCAGGCGGGGAAGGCTGTTCATGTCGACGTAGAGCCTACGGAAGGCACGGCAACAACCCTAGTTGGCAACGGTTGTCGATACAGGTAAGGTCCTGCGCATGCGCCTACCCACTGCTGCCGCCGCCCTCTCCGCCACTGTCCTGCTCGCCGCCTGCGGAGGTGCCTCCGACGGCGGGGATGCCGCGCTGGCAGGCGATCGGCTCGGGGTCTCGGTCGGCTTCTACCCCTACGCGTTCGTGGCCGAGCGGGTCGGCGGGCCGGACGTCGACGTGGTGAACCTCACCAAGCCCGGGGGTGAGCCGCACGACCTCGAGCTCACGCCCCAGCAGGTCGCTGGGCTGTCGGAGACCGACCTGGTCGTCTACTCCGCGGGCTTCCAGCCGGCGGTCGACGAGGCCGTCGAGCAGCAGGCAGCGGATAAGGCGCTGGACGTGCTGACCGCCGTCGAGCTGCGCGAGGGCGAGGGCGGTCAGGACCCACACGTCTGGCTCGACCCGGTGCGTCTGGGCACGATCGCGGGCGCCGTCGCCGACGAGCTGGCCGCGCTCGACCCCGACCGGGCGGACGCGTTCCAGGAACGGGCGGCGGCGCTGCAGGCCGAGCTGGCCGAGCTGGACGAGGAGCTGCGCAGCGGGCTGAGCTCCTGCGCGCGGCAGGAGATCGTCACCAGCCACGACGCGTTCGGCTACCTGGCCGGCGCGTACGGTCTGGAGCAGGTCTCGCTCGCCGGTCTGTCGCCCGACGACGAGGCCTCCCCCGGGCGCCTGGCCGAGGTGGCCACCTACGCGCAGGAGAACGGCGTGACGACCATCTTCTTCGAGGAGACCGCCAGCCCGCGCGTGGCCGAGTCGTTGGCCCGCGAGGTCGGCGCCGAGGCCGTCGTGCTCAGCCCGCTGGAGGGCGCTCCGGAGACCGGCGACTACGTGAGCGCGATGCGCACCAACCTGCAGTCGCTGCAGACCGCCCTGGACTGCTCGTGACCGCGTGACCGACGCCGTCATCGACCTGCGTGGCGCGACCGTGGCCTACGACGGGCGCGCCGCGCTGACGGGCGTGGACCTGCACGTCGCGTCCCGCGAGGTGGTGGCGGTGCTCGGCGCGAACGGCTCCGGCAAGAGCACCCTCATCCGAGCTGTGCTTGGACTGATCCCCCTGACAGCCGGCAGTCTCGAGCTCTTCGGCACTCCCCTCCAGCGCTTCCACGACTGGACGCGCATCGGTTACGTGCCCCAGCGCGCAGGTGCGACCACGGGCGTGCCGGCCACGGTGCGCGAGGTGGTGGCCACCGGGCGGCTCGCGCTGACCGGACTGCGCCGGCCGCGCGTGGCTGACCGCGAGGCCGTCGAACGGGCCATCGCCACCGTCGGGCTGTCCGACCGCGCCGGTGACAGCGTGTCGACGCTGTCGGGCGGGCAGCAGCAGCGGGTCCTCATCGCCCGGGCCCTGACCTGCGACCCCGAGCTGCTGGTGCTCGACGAGCCCACGGCCGGCGTCGACGCGGCCAGCCAGGCCGGGCTCGCCCAGACCCTTGGCGCGCTCGCCCACGACGGCGCGACGATCGTCCTCGTCGCGCACGAGCTCGGGCCGATGGCGCCGCTCATCAGCCGCGCCGTGACCATGGCCGACGGCAGGGTGCTGCACGACGGCGCTCCCCCGGACTCCGACCACCTGCACCTGCACGACCCCGAGCACGCCCACCCGGTGCACGAGGCGCACCCGTCAACCCGCCACGTCTGGGGACTGAGGTGAACCCGCTCGCCTTCGACTTCATGCAGCGGGCGCTGCTCGCCGCGCTGCTGGTCGGCCTGGCTGCACCGGCGGTCGGCGTCTTCCTGGTGCAACGCCGGCTGTCCCTGATGGGCGACGGCATCGGCCACATCGCCCTGACCGGCGTCGCCCTCGGCTTCCTGCTCGGCACCGCGCCCGTCCTGACCGCCGTGGTGGTGGCCAGCATCGGTGCTGTCGTCATCGAGCTGGTCCGCCAGCAGGGCCGCACCGGCGGCGACGTCGCGCTCGCGCTGATGTTCTACGGCGGCATCGCCGGCGGCGTGCTGCTCATCGGGCTGTCGCCCGGGGGCAGCAACGCCAACCTGCTGTCGTACCTGTTCGGCTCGTTGACGGCGGTGTCGCCGGGCGACGTCGTCATCATCAGCGCCTTGTCCGGCGCCCTGCTGCTCACCCTGGCCGTCGTCGGCCGGCAGATGTTCGCCGTCTGCCACGACGAGGAGTACGCCAAGGTCGCCGGGCTGCCCGTCCGCACCCTCAACATCCTGCTGGCCGTGATGGCAGCCCTGACCGTCACCGTCGCGATGCGGGTCGTCGGGCTGCTGCTGGTGAGCGCGCTGATGGTCGTCCCCGTCGCCACCGCGCAGCAGCTCGTCCGCGGCTTCCGCGCGACCGTGGTCGTCGCTCTGAGCGCCGGCGTCTTCGCCTCGGTCAGCGGCGTCCTCGGCTCCTACTACGCCGACACCGCACCCGGCGCCCTCATCGTCGTCGTCGCGCTGGGCTGCTTCGCACTGGCTAGTGTCGGCGGAGTCCTCGTGCGGCACCGGCGCCGGACCTCCGGCGATCTGCTCGTCGCCGCCACCGCTCTGACGACGAAGGAGCCGACGCCCCGGTGACCGAGAGCACCGCCCCAGCCCTGCCCGGTCTGCGGTCGACCCGTCAGCGCACCGCGGTGGCCGACGTGCTCGACAAGGTCGACGGCTTCCGAAGCGCTCAGGAGCTGCACGAGCTGCTGCGGCACGACGGAGCGTCGGTCGGCCTGACGACCGTGTACCGGCACCTGCAGGTCCTGGCCGACGCCGGCCACATCGACGTGCTGCGCACCGACGGCGGCGAGGCGGTCTACCGACGCTGCCCCACCATCGAGCACCACCACCACCTGGTGTGCCGCGAATGCGGGCGCAGCGTCGAGGTGGAGGGCCCGGAGGTCGAGGCCTGGGCCACGGCGATCGCCGCGACGCACGGCTTCACCGAGGTCTCGCACACCGTCGAGGTCTTCGGCACCTGCGTCGCCTGCGCCCGCAAGGCGGCGCGCCGGCGCCGCTCGACCTGAAGAGTCCGTCAGCGGCCGCGAGAGGCCTGCCAGCTCGCGAGCAGCTCGCCCTGCAGGCCGAACATCTCGGTGTGCTCCTCGGGCTCGCCGTGGTCGTAGCCGAGCAGGTGCAGCACGCCGTGCGTGCAAAGCAGCTCGAGCTCGGCCGCGGTCCCGTGGCCGGCCTCCCTGCCCTGTCGCTCGGCGACCTCCGGGCACAGCACGACGTCGCCGAGCACCGCCGGGCTCGCGTCGTCGTCGTCCTCGCTGGGCGCACCGTGGCCGGAGCCGTGCGCGACGCCGCGCGAGCCGCGTAGATCGAGCTCGTCCATCGGGAAGGCCAGCACGTCGGTAGGTCCGTCCTCGCCCATCCACCGGACGTGCAGCTTCTCCATCTGCTCCACGTCGACGAGCAGCAGCGACAGCTCCGCCAGGGGCGAGACGCCCAGCCGGTCCAGGACGTGCCGCGCAACGCGCACGAGGGACTCCTCGTTGACGACGACGCCGCTCTCGTTGGCGACCTCGATGCTCATCGCGACCTCCGCACGTCGTCGCGACGACCGGGGGCGCGCTGCGGGCCACGGGCCGCTTCGTTCTCGGCGTCGTACTGCTCGTAGGCGTCGACGATCCGGGCCACCAGGCGGTGCCGCACCACGTCGCTGCTCGTCAGCGTGGCGAAGTGCACATCCTCGATGCCGTCCAGGATGTCGCGCACCACCCGCAGCCCGCTGGTCGCCCCACCCGGCAGGTCGACCTGCGTGACGTCACCGGTGACGACGATCCGGCTGCCGAAGCCGAGCCGGGTGAGGAACATCTTCATCTGCTCGGCCGTGGTGTTCTGCGCCTCGTCCAGGATGATGAAGGCGTCGTTGAGACTTCTTCCACGCATGTACGCCAGGGGCGCGACCTCGATGGTGCCGGCGGCCATGAGCTTGGGGATCGAGTCGGGGTCGAGCATGTCGTGCAGCGCGTCGTACAGCGGCCGGAGGTAGGGGTCGATCTTGTCGAACAGGGTGCCGGGCAGGAAGCCCAGCCGCTCCCCCGCCTCGACGGCCGGACGGGTCAGGATGATCCGGTTGACCTGCTTGGCCTGCAGCGCCTGCACGGCCTTGGCCATCGCCAGGTAGGTCTTGCCGGTGCCGGCCGGGCCGATGCCGAACGTGATCGTGTTGCTGTCGATCGCCTCGACGTAGCGCTTCTGGTTCACCGTCTTGGGGCGGATCGTGCGGCCTCGGTTGGACAGGATGTTGAGGGTCAGCACCTCGGCCGGCTTGCTCCCGTCAGCCTGGCGGAGCATCGCGGCGCTGCGCTCCACAGCCTCGCCGGTGAGCGTCTCGCCCTTGGCGAGCAGCGCGAGCAGCGCCTCGAAGAGCAGGACCCCGAGCGCGTTGTCCGCGGCCGAGCCGGTGAGGGTGATCTCGTTGCCGCGCACGTGCACGTCGCTCGTGAGCACCCGCTCGACGGTCCGCAGGACCTCGTCGCGGCTGCCCAGGAGGGCCACCATGGACTGCTCGGCCGGAACAACGATCTTGCTGATGACGCGGTCGACCCGCGGGGTCGACGCAGAGGTGTCGGGCATGGGGTCGGCGGCTGCCGTTCGCCTGCTCTCCGGGATCGGGACGTGGACTCCTCGAGGTTACCCGCGAAGGGGTCAGCCCAGCGCCCCCAGTGCGCGCCCGCCGAGCACGTGCACGTGCACGTGGTGAACGGTCTGCCCGCCGTCCGGACCGGTGTTCGTCAGCAGCCGGTAGCCGCCGTCCAGGCCCTGCGCGCGCGCCACGTCGACCGCGGCGGCGAACAGGTCGGCGAGCAGGCCGGGGTCGGCGGCGGCGCAGGCGGCCGCGTCAGCGTGGTGGTCGCGCGGGACGACGAGCACGTGGGTCGGCGCCTGTGGCGCGACGTCGCGGAAGGCGACGGTGCGCTCGGTCTCGGCGACGACCGTCGCCGGCACCTCCCCGGCCACGATCCGGCAGAACAGGCAGTCGCTCATGGGTCGACCGTACGACCTCGCCGGCTCAGGCCCAACGCGACGTGCGCGCGCTGACGACGGCGATCGCGGCGGCGCCCGCGGTGGAGGTGCGCACCACGCTGCTGCCCAGCCGTACCGGCACGCCTCCGGCAGCGGTCAGCGCCCGGACCTCCCGGTCGGTGAGTCCGCCCTCGGGACCGACGACGAGCAGCAGGTCGTCCGCCGCCGGCAGCGCGACGGACGCCAACGGGCTGGCCGCCCCTTCGTGCAGGAGCAGCGTGGGTGTGGTGGCCACCCGCTCCAGAAGCTGGTCGGTGGACACCCACGGCCCGACGACCGGGTGGCGGGCCCGGCGCGACTGCTTGCCGGCCTCGCGGGCGGTGGAGCGCCACCGAGCAAGCGCCTTCTCACCCCGCGGGCCCTCCCACTTCACGATGCATCGCTCGGCCTGCCACGGGACGACCTCGTCGACGCCGACCTCTGTGGCCAGCTCGACGGCCAGCTCGCCACGGTCGCCCTTCGCGAGCGCCTGCACGAGCACCACCCGGGGCGCCGGTGCGGGCTCGAGCTCTCGCGCGTCGACGCGAAGGCGTACGACGTCGTGCCCCAGGGACACGACGGTGCAGTGCGCGCGGGTGCCGCGACCATCGGCGAGATCGACGGCCTCGCCGACCCGCACCCGACGAACGGTCGCCGCGTGCCGTCCCTCGGGACCGGACAGCTCGACCTCGTCGGGCGTCAGGTCGTCCCAGAGGAACAGCGCCACGGTCATGCGGGGTCCCCGGCGCGTCGCGAGCGGAGCGAGCGACGTGGTGGGGTGCTCACCGCCGGCGGCGACCGAACAGGCCGTTTCCCTTGCCGCTGCCGGCCGGGTGCTCCTCGCCGCGCAGCCGGGCCAGGTCGCGCAGCAGCTCCTCCTGCTTGGCGTCGAGCCGGGTCGGCACCTCGATGCGCAGGTGGACGTGCAGGTCGCCGCGGCCGGTGCCGCGCAGATGCGGCACGCCGCGGGCCCGCAGCGTGATGACCTCGTCGGGCTGTGTTCCCGGGGCGATGTCGAGCGACTCGTCGCCGTCGAGGGTGGTCAGGGGCAGGGTGGTGCCCAGCGCCGCGGCGGTCATCGGCAGGGTCAGCGTGCAGTGCAGGTCGTCGCCGTCACGGGTGAAGACCGGGTGCGCCCGCTCGATCACCTCGACGTAGAGGTCGCCTGCGGGGCCGCCGCCGGGGCCCACCTCGCCCTCGCCGGAGAGCCGGATCCGCATGCCGCTCTCGATGCCCGCGGGGACCTTCACGGTCAGGGTGCGCCGCGCGCGCACCCGGCCGTCGCCGCCGCACTCGCCGCAGGGGTGCTCGATGATCGAGCCGAGGCCGCTGCAACGCGGGCAGGCCCGGCTCGTCATCACCTGCCCGAGGAACGAGCGCTGGACCTGCTGGACCTCGCCGCGCCCCTTGCAGGTGTCGCAGATGCTGGGATGGGTGCCGGGGGCGGTGCCCTGGCCGGTGCAGGTGGAGCAGACGACCGCCGTCTCCAGCGTCATCTCGCGGTCGGTGCCGAAGGCGGTCTCGGCAAGGTCGCACTCGATGCGCAGCAGCGCGTCGGAGCCCTGCCGAACCCGGCTGCGCGGACCGCGCCCGCTGCCTCCGGCACCGCCGAAGAACGCATCCATGATGTCGCCGAGCCCGCCGAAGCCCTGCGAGAAGGGGCTGCCCGGGCTGCCGGCGCCGTTGGACAGCGGATCCCCGCCCAGGTCGACGATCTGGCGCTTCTGCGGGTCCGACAGCACCTCGTACGCCGCGGTGACCGCCTTGAAGCGCTCCTGCGCCTCGGGATCGGGATTGACGTCGGGGTGCAGCTGGCGGGCCAGCTTGCGGTAGGCCTTCTTGACCTCGTCGTCACTGGCGCCCGGTGCGACGCCGAGAGCGCCGTAGTAGTCGGCCACTACGCGCCCGCCAGCAGCTCGCCGACGTAGCGCGCGACCGCGCGCACCTGGCCCATGTTGCCGGCGTAGTCCATGCGGGTCGGGCCGACGACACCGAGGCCGCCGTACGCCCCGCCGTCGGGGCCGTAGCCCACCGTCACCACGGAGGTGGACCGGAGTCCCTCCACGTTGTTCTCCTCGCCGATCTTGACGTGCACGGTCGTGGGGTCGTTGACCTCGCCCAGCAGCTTGAGCAGGACGACCTGCTCCTCCAGCGCCTCGAGGACCGGGCGAAGCGTCTGCGGGAAGTCCAGGAGGTGCCGGGTGAGGTTGGCCGTACCGGCCAGCGCGATGCGCTCCTCGGGCTGGTCGACCAGCGTCTCGAGCACCACGGACATGACGCTGGTGAGCACTGGGCGGATCGCCATCGGTGCCGCGTCGGGCAGGTCGGACAGCGCGGCCGGGGCGTCGACCAGGCGAGCTCCGTGCAGTCGACTGCCGAAGGCCTGCCGGAGCAGCGCGACATCGTGGTCGGACAGGGTCGTCGCCAGCTCGAGCACCCGCTGCTCGACGCGGCCGGTGTCGGTGATCAGCACCAGCAGCAGGCGGTTCGGCGCGAGGTGGACGATCTCGAGGTGGCGCACGGAGCTGCGCGACAGCGACGGGTACTGCACCACCGCGACCTGGCGGGTCAGCTGCGCGAGCAGTCGCACCGAGCGGCGCACGACGTCGTCGAGGTCGACGGCGCCTTCGAGGAAGGACTGGATCGCCCTGCGCTCGGCCGGTGACAGCGGCTTGACCGTCGACAGCTGGTCAACGAACAGCCGGTAGCCTTTGTCGGTGGGGATGCGCCCCGCGCTGGTGTGCGGGTGGGTGATGTAGCCCTCGTCCTCGAGCGCCGCCATGTCGTTGCGCACGGTCGCCGGGCTCACCCCGAGGCCATGCCGCTCGGCGAGGGACTTCGAACCGACCGGCTCGGTGGTCGAGACGAAGTCCTCGACGATGGCGCGAAGGACCTCGAGCTTGCGGTCGTCCAGCACGCTGCTCGCCTCCTCCTGGCACTCCGGTCAATCGAGTGCCAAGTGTACGGGCGGTCGGTGCGTCACCGTCGTGACGTCGTCGCGCTCCGCAGCAGCTCGCGGCGTTCGGTGAACTCGTCGACGCCGATCTCTCCGCGAGCGAACCGCTCGGCGAGCAGCGACTCCGCCCGGCCGGCATCCTGATCGCGCCCCGCCCGGGGCCGGTCGCCCCGGCCAGAGCGGACGGCCCACACGATCAAGGCCGTGAGCGCAGCCCAGGACAGCGCCATCATCACGATCATCGCGGTCCACTCGGCGGCGCCGTAGCCACCGTCGTACCAGCCACCCATCATCGCTCAACCTCCTCCGGAGCGCAGGCGGAGCCCGCACCTGCACGATCCACCCGGAGACCGCCTCGCTGACAGAGGCGAAGGTCCCTGTGCACACCGGGTCAGCCGGACGGCTCGAGGTCAGGCGGCCCCGACGGTCTCGAGAAGCGCGATGCCGTGCTCGGCAGCGATCAGCTCGGCGGCCTTCTCACCAATCATGATCGTGGGGGCGTTGGTGTTCCCCGACGTCACGTTCGGCATCACGCTGGCGTCGGCCACCCGCAGCCGGGCGACGCCCTTGACGCGCAGGTCGGCGTCGACGACGTCGCCGATCCGGCAGGTCGAGGTCTCGTGGTAGACGGTCAGCGCGTAGTGCCGGGCCAGGTCCTCGAGCAGCGCGTCGCTGGGCACGTCGCCCGCAGTGTGCCCGTGGGTCTCGGCCAGCTTGGGCGGGACCATCAGCGACCCCATGCCCTCGACCGGCCAGTTGCCGATGAGCTCCAGCGCCCGGCGCATCACGGCGACCATCACCTTCACGTCGTGGGGGTCGGAGAAGTAGTTCAGCGAGATGCGCGGCGGCTCCAGCGGATCCGCGCTTGCGAGGCGCACCTCGCCCTCGGAGTGCGGCTGCACGGGGTTGGGCAGCACGACCACGACCTCGGCGTCGGCGGCCAGCGCCGTCGCCGCGTCCTCGAAGTACACGCCGGGGTCGATGCGGAACAGCGCCCGCCACAGGTCGGGGGTGTAGCCGCAGACCAGGAAGCCGATCTGCGCGTCGTGCGTGTGCTCGTCACCGAGGCCGGTGGAGTACCAGAGGCCGGCGTCGTAGAGCGAGGACGACACCAGGCTCCGGCCGGTGGTGGCCCACTCGGCCAGGCGCCGCTCGGCCTCGGCCTTGACGCCGGCCAGCTCGGGCGGCAGCGCGTCGTCGTCCGCCGGGTCGGCCGGCAGCGGGCCCGCCGGCGCACGTAGCGCGTCCGGGCCGAGCGAGAGCGCCACCTCGGTCATGTTCAGCCCGATGCCGGGGGCCGGGAACACCATGGGCGTGTGCAGGTGGTCCTTGAGGTGCTTGCCGACGTCGGGCAGGTCGAGCCGGCAGTCGATCCCGACCTCGGCCAGCTCGGACGCCGGGCCGATCCCGGACAGCAGGAGCAGCTGCGGCGAGCCGATCGCGCCCGCCGACAGCACGACCTCCTTGGTCGCGGTCACCGTCTCGACGCTGCCGTCGGCGGTGCGGTACTCCACCCCGGTCGCCACGAGCCCGTCGGCGCCGTCCTCCAGCAGGACGCGCGTCACGTGGGCGTGCGGGATGACGACGAGGTTGTCCCGCGTGTCCATGACGGGTTCGAGGAAGGCGTGGAAGGTCGAGGTGCGCTTGCCGTCCTTGGTCGTGGTCTGGAACAGCGACGCCACGCCCTCGGGCCGGGCCCGGTCGCCGCCGTTGTAGTCGCCGGTCGGAATGCCCGAGGCCCTCGCCGCGTCGACGAACTGCTGCGCGCTCGGCACGACGGGCGAGCGCACCGAGACCCCCAGCGGGCCGTCGGGGTTGTGGGCGTCGTGGTCGACCACGATGTCGCCGCTGGGCTGTATGCCTTCGGACTTCTTGAAGTAGGGCAGCAGCTCGCTGTGCGACCAGCCCTGCGCGCCGCCGTCGGCCCAGGAGTCGAAGTCGCCGGGGTGGCCGCGCACGTAGGCCATGTAGTTGATGCCGGAGGAGCCGCCGAGCATCTTGCCGCGCGGCACCATCATCCGGCCCTCGGCGAGCCCACGGCCGACGCCACCGGCGTCACCGGTGTACATCCAGTCGGTGTCGGGGTTCAGCTGCAGAGAGGCGACCGCCGCGGGCATCGACTCCGCGGGCGGCGGGGGGCCACCGGCCTCGACCAGTGCCACCCGCACCGACGGGTCCTCGGACAGCCTCGCGGCGAGCACCGCTCCGGCGGATCCACCTCCGACGACGACGACGTCGAACTGCTCTGCCACGTGATCCACCCTCCGACTGCTGATTGGAGCCGGAGTGTGGCACGCGTCACAGGGGACGGCCCGGCGAGAGTCCGTCGAGCAGTGCCTGCCCGGCCGGTGCCTGCCACCACCGGGCGTGCCCCATCAGGTAGGTCTCGTACGCCACCTCGGCGTCGGCCAGGCTGCCAGTCACGCCTGCGTAGTAGGCGATCTCGGACAGCGCGAAGCCCACGTGCACCAGCGGCAGGACGGCGCGCAGCGCCGCCGGGTCAACCGGCAGGACCTCCGCCCATCCGTCGACCAGCCCGGCCACCACCTCGGGCCGCGCCCGCGGCTCGTCCGCCAGCCAGGCGATCCCGCTGCGCTCGATCGCGGTCGCCAGCTCGACGACCGGGGAGGTGCGGTCGCACAGGCCCAGGTCGAGCACGGCGCTGACCTGCCCGTCGGTGGACCAGAGCAGGTTGGTCGGGCTGCCGTCGCCGTGGGTCCAGGACGGCGGCAGTTCCGGCAGGCCGGCGAGCAGCGGGCCCAGCACCTGCTCGACGTCGCGCTCCCACGACCGGTCGCTCAGCGCCCGGGCCAGGCGCGGATCGGCCGCGACGCGGCCGGCGACGTCGGGCGGCCAGGACGTCGTCAGCAGGCAGCTGCGGGCAGGCCGGTCGAAGCCCCCCGCCGCCTGCTGGAGCAGGGCCATCGCGCGGCCGGTCGCCCGCGCGTCAGCGAGGCTGTGCGGCGACCCCCACGACGGCACGTCGCGGTAGCGGTCCTCGCCGACCCCGGCGGCGTGCGCCTCGTACGTGCCGGCGTGCGTCGCGACGGCGCGCTCCCCGCTCGTCGTCATGAGCACCTCGGGCAACGGGACGCCGCGGGCCCGGAGGTGGTCGCCGAAGGCGTGCTCCTCGGCAAGGTCGGCGGCCGTGCGCACCCGCGGGTCGGACCGCTTGACGAAGACCGTCCCGTCATCGGTCTCGACGAGCGCCGCCGCCGACAGGGGTCGGGGGCTGCGCCAGGCGACGCGGCGGGCGACCAGCCCGTAGGCAGCCAGCAGCGCGCGCGCCTCGGCGGTGGTGATGGGGGGCCAGTCGGCAACGACCAGCTCGGTGCCGGTCCCGTGCACCAGGTGACCGCCGGCGGTCATCCGAGCACCGGTCGCCAGGCACCGGTCGCCACCGAGAGCACGACGGCGCAGGTGGTCACGAGGACCGAGGCGACGACCAGCCAGCGGTCAGCCGACGTGAGGACGGCTGCTCGCGCGAAGGTCCGCGGCCCGGTGCTGTCGAAGCCGCGGGCGTCCATGGCGGTGGCGATGCGCGTGCCACGGCGCAGCGCCTGCACCAGCAGCCCCAGCACCTGGCCGGCGAAGAGCCGGATCGCTCCGAGCGGTGAGCCGGCGGCGATCCCGCGCGCCCGGCGGGCCCGGCGCAGCTGCGTCCAGTCCTCCGTCAGCAGTGGGACGAGGCGCAAGGCGACCAGCGCTCCGTACGCCGGGCGGGCCGGGACGCGCGCCTGCTGGACGAGGGCGTCGGCCAGGTCGACGGGATCGATGAGCAGCACGGCGAGCAGACCGGGCAACGCGACCGCAAGCAGCCGCAGGGCGGTCGAGGCGCCGGCGACCGCCGCTCCGGTGGTGACGGTCACCGGGCCGACGTCGACGAGCAGCCGCCCGCCGGCCTGGCTGAGGAGGGCATTCAGCACGCCGATGCTCGTCGCGGCGAGCAGCAGCGGGCGGGCCCTCCGGAGCAGATCGACCGGACGGGCCGGGCTGAGCCGCAGCGCGACGGCGGTGGCGACCAGGACAACCGTGGGGGTGACCGGGTCGACGCTGATGAGCAACGCGAGCGCGGGCACCGTCGCGGCCAGGAGGAGGGCGAGCGGGTTCACCCGAGCACCTGCACCCGGTCGGCGAGGCGCTGGACGAACGCCTCGTCGTGCGTCACGACGAGCAGCGCACGGCCCTCGTCGAGCAGCTCCTCGCAGAGCTCGGCGAGCGCCGCCCAGGTGAGCGCGTCCTGGCCGAAGGTCGGCTCGTCCAGGACCAGCACCCGAGGCGCCGAGGCGAGGGCGGTCGCCACCGACAGCCGGCGCTGCTGCCCGCCCGACAGCGTGAACGGATTCGCCCCGGCGACGGCGGTCAGCCCGAGCCGGTCGAGCAGCACCTCGCTGCGCCGCCTCGCCGACGCGTCGGCCTCCGGGCTGCGTCGCGGTCCGGCGAGCAGCTCCGCAGCCACCGACGCTGTGAGGAACGAGTGCTCCGGACTCTGGAAGACCGTGCCGACCGCCTGGACCAGCCGGCGGGCCGGCCAGCGGTGCAGCGGTGCGGACGGGCCACCCAGGTCCGGGTAGGTGACGACCCGCCCCTCCGCGGGGGCTTCCAGACCGGCGACAACAGCTGCCACGGTGGACTTCCCGGCGCCATTGCGGCCGGTGAGGGCGACCGCCTCACCGGCGTGCAGCGTGACGTCGACCGGCGCTGCCGGCACGCCGCGGAAGGCCCGCACGGCCTCGGCGCCGAGCAGCGGGGCACCGGGCGAGCGCGCGCGGCGGGCCGAGGACGGCTCACGGCCGGGCACCCACACCCCGCGCGCTGCGAGGTCGGCCCCCCGCTCGCGGAAGACCGCGGCGGGCGGACCGTCCGCGACCACACCCGCGCCCGGCTCGAGGACGACGACCCGGTCGACCAGCCCGACGACGTCGGCCACCCGGTGCTCGACGAGCAGCGTCGTCGCGCCGGTGGGCCGGGCCAGCGCCTCGCGGACGAGCGCCGCGCCGCTCGGGTCGAGCTGCGAGGTCGGCTCGTCGAGCAGCAGCAGCCCGGGCTCGAGCGCGAGCACCCCGGCCAGGGCCAGGCGCTGCTTCTCCCCACCCGACAGCTCCGCCGTCGAGCGGTCACGGGCGTACGGGAAGCCGACCTGTACCAGGGCGGCATCGACCCGCGGCCAGATCCGGTCGGCCGGGACGGCGCGGTTCTCCAGCCCGAAGGCGACGTCGTCGCCGGCCCGGGACATGACCAGCTGCGCGTCGGGGTCCTGCAGGAGCAGTCCGGTGCGCCCGCGGACCTCGCGAGCCAGCCGGCCGTCCACCAGCAGCGACCCCTCCGCCGCACCGGCGTCGTCGTCGAGCAGGCCGGCCAGGGCCCTCAGCAGGGTGGACTTGCCGCCCCCCGAGGGCCCTAGCAGCAGCACGCGCTCCCCGGCCTCGACCACCAGGTCGACCCCGCGCAGCGCCCACGCCCTGCGCCCGGCGTACCGCCAGCCCCAGTCGCGCAGCTCGAGGCGGACGGGCCGGGCTCGGCTCAGACCCGGACCTGCTGGCGGCCGGACGGGAACGGCGCCAGCACGCCGGTCGGCGCGAGCGCCTTGAGCAGCAGCCAGGTGCCCAATCCGCCCACGGCGGCCGCGCTGGTCGCCACGAGCGCGGCGTAGGCGAGCTTCCAGTCCAGCGGCCACTCGGGGTAGTAGAGCGTGAGGTCGAGGGCGACCGCAGCCAGCCCGGCGGCCGCAGCCGCGACCAGCCCGGTCACGAGCCGCCAGGAGCGGTAGCGGGTCAGGAAGAAGACCAGCTCAGGGGCCAGGCCCTGGAGCAGTCCGTACCAGACGACGGTCAGCCCCCACTGACTGCCGAGAAAGGCCGAGACGACCGACGCGACGAGCGAGCAGTAGATCGCCGCGCCGGGCTTGCGCAGGATGAAGGCGCCCAGCACGCCGGGCAGCAGCCAGACGCCGTACATGATCCCCTGCAGCGGCGGGACCGTCTCGAAGGCCGGTGAGGCGGCCGCCCAGAGCAGGTTCCAGGCCCAGAAGACGACGCCTACCGCGGCGGCGAGGACCGCCGCGACGACGACGTCGACGGTGCGCCAACGGCGCGGGTCCGTGCCTTTGGTGGAGCGGGTGGGTCCGGTGGTGGTCATGTGCGTTCTCCGTCCGTAGAAGTGGACGGGGCGAGCACCGGGGTGCGTCGCACGGCGCGCAGCCAGGCGACGACTCGGCGAACCGACTCCCTGCGCTGGCATGACCCAGATCAGGTTCGAGGGTCTGCGGCGGACCGCACTCTCAGCGCCGAAGCGCTCCCCTGTCGTACAGAGGCACCGTAACAGCCACCGGGGCTGACGTCAGGCCAGGGTCGCGGCCTCCTCCCCGCCGGTGCACACTGCCGGGACCGACCCGGGAGGAGGAACGCCATGTGCAAGGAGTGCGGCTGCGAGACCAGCACCACCACCGAGAGCGAGTAGCGCCCGGTTCCTGGAGGAACGACGACGTCCCGGCCCCGCTCGGGGGACCGGGACGTCGTCGTCGTACGGGCTAGCTCTCAGCGGTGCGGCTGGCCTTCTCGGCATCGGCGAGCTCGGCCAGGCGGTCGGCGGTTGCGCGCTCGGCGTCGGCATCCTGCTTGCGCTCGACCGCGTCCGAGAGCTGGGCCTTCGGTGCCGCCGTGCGCGCGGCGGTGCGCTGCTCGAGCGCGGCCTCCTGGGTGGCCAGTCGCTTGCGCTCGGCGGCCAGCTCGGCCTTGGCCTTAGCGGCGACCGCCTTGGCAGCGGCCTTCTCCTGCGCGGCAGCCTTCTCGGCGACGGCGCGCTTCGCGGCCTTCTCCTCATCACGCAGCCGCTGCAGCTCGGCGGCCTTGTCCTGCTCGGCGGTGCGCCGCTGCTCGTCGGCCGCGGCCCGGCTGTCCTGGAGCTCAGCCGCGGCGGCGGCCCTGCGCTGATCAGCCTTCTCCTCGAGCACGACGGCGGTCTCGAGGACCTCGGCGCGACGGGAAAGCGCGGTGCCGCGGCGGGCCAGGTTCTCGTCGGCGAAGAGCTTGCCGACGGCGGAGTCGATGCTGCCGAGCGCCTTCTCGAAGGCAAGACGGACGCGCGACTCCTCATCGAGCCGGGCGACGAGCTGCGACTGCAGAACGGTGGCGGGCAGGCGCAGCGCCTTGTACTCGAGGACGGCGACGGTGCGCGGGACGGTGAGGACGTTCATGGGTCTCCTGAGGTTGGGGGTGGTCTGTCTGCGGCGGACTAGGAGGCGTCGCGCCCGAGGCGCTCGGCGTCCTCGCGGGCACGGGCAGCGGCCTTCTCAGCGGCGTCAGCACTGGCCGACTCCTGAGCGAAGCGGGCCTGGGCCTCGCGCTCCAGACGGGCGGCCTCAGCGCGCTCGGCGGCGGCCTGGTCGCTGACGTCCGCGCGGTCGGCCCGCGCCTCGGCCTCGACGGCCGCGGTCCGCACGGCCTCCTGGCGCTCGACGTCGGCAGCGGCGCGAGCGGCCTCGATGCCAGCCTCCCGCCGCACCTGGTCCTCGCGGGCGGCAGACGCGGTCTCGGCGGCGGCGCTTTGGCGCTGGGCGTCAGCCTGCTCTCGCTTGAGCACCTGGGCAGCGTCCGCGGCCTCGGCGTGAGCCACGGCCTCCTGCGCGCCGGCGTCCTTGCGGGCGGCGGCCTCGGCCTGCTGCAGCTGACCCTCGGCGGCCAGGCTGTCGTTGCCGAGCACGGCTCCGGCGACCTCCTTGGCCTTGCCGGACACGGAGGCGAGCAGTCCCTGGCGGGCCTGGTCTGCGGGACGATCGGACACGGTTCCTCCTGGAGGGCAGCGGGTTGCTGCTGCTCCTCTGCCCGCTAGCAAAGGTGCTCACTTCTGCAAGCAGGGAGGGGTGGGTCACACCTCCGGCAGGATTGCCTCGGAGATCTCGCGCAGGGCGCGGACCTGCGCGGGTGTGAGGCGGTCGATGAGCAGGCGCCGCACCTGCTCGACGTGGCCCGGCGCGGCCCGCTCGAGCGCGGCAAAGCCCTCGTCGGTCAGCACGGCGACCAGACCACGCCGGTCCTCGGGGCACGGCTCGCGACGAACCCACCCGCGCGCCTCGAGCTGAGCGACCGCGTGCGACAGGCGGCTGCGTGAGGAGCCCGCCGCGTCAGCCAGTGCGCTCATCCGCAGCCGCCGGTCAGGCGCCTCGGACAGCCGTACAAGCACCTCGTAGTAGGTGTGTGGCATGCCGGCATCAGCCTGCAGCTGGGCATCGAGTCCGGCCTGCAGCGAGGTGCTCGCCGCGAGGAACGCGCGCCACGCCCGTTGCTGGTCCGCGTCCAGCCACCTCGTCATGTGCCCACCATACCCCTGTGGTTGAGGGCTCAACCTTCCAAGGGCTGGACGCACCGGAGGCCGGCCCCGAGGGGACCGGCCTCCGTCGCACGACGTAGGACTAGCTGGTGTGCGCCGGGCGCGGGCGGCCGGCTCCACCTCGGGGGCCGCCGCCGCTGCTGCTCGGCTGGCCGGTGCGCCGGGGGCGGCTCGCGCTGCCGTAGCTCGGGCGGCGATCACCCTGCGGGCGCGGGACGTACGGCGCGCGGGGCGCGACCTCGATGGCCTCCCCCGACTCGGCGAGCTCGCGCACGGCCGGGTGGCCGACGACGACGCTGACGGCGCTGGCCTCGACACCGGCGCGCTCGCGCATGCGCTGGTGGTCGCGGACCTGGTCGCTCGTGACGAGCGACAGGACGGTGCCGCTGGCACCGGCCCGCGCGGTCCGGCCGGAGCGGTGCAGGTAGTCCTTGTGGTCGGCCGGCGGGTCGTAGTGGACGACCAGGTCGACGTCGTCCACGTGGATGCCGCGGGCGGCGACGTCGGTCGCCACCAGCACGCGGGCGTGGCCGGAGGTGAAGTTCTCCAGCGCGCGCTTGCGGGCGTTCTGGGTGAGGTTGCCGTGGATCGCGGCGGCCTCGACGCCGACCTTGCGCATCTGCATCGCGAGCCGGTCCGCACCGTGCTTGGTGCGCACGAAGAACAGCGTGCGGCCCGGGCGGGCGGCGATCTCGGCGGAGATGTCGACCTTGGCGTCGCCCTGGACCGCGTAGACGCGGTGGTCCATCGTCGTGACCGTGCTGTCGGCGGACGCCACAGCGTGCACCGCCGGGTCAACGAGGTACTGGCGCACGAGCTTGTCCACGCCGCGGTCGAGCGTCGCGGAGAAGAGCAGCCGCTGGGTGCCCTCGGCCGTCATGTCGAGCAGCTTGGTGACGGCCGGCATGAAGCCCAGGTCGGCCATGTGGTCGGCCTCGTCAAGGACGGTGACCTGCAAGGCGTGCAGCGAGCACTCCCGCTGGTCGATGAGGTCCTGCAGCCGACCGGGGGTGGCGACGACGACGTCGACGCCGCGGCGCAGCTGGTCGATCTGGCGGCCCATCGAGGCGCCGCCGTAGACGGTGGTCACCTTGAGGTCGAGCGCCTGCGCCAGCGGGGCGAGCGCGTCGTTGACCTGCTGGGCCAGCTCGCGGGTCGGCACGAGCACCAGGCCGCGCGGGGTGCCGCGCAGCCGCTCCCCGCCGACCAGGCGGGACAGCAGCGGCAGGCCGAAGGCGAGGGTCTTGCCGGAGCCGGTGGCCCCGCGGCCGAGCACGTCGCGGCCGGCCAGGGCGTCCGGGATCGCGCGCGTCTGGATGGCGAACGGCGCCTCCATCCCGCGACGGGCGAGGGCGATGACGAGCCGCTCGGGCAGGCCGAGGGCGGCGAAGGTGGTGGCGACGTCGGGCGCGGCCGCAGCGGCGTCAGCCGCAGCGTCCAAGGCGATCTCGAGGTCGGACCTGACCGGCGCGGGGGCCGGCCGGCTCGAGCCGGTGCGGCGCGGCGCGCGGCCACGACCTCCGGCGGAGGAGCTGCGGCCAGCGGAGGCGCCGCGGCTCGGGGAGGACATGCGGGAAGGGGTGGGACGGCCAGGCATGAAGGAAGGAGCTCCGTTGGTGTGTCAGGGGCCGCGACGCGCAGCAACAATCCCGACGAACGGGGCGGAGCAACGACCGAGCGGTGCGACCAGCGGGCAAGGACTCCCGCGGAGGTGACGGTCGAACCGGGTCGGGACGACAGTCTGTGGTGAGGGCAACCTACCGGCAGCAGAAGCGATTCCCGTCACCCAGCCGTGTGCGCTGCGCCACGGCACCCCCACCCCTCCTGCGACGATCTTCGTCTTGTGGGGAGCCAGCACGCGTGTCGGGGCACCTCAAGACGAAGATCGTCGCGGGAGGTGGGGGTCAGTCGACGAGGTCGCGGACCACGGCGTCGGCGAGCAACCGCCCTCTCAGCGTGAGCACCGCCCGGCCGCCGTCGACCTCCACCAGGCCGTCCTCGGCGTGCCGGTCGACGGCCGCGAAGCCCTGCGGGCGGAGCAGGTCCAGCGGCACGCCCTCGCGCAGCCGCACCTCGAGCAGGATCCGCTCGACCCGCCGGTCCTCGGCGGTGAGCAGCTCGCGGCCCGCGCCCGGCGAGACCCCCTCGGCAAGCCGGGCGGCGTAGGCCGACGGGTGCTTGACGTTCCACCAGCGCACGCCGCCCACGTGGCTGTGCGCACCGGGGCCGATCCCCCACCAGTCGCCGCCGCGCCAGTAGCCCAGGTTGTGCCGGCAGGGCTCACCCCAGTTGCTCACCTCGTACCAGCCCAGACCGGAGAGCGCCTGCTCCGCGAGCAGGTAGCGGTCGGCCAGGACGTCGTCGTCCGGCGCGGGCAGCAGGCCGCGGGCGACCTGCCGACCCAGCCGGGTGCCGTCCTCGACGATGAGCGCGTACGCCGAGACGTGCGTCGGCCCTGCGCTCAGCGCCGCGTCGAGGGAGGTGCGCCAGTCGTCGTCGGACTCCCCCGGCGCGCCGTAGATGAGGTCGAGGCTGACCTGCTCGAAGCCGGCTGCGACGGCCTCGCGCGCCGCCTGCTGCGGGCGTCCCGGTGTGTGGGTGCGGTCGAGCACCTGCAGCACCGACGACACCGCCGACTGCATGCCGAGCGACACCCGCGTGAAGCCGCCGGCGCGGAGCTCGGCGAGGTAGCGCTCGTCCACCGAGTCGGGGTTGGCCTCGGTCGTGACCTCCGCCCCCGGCGCGAGGCCGAACAGCGCGTCCACCTCCCGCAGCACCCGCACGAGGTCGCTGGCCGGCAGCAGAGTCGGCGTGCCCCCGCCGACGAAGACGGTCTCGACGGGTGGCGCCGCGTCGCCGAGCACCGCGCGGGCCAGCCGCAGCTCGGCGATCGCCGCGTCGGCATAACCGTCCTGGAGCCCGCCACCGCCCAGCTCGGAGCCCAGGTAGGTGTTGAAGTCGCAGTAGCCGCAGCGGGAGGCGCAGAACGGGACGTGCAGGTAGAGACCCAACGGCTGCTGCCCGAGGCCCGCGGTCGCGTCCGCTGGCAGGGCGCCGGTCGGGGGGACGGGCTCGCCGTCGGGCAGGGCGCTGGGCACCCGTCCAGTGTGCGGGACCGGCGGCTAGCGTCGCGCCGATGGAGATCGTGCTCGTCCGCCACGCGCTGCCCGTCCGGATCGACGCCACAGAGGACGGCGGGCCGGCCGACCCGGAGCTGGCCGAGCGCGGGCACGAGCAGGCCCGCCGGCTGGTGCAGGCGCTGGCCGACCACGGCGTCTCGGCGCTGTACACCTCCCCGTCGCGGCGGGCCCGCGAGACGGCCGCCCCGGTGGAGCAGGCGCTCGGCATGACCGCCGAGGTCGAGGACGACATCGCGGAGTTCGACAGCAACGACTCCTCCTACGTCCCGGTCGAGGAGCTCAAGGCAGCCGGCGACCCGCGCTACGCCGCCCTCCTCCATGGCGACCTCTACAGCCACGACGTCGACCCGGTGGCCTTCCGCGCGCGCGTCGTCGGCGCGGTCGAGCGGATCGCCGCACGGCACCCCGGCGGACGGGTGGTGCTGTTCAGCCATGCGGGCGCCATCAACGCTGCGGCCGGCGCCGTGCTCGGGCAGGATCGGACGATCTGGTTCGCCCCCGCCTACTGCTCCCTCACCCGGATCGGCGCCGCGAGGGACGGCCGCCGCGGGATCATCAGCATCAACGAGACCGGCCACGTGAGGGACCTGCTCTCCGGGGGGTAGGGGGCTCGTCATGAGCACCCCGACCCGTGCCGTCCCCGCCCGCGCCCTCGTCATCGGTGCGCACCCCGACGATGCCGACTTCGGCGCCGGCGGCCTGATCGCCCTCTGGGCCTCGCAGGGCTGCGAGGTGACGGTCGTCTGCGTGACCGACGGCGACAGCGGCGGCTTCGACGCCGACGTGCCGCGCGAGGCCGTGCCCGGGATCCGGCGCGACGAGCAGCGGGCCGCAGCCGAGCTGCTCGGCGCGAAGGAGTGCGTGTTCCTCGGCCGCCCGGACGGCTTCGTCGAGGTCGACCGCGACCTGCGTCGCGACCTGGCCCGGGTGATCCGGGAGCGCCGCCCGGAGGCCGTGGTCACCCACGCCCCGGAGCGCGACTACCGCTTCGTCTACCTCTACCACCCTGACCACCTGGCCACGGGCGCCGCAGCGCTGGCCGCTGTCTATCCCGATGCCCGAAACGCCTTCGCCTTCCCTGAGCTGGACCTCGCGCCGTGGGAGGTCGCCCAGGTCTGGCAGTTCGGCGGCCCTGACGACGACACGGCTGTCGACGTCACCCACGTCTTCGACGCGAAGGTGCGCGCGTGCAGTGCGCACGACAGCCAGACGCCGATGCTGGACCGGTCCGTCGAGGCGGAGCTGCGAGAGCACCTCGGTCGCACGGCGCAGGAGCACGGCCTGCCCGAGGGCCGGTTGGCCGAGGCCTACCGGGTGGTCGACACCGCCTGATCGGGCGCTCCCCCGCGCAAGCCGGCTAGGCGAGGAGGTCGGGGGTGCGCCACTGCTCGCCCAGCACGTGGTGGGCGAGGAAGGCGTGCACCGTCTCGTACCAGAGCCGCGCGTGCTGGGGCGTAAGCACCCAGTGGTTCTCCTGCGGGAAGTAGAGGAACCGGTGCGGCATGGCCTCGGGGTCCTCGGCCCGCGAGCACAGGTCCCACCACAGTCGCAGCCCCTCACCGATGGGCACGCGGTAGTCCTTGTCGCCGTGGATGACCAGCACCGGTGAGGTGATGGCGTCGGCGAAGCGGCTGGGACTGTGCTCGCGGGCCATCTCCGGCGTCATCTCGCGCGTCCAGTAGTAGGAGGCGTCGGTCGTCGGGCCGAACTGCTCGAGGTCCCAGAGGCTTGCGTGCGTCACGACGGCGCGGAACCGGTCGGTGTGGCCGGCGATCCAGTTGGCCATGTAGCCGCCGAAGCTGCCGCCCATCGCCGCCGTCCGCGTCGCGTCGACGGCCGGGTGCTCCAGCGCAGCGTCCGTCAGCGCCATCAGGTCGGTGTACGGCGCGCCGCCCCAGGACCCCCAGCCCCGTCGGACGAAGTCGCGCCCGTAGCCGGTGGACAGTGCCGGGTCCGGCAGCAGCACGGCGTAGCCGCGGGCGGTCATCAGATGCGGGTTCCACCGCCAGGACCAGCCGTTCCACGAGCCGAGCGGGCCGCCGTGCACCCACAGCACCAGCGGGTGCGGGCCGTCCCCCTCGGGCAGCGCCAGCCAGGAGCGCAGCGGGCTGCCGTCCTGCGCCGTGGTGGTGACCTCGGTCAGGGTGCCGGGCGGCGTGGGTGCGGTGTGCGGTCCGGCGAGCAGGACGGGCGACTGGTCGGCCGTACGAGCATCGAGCCGGACCGGCGCGGGCGCCGCGTCGACGGCGTCGCGCAGCGCGTAGACGAGCATGCCGTCGGGCGAGACGCAGACGTCGGTGTAGTGGCCGGCGTCGCCGGTGAGCCGGACCACCTCGCCGCTGGCGACGTCCACGCGGAAGACCGGCCGCGCGCCCTGCTCGTCGGCGGTGACGAGCAGCGCCGTCCCGTCCGGCGACCAACGGGGGTCGGACGCCCAGCGGTCCCAGTCCGGCGCGACCTCGCGCGCCGGGGCCGAGCCGTCGAGCGGCAGGACGACGAGCCGCCCGTCGATCGGCTCGTCCGGGGTGCTGCGCCGCTCGAGGACGGCAGCGATCAGGCTGCCGTCCGGCGACACCCGGGGGGCGGCGATCTCGCTGCTGCCGTCGTCGAGCAGGACACGGCGCTCACCGGTCGTGGTGTCGACGGCGACGAGCGCTGTGCGCCGGCTGCCGCGCGGCTCGGCGATCCCCCACGTCGACACCGCCGTGCGCCCGTCCGGTGTCAGGTCGACCTGGCCGCCGAGCAGAGCACGCCCGGGGCTGGGCGTCAGGTCACGCCACTCGACGGGCTCGTCGTCGACCAGATCGCCTGCCAACAATCGGGTCTGGCCGACTCCGAGGTCACGGTCCCAGAACCGGACAGGGTAGGACGCGTGCAACACCGCGTCGACCTTCAGGTCCTTGCGCGCCTTGCGCCGCTCGTCGTCGCTGGCCGTGTCCGTGGACGCGGGCAGCGTGTCCGACAGCACCGCCACGGTGCCGGCGGCAGCCGCCATGACGACACCGCTGATGCCGCCGGGGCGGGTCGCGACAACCCGCGCCTCGCCGGTCGGCGGGAGCAGCCACAGGGCGGTCGGCGTCTCGTCGTCGGGCTCGGAGTCAGGGTCGGGCCGGGCGGAGGTGAACACCACGTCGCCGGCGGGGGTGAAGACCGGCCCGCCCTCGCCCTTCGCGCTGCGCGTGAGCCTTCGCGCCGGTCGCTCGCCCGCCGGGTCGACCTCCCACAGCGCGCTGACCCAGCGGGTCGCCTTGCCGTCCAGCGTCGCGACGACGGTGACAAGTCGCGTCCCGTCCGGGCTCAGCGCGAGCCCCGAGGTGCGCGGCAGGGCGAGATAGGCGTCCAGGTCGGTGTAGTCGTCCACCGGGCCAGCCTGCATCAGGCGAAGACCCGACGCTCCCCCGCCATGCCCATCGGCTCCTCCAGGGTCTGGTCGGCGTACGGCACCACGACGACGAGCGGGTCGGCGCCAGGAGCTTCGAGCTCGATCCGGATCGCGTCGCGCTCCTCGCCCTCGTCGGAACGGATCCGCACGTCGCTGCAGACCGCGCAGGCGCGCAACGTGTCGCGCGAGCCACGCAGCGCCTCGAGCAGCAGCGCGACGACCTCGTCGGCGGTCGGGTGGTCGGTTGGCGGGTCGACCGCGGGGCTGACGACCTCCCCCTCAGCCGTCATCGCCACCGCGAACGGGTAGAACTCGCCGTCCGCGCTGAGCAATCGGGTGGCCGCCTCCACGGACGCGCCGAGCAGCCGGTCGAGGTCGTTGGGGGCAGGGATCCCGGCCGCCGTCACGACTTGCCGGCCGTCTCCTGGCCCGTGGACAGAGCAGCGATGAACGCCTCCTGCGGGACCTCGACGCGACCGACCATCTTCATCCGCTTCTTGCCCTCCTTCTGCTTCTCCAGCAGCTTGCGCTTGCGGGTGATGTCACCGCCGTAGCACTTGGCGAGCACGTCCTTGCGAATCGCGCGGATGTTCTCGCGGGCGATCACGCGCGCGCCGATCGCGGCCTGGATCGGCACCTCGAAGTTCTGCCGCGGGATGAGCTCGCGCAGCTTGGAGGTCATGTTCGTGCCGTAGGCGTAAGCCTTGTCCTTGTGCACGATCGCGCTGAACGCGTCCACCGGCTCGCCCTGCAGCAGGATGTCGACCTTGACCAGGTCGGAGGCCTGCTCACCGGCCAGCTCGTAGTCCAGCGAGGCGTAGCCCTTGGTGCGGGACTTCAGCTGGTCGAAGAAGTCGAAGATGATCTCGCCCATCGGCAGCGTGTAGCGCAGCTCGACGCGATCCTCGGACAGGTAGTCCATCCCCTGCAGCACGCCGCGCCGGGCCTGGCACAGCTCCATCACGGTGCCGACGTACTCGCTCGGCAGCAGCACCATCGCCTTGGCGACCGGCTCGCGGATCTCGGCGATCTTGCCGCCAGGCCAGTCGCTGGGGTTGGTGACCACGACCTCCTCGCCGGTCTCGAGCCGGACGGTGTAGACGACGTTCGGGGCGGTGGAGATGAGCGCCAGCCCGGCTTCGCGCTCGAGCCGTTCGCGGACGATCTCGAGGTGCAGCAGGCCGAGGAAGCCGACCCGGAAGCCGAAGCCGAGCGCGAGGGAGGTCTCGGGCTCGTAGACCAGCGCCGCGTCGTTGAGCCGCAGCTTGTCCAGCGCCTCGCGCAACGCCGGGTACTCGCTGCCGTCAAGGGGGTAGAGGCCGCTGAACACCATCGGCTTGGGGTCCTGGTAGCCGCCCAGCGACTCGGTCGCCGCGTTCTTCACCGTGGTCAGGGTGTCGCCGACGCGGGCCTGGCGGACGTTCTTCACACCGGGGATGACGTAGCCGACCTCGCCGGCCGACAGGAAGTCCGTCGGGGTCATGTCGGGGCTGACGACGCCGACCTCGAGGATCTCGTGGGCGTTCTGCGTCGACATCATCAGGCCCTTGTCCTTGGTGGACAGCTGGCCGTCGAACACGCGCACGTAGGTGATGACGCCGCGGTAGGAGTCGTAGACCGAGTCGAAGATCATCGCGCGGGCCGGCGCGTCCACGTCGCCGAGAGGCGCCGGCACGCCGCGCACGATCGCGTTCAGCACGTCCTCGACGCCCTGGCCTGTCTTGGCGCTGATCCGCAGCACGTCGTCGGGCTCGCAGCCGATGATCTTTGCGACCTCCTCGGCATACTTCTCCGGCTGCGCGGCCGGGAGGTCGATCTTGTTGAGCACCGGGATGATGTGCAGGTCGTTCTCGAGCGCGAGGTAGAGGTTCGCCAGGGTCTGCGCCTCGATGCCCTGCGCGGCGTCGACCAGCAGCAGGGTGCCTTCACAGGCGGCGAGCGA
>JBBSLB010000007.1:0-27130 GCA_038255675.1 Mycobacteriales bacterium
CCTCTGAGCCTCCAGGTCAGCCGCCCGGCCGCCACCAGGGACGCCGCGGCGGGCCGTCCTGCTCGTCCCCGTCGTCGTCCGACTGCGGGGCCGGTACGACCGACTGCGTCGGCGCGGCGACCGGCTCGGGCCCGCCCGGCAGGGTGAACGTCGCCACGGCCGGCGCCTGAAGCGGAGGCCCGGCTGGGAATTCCTCCTCCACCGCGTCGTCCGCGTCCTGCTCCCTCTCGGCAGCCTGTGCGTCAGCCACCATGGCCGGCCCGCCGTCGTCCTCGCCGTCCTGGCCGTCCTTGCCGTCGCCGTCGTCGTCGTCGTCCTCGACTGGGGTCTGGGCCTGAGCCGCGTCCTCGACGTCGTACGGAGAGGCAACCTCACCCGCGCCCGGCGACCCGGACACAGCGCTCTCGCCGCCGACGTCGATGTTGCGCAGCCGGGTGACGACGGCAGCGGGGTCGGCGTCCTGGGCCGCGAGCTCCTGCTCCGGCACGAGGACCTCGTCGTCTGGGGCCTCGTCGTCCGGCTCCTCGTCGTCCGCACCAGGCCCATCCAGGACCTCGTCGTCCGGCGCGTCCTCCTCATGCGTCTGGTCCGAGACCTGCTCCGGATGCACGTCCTGCGGCGGCACGTCGTCGGGCAGCTCCGCGGGAGCCATCGCGTCCGCCGGCTCCTGCACGGCGTCACCGCCCTCGACCGCGGCGGCGGCCGACTCTCCGTGGACCGGAGCCGCTACCTCGAGCTCGCCCGCACCCAGCAGCGCGGTCGTGCCCGAGCGCGTCCCGCGTCGGCGGCGCAGCAGCGCCTCGGCCAGGGCCAGGACGGCCTCGTCGACGTGGGCGCTGATCCGGCGCTCGCTGTCCGCGTTCGCGGCGCGGACCTTCTCGGTGAGGCCGCTCTGCACGCTGGCGGTGACACTGCCGGCCACCTGCTCGACGAGCGTGGCCGCAACGCGGGTGAGCACGACATCCGCCACCCGCGGGGCGAGCTCGTCGACGAGCCGGTCGGTCACCTGCTGACCGACCGCGGTGGCGACGGCCTCCGCGGTGGGCACGGTCAGCTCACTGACGCGCGAGCCGAGGTCCTCGACGTCCTCGCGCAGCGCGGCGACCCCGAGCACCAGGCTCGGCACGGGCGAGTCGTCCTGCTGGGCGAGCACGGCCTCGCGGGTGGCCAGGACCTCCGCGCGCAGGGCGGCAACCTCGTCCAGGCGCCCCGACATCCGGGCCAGGTCGGTCGCGACGGCCGGCACCCCGCCGGCGGCATCGCTCACGTCGGACAACCGCTCGGCCACCTGGCCGACGCGCGCCTCGAGCGCGGCAAGCCGGTCGTCCAGCCCGCCGAGCCGCTCCACGACCTGGCCGCCGGAGGCAGCGTCGTCGAGCTTGACGAGCAGCGGGGCGAGCGAGGCATCGAGCGCTTCCTGCGTCAGCGCGGGCCGGTCGGCCAGGTGCTCGAGCCGGTCGAGCCGCTCGGTGACGGCGGCGACGAGGGAGTCACGACTGCGAGCGACCTCGTCGCTGGTGGCCAGCCCCTCCATCCGGGAGGAGATCGTCCCCACCTCGGGGCGCAGCGCCTCGATCGCCCCGGTACGGGCGACGAGATCAGCGAGCCCGGTGCGGACGTCACCGAGCGGCGCGAGCCGGTCGTGCACACCGGACATGTCGCGCTGCAGCGCGGCCAGCGCGGCGGGGAAGGCACCGAGCGCCTCGACCGAGTCGGTCAGCCGGTCCAGCGCAGTGCTCTGCGCGGACAGGTCCTCCGACAGGCCGCTGACCCGCACGGCCAGCGCCTCGCTGCCGGAGCCCTGCGCCGTGACCCTCTCGGCGGTCGAGGCGGCCTGCTCGTCGACCCGGCGGGCGAGCACGTCCAGCCGCTCACCGAGCGCGCTGGTCGACATGCGCAGCTCGGTGAACAGCGAGCTGACGTCACCGCCCAGGCTCTCCAGCCGGGCCGAGGAGGCGGTGCCGCGCAGCTGCTCGCCGAGGTTCCCCACCAGTCCGCGCAGGTCGGCCAGCACGGCCGACACCTGGCGCTGCTCGGTGAGCTGATCCTCGGCGGCCCGCGACAGCAGCTCCTGCATGCGCTCCGACATCGGCCCACCGGCTGCGTTCGACCTGGTGGAGCGGGGATCCTCGGTCACGGCCTGTCCTCCTGAGCTGGTCGCGCCCGGTGCTGGCGCGCGGCGAGCATCGCACCCGCGTCTCGCGGTGAACGAGACGCCGGGCGCTGCACCCGGGAGAACGGCCCTAGGACAGCGTCTTCCCGACGGCCAGCTCGCGGCCCTCCCGGACCAGCGCGGTGGCCGACGCCCCGACGGCTGTCAGAGCACCGCCCTCGACGAGCACGCCGGACTGCTCCGGCAGCCCGAGCACGCGCACGCCGGACGGCACCGTCTGCTCAACCGCGCGCAGCCACTCGCCGCGGCTCGACCCGCCGCTCCAGTGCGGCACCACCAGCAGGTCCGGCACCAGACCCAGCCCGCGCTCGACGACGGTGCCGCGCGGCCCGCGCCGGTCCGGCAGGACGGTCCACTCGCACAGCACCATCGCGCCGGCGCTCGAGCCGGAGACGACGGCTCCGTCGGCCAGCAGCGACGCCAGCAGCCCCCCGACGGGGGTGTCCTGCAGCGCTGCCAGCAGCCGCGACGGCGACCCCCCGGGCAGCACCAGCAGCCGGGCCCGGCGCAGCGCGTCCAGCGCGCCGGCCTCGTCCTCCCGGACGTCTGGCGCGACGGTGGCGTCCTGCGCCCCGAGCGAGGTGAAGTGGCGTAGGCCGTTGTCGCCGGCGGTGCGGTACTCGCGGCCCGGAGCGCCGGCGAGGGCAGTGATCACGACGGGTCCACCGCCCGCCCGGTGCAGCAGCTCGGCGTCCATGTCGCGGCAGAGCTCGCCGAACTCCGCACCGCCCTGCAGACAGATCACGCCATGCCGCCCGGCAGGTGGGACAGCACGAGCAGTGCCACGTCGTCATCGGCGCCCTCACTGCGCCCCAGGGTCGCCAGCACGTGGTCGGCCACGGCCTCCGGCGGCAGCCGCAGCTCCCGCAGCGCCTGGCGCAGCGCCTCCAGCCCGACGTCGAGCGCCTCGCCCCGGCGCTCGACCAGGCCATCGGTGTAGAGAACGGCGGTGGAGCCGGGCGGCAGCTCGACGACGAGCTCCTCGTACTCCCCGGGCAGGGAGCCGATCGGCGGGCCGGGCACCACATCGAGGTAGGCGGGCTCCTCGTCGAGCGCGGCGAGCAGCGGCGGCGGGTGGCCGGCGGAGGCAACGGTGAGCGTCCGACGGGAAGGGCTGTAGGACGCGACGAGCAGCGTCGCGAGCTCGAGGTCGAGCAGCACGTCGACGTTGTCGGCGAGCCGCCCGAGCAGCGCGCCCGGGCCATGGCCCTCGAGGGCCAGCGTGGCCACGATGGCGCGCAGCTGTCCCATCCGGGCAGCGCTGCGCATGCCGTGGCCCATGACGTCGCCCATGCACAGGACGAGGTCCTCGCCGACGACAACGCCCTGGTACCAGTCGCCGCCGACGAAGGCGCCCGTCGCGCCGGGGCGGTAGCGGACGGCCACCTTGATCCCCGGCAGATGCGGTACGTCGCCCGGCAGCAGGCTGCGCTGCAAGGTGAGACCGGTGCGCCGCTCCGCGCGGTAGAGCAGCGCGTTGTCGAGCGCGACGGCGGCGCGGCTCGCGAGGTCCGCCAGCATCGCCCGGTCCACGGCACCGGGCTGCGCGTCGCCGACCGAGACGGCGCCGAGCACCCGGCCGCGGCTGAGAAGCGGGACGGTGAGCACCGCCTGCGAGGCCACCTCGCGCAGCTCGGCGAGGACCTTCTCGTCCGGGGCCAGCGACTCCAGGACCGCGTCGTCCACCCTCGGGACCCACTCGGCGCGACCGGTGCGCACCACCGCGCCGAGGCCCACCGGGTCGGCGGTCGAGAGCCGCACCTCCTGGACGAGCCCCTCGAGCCGCGGCAGCAGGTCGGGGACGGAGTGCGCGACGTGCACGACGTGGACGGCGGAGTCCGACGGCAGCTCGCGGTCGAGCAGCGCCCCCGCCGCCTCACCGGTCAGCCCCACCACGATCGAGCGCCCCAGCAACGGCAGGACCACGTCGGAGAACCGCTGCAGCACCTGGGCCGGCTCGAGCGACTGCGCGAGGCCGTGGGCGGCGTCGGCCAGCAGGGTGAGCCGGGCGTTGGCCGCCTCGGCGGCGGCGTGGGCCCGCTCGCGGTCCGCGACGGCCTCGGCCCGCTCCTGCTCGGCCTGACGGCGCGCGGTGATCTCCCGGAAGTAGACCGACAGGCCGTCGGGGGTCGGCCAGCCACTCACGTCGTACCACGCGTCCAGCGGCGGCGGGTAGTACGCCTCGAACGTCGTGGGCTGACCGGACTCGACCGCGCGGCGGTACTCCACCTCGAAGACCGACCCGACCGCGGCGGGGAACTCGGCCCAGATGTCGCAGCCGACCAGGGTGTCGCGCTCGCGGCCGAGCAGCTTCTCGCCCTCGGGGTTGACGAACGTGAAGCGCCACTGCGGGTCCAGCGAGAAGAAGGCGTCGGTCATCGACTCAAGGGTCCGGGCGAGGCGGTCGCGCGCCTGCCGCAGCTCGGTCGAGTCGTAAGCCACCCCGAGCAGCCGGGCCGCCCGGCCGTCGGGTCCGGGCAGGCAGCGGCCACGCGCCTCGACCCAGCGCTGCCCGTCGGGCCGGACGATGCGGTACTCCAGCGACAGGTCGCCGACGGCGTCGATGGCCCGCTCCAGGTGCTCGGCGACCCGCTCCCGATCGTCGGGGTGCACCCGGGCGCTGAAGTCCTCGATGCGCTCGCCGAACTCGCCGCGCTCGTAGCCGAACAGCCGCACCAGCCGGTCGTCCCAGCGCAGCTGCCGGGTGGTCAGGTCCCAGTCGAAGCTGCCGGTGTCGGCCGCCGCCAGCGCCAGGTCGAGCTGCGCCGCCTTGGTGGTCATCTCCCTCGTCAGGACCCGCAGCTCGAGCTCGGCCACCGCGCTGGCGCCCAGCTCGTCGAGCAACCCGACGTCGCGCGCCGTCCAGGTCCGCGGCTCCGGGTCGAAGACGCACAGCGCCCCGAGCACCAACCCGGTGTCGGTCACCAGGGGCACCCCGAGGTAGGCCCGTACAGCCCCGGAGGCGACGGAGGGCAGGTCGCACACGCGCGGGTCGTTCGCGGCGTCCTGCACCACGAAGGGCGCGCCGATCCGAACCGTCACGGTGCACAGGCTGTCCGCCAGCGGACCGTTGCCCGCAGCGTCCTGCGGCAGGCCGAAGGCGCTCGCCACGACCTGCTCCTCGGCGAGCAGGGACACCTGCGCGAAGGCGCCGCCGAGCAGGTCGGCGGCCAGCTTGGTGAGCCGATCGAGGCCAACCGTGCTCAGGCCCTCCTCGAGGACGCGACGCACCGCCGCCACGCGCGCCGGGTCGGCGAGCTGGTCGTCGTCGGTCGGCTGGGCATCGGCAGAAGCGGTCATCGGTCCCTCGGTCGCGGTCCGCGCAGACTACCGAGGTCCCGCCGGCGCGCCGGTCAGGCGGACCTGCGGGCTGCCTTCTTCCCGGTCTGCGCCTTCTTGGCCGGGGCCTTTGCCGATGCCTTGGCCGGTGCCTTGGCCGATGCCTTGGCCGGCGCCTTCTTTCTCGCGGCGGCCGGCGGCGTGGCGGGCTTGCTGCTCTTGGCCGCCTCGACGCTGGCCCGCAGCGCTGCCATGAGGTCGACGACCGTGCCCGAGGTCGGCTGCGCCTCGGCGGTCTGCACGACCTCGCGCCCCTCAACCTTGGCCTCGATGACCTGCTGCAACGCCTCGCGGTAGGAGTCCTTGTACTGCGAGGCGTCGAACTCCCCCGAGAGCGTCTCGATGAGGCTGCCGGCCATGGCCAGCTCCTGCGGGCGCACCTCGACGTCCTCGTCCAGGAAGCCGAAGTCGGGGGTGCGCACCTCGTCGGGCCAGAGCATGGTCTCGAGCACGAAGACGCCGTCGCGCACGCGCAGCGCCGCCAGCGACTCGCGGTTGCGCAGCGCGACCTTCACGACCGCGACCTTGCCGGACTGCTCCAGTGCGTCACGCAGCAGGACGTACGGCTTGGTGCCGGCCTTCTCCGGCTCGAGGTAGTAGCTCTTCTCGAAGAAGATCGGGTCGAGCTCCTCGAGCGGAACGAACTGGAGCACGTCGATGGCGCGGTTGGTGCTGAGCGGCAGGTCCTTGAAGTCTTCATCGGTCAGCACGACGGTCTCGCCGCTGCTCAGCTCGTAGCCCTTGGCGATGTCGCCGTAGGCGACCTCCTCGCCGTCGACGGCGGCCACCCGCTTGTACTTGATCCGGCTGCCGTCGGAGCGCCGGACCTGGTGGAACGACACGTCCTTCTGCTCGGTCGCGCTGTAGAGCTTCACGGGGATCGTGACCAGCCCGAAGCTGATCGCGCCCTTCCAGATCGATCTCACGCACGCCCCCTACCCGAGCACGTCGGACTCGACGCCCCGGCCAGCGTACGGAGTCGATCAAGCCTGGACCGAGGCCGCGCCGTACGGTCCGCTGCGTGAGCATCGACCCGGACGACGCCGACCTCGCCGAGCTGGGCTACCGGCAGTCCCTGCAGCGCAGCGTGGGGAAGTTCGGGAGCTTCGCCGCGGGGGTGAGCTACATCTCCATCCTGACCGGCACCTTCCAGCTGTTCTACTTCGGCTTCGGCAGCGGCGGGCCGGCCTACTGGTGGTCCTGGCCGATGGTCTTCGCGGGCCAGCTCATGGTCGCCCTGTGCTTCGCCGAGCTGGCCGCCCGCTACCCGTACGCCGGCTCGGTCTACAACTGGTCCAAGCGGCTGGGCAGCGCCACGGTGTCGTGGTTGGCCGGCTGGACGATGCTCATCGCCTCGATCGTCACGCTGTCGGCGGTGGTGCTGGCCTACCAGCTCACGCTGCCGCAGCTGTGGTCGGGCTTCCAGGTCGTGGGGGACGGCACCGGCACCTACGACTTCGCGGTCAACGCGATCGTCCTGGGCACCGTCCTGATCGTCTTCACGACCGTCGTGAACGCCTACGGAGTCCGGCTGATGTCGCGCATCAACAGCATCGGCGTGCTCATCGAGCTGGTCGCCGCGGTGCTGCTCGTGGTGCTGCTCGCCGTCAACGTCCGGCGCGGCCCCAGCACGCTGCTCGAGACGGCCGGGACGGGTGAGGGGCGCAGCTCGGGCTACCTGGGCGCGTTCCTGGTCGCGGCGCTGGCGTCGGGCTACGTGATGTACGGCTTCGACACGGCGAGCTCGCTCGGCGAGGAGACCAAGGACCCGCGCCGGACCGCGCCGCGGGCGATCCTCGCCGCGCTCGGGGCGTCCTTCGTCATCGGCGGGCTGATCCTCGGCCTGGCCATCCTGGCCGCGCCCGACCTCGCCGACGAGCGGCTCGGGCTGTCCAGCGGCGGACTGCAGCTGATCGTCCTGCAGGCGCTCGGCAGCACCCTGGGCAAGGTCTTCCTGAGCTGCGTCGTCATCGCTGTCACGGTGTGCGCCCTGGCGGTCCACACCGCGACCATCCGCATCGTGTTCGCGATGGCCCGCGACAACAACCTGCCCGGCGGATCGGTCCTCGCGCGGGTGCACCCGGTGCGCCGCACCCCCGTCGTCCCGGCCGTTGCGGTCGGCGTGCTCGCCGTGCTGATCCTAGTGGTCAACGTGCGGCAGCCGCAGATCTTCACGGTGGTCACCAGCCTGGCGATCGTGCTGGTCTACCTGGCGTACCTGCTGGTCACGGGCCCGCTGCTGGTCGCCCGGCTCCGCGGCCAGTGGGAGCCGACGGCGTCGTTCTCCCTCGGCCGCTGGGGCCTGCCGATCAACGTCGCCGCCGTCGGCTGGGGGGCGGCCATGGCGATCAACCTGGGCTGGCCGCGGCAGGAGGTCTACAACGCGACCGAGCCGTTCCACTGGTACCTGCAGTACGGCGCTCCGCTGGCCGTCGGCACGGTCCTGCTCGGCGGGTTGGCGCTCTACCGCCTCCGGCAGCGACACCACACCGGCGTTCTGCCCGAGCACGCGGTGCCGGTCGCGTGAGCCGGTCGTGGCCCGGACGTGTCCACTAGACGGCCGGGACGACCGGCGCCTCGAAGCGGGCCAGGCCGAGCGCCCCGGCCAGCGCGAGCGCGAAGCCGGCAACCGCCAACGGGACGAAGCCGGCGCGCACCGCGTCACCCAGCGCCAGCCCGGCCAGCGCCGGCACCACCGTCTGCGTCACCACCATCGCCGCGGTCGCCGTGGTCACCGTGCCGCGCTGCATGGCGGCCGAGTAGACGAAGTAGGCCGTCGCGCCGGCTACGGCAAGGACGTACGGGAACGGCGAGGTCAGCAGGTCCGGGCCGAGCTCGGGCAGCAGCCGCCCGCACAGGGCGACGACGCCGAAGCCCGCACCAGCCAGCAGCCCGAGCAGCACCGCCCCGAGCGGGCCGGGGACGTGCCGCACCCAGGTGGCGACGGCCAGCAGCGCCGCGACGGCGACGGCCAGGACGAGGGCCGCACCGCCCCCGCCCTCGACCCGGTCCTCCCCTGTCGCGGTCGGCGCGAGTAGGAGCAGCCCCAGCACCACCAGGGCCACCGCACCCCACTGCCGGCGGCGCAGCCTGACGCCGAAGACCCGGATGGACAGCACCGCCGTCACGGCGACGCTGCCGGCGATGACGGCCTGCACCAGGAACAGCGGCAGGCGCTGCAGCGCCAGCAGGTGCAGGACGAAGCCGACCAGGTTGGCCGTCAACGCCAGCAGGAAGACCGGCTGCCGAGCCAGGCGCATCAGCAGCCGCGGGTCGAGCACGGCCACATCGCTCGCGCGCGAGGTCGCCAGCGCCTGCAGGACGGCCGCGACCCCGAACAGCACCATCGCGCCGAGGGCGCACAGCGCCGCCAGCCCTGAGCTAGACACCCTCGAGGACCGGGCGGGGCCCTGTCGCCCGGCGACGGCGGGCCTCGAGGAACAGGCTCAGCCCGCAGTAGTAGGCGATGTAGGCCAGCGACGCGGCGATGACCCACGGGTCCGGCGACGGGAGCTGCGCCGTGATCACCGCGTAGAGCACCATCCACACCGCCGACAGGACCAGCGTCGGGGTGCGCAGCACCGTCATCCGCGACGGGTAGATGTAGCCGACGGGGACGAGCACCAGCAGGGCGCAGACGACGATGATCGTCGACGTCACCGGCGCCGACAGGTCCATCGCGATGGCGTAGAACGCCACGACGTTCCAGTAGCTCGGGAAGCCCAGGAAGAAGTGGTCGTCGGTCTTGGCGTCGACCCGGCAGAACTGGTAGCTCGAGGCCACCAGCGGGAACACCGCGATGACGGTCCCGGTGGTGCCGTCGGGCAGGTAGCCGGTCTGCAGCAGCAGCACGACGGGCGCGAAGACATAGGTCAGGTAGTCGACGATGTTGTCGAGCAGCGCCCCGTCGAACCACGGCAGCCGCTCCTTGACCCCGAAGCGCCGGGCCAGCATGCCGTCGGTGCCGTCGATGACCAGCGCTGCCAGGCCCAGCCACAGGGCCCGCGCGACGTCGCCCTCGACGGCGGCCAGGACGATGAGCAGAGCGAGCACGGCGCCGGTCGCGGTGTAGCCGTGCACGATCCAGCTGCGCAGCCCGGACCAGGTCCAGGTCGATGTCATGGGCTGGGTACGCGTCCTTCGGGGCGGCGCCGGAGCGCGCCCGGCGGCTGCCACCGGGTCCCTCCAGTGTGGCCCAGACCGCGCCCGGCCGTGGGCCGGCGCGCGTCGCGGCCGCGACGGGGGTAGGCACTGCGCGTGGCCCTCCCCCGCGCCCTCTCGCCGATGCTGGCGACGACGGGGCCGCTGCCTGCGCAGGACGACCGGTGGTCCTACGAGGTGAAGTGGGACGGCGTGCGGGCGCTGGTGGAGGTCCGCGCCGGCCGGGTGTCGCTGCGCTCGCGCAACGGCAACGACATCACCGGCGCCTACCCCGAGCTGGCCGGCCTGGGCGCCGCGCTCGGCCCGACGACGGCGCTGCTCGACGGGGAGGTGGTCGCCTTCGACGATGCCGGCCGCACCGACTTCGGTCGACTCCAGGCGCGCATGCACGTGCGCGCGCCCAGCCCGTCGCTGGTGCGCGGCACCCCGGTCACGCTGCTGCTGTTCGACGTGCTCGAGGTCGACGACCGTCCGCTGCTCGACCTGCCGTACGACGAGCGCCGCGCGGTGCTGGAGTCGCTGCCCCTGTCGGGCGAGCGCTGGCAGGTGCCGCCGGCCTTCCCGGGCGACGGGCAGGCGCTGCTGGAGGCCACCCGCGCGCAGGGGATGGAGGGCGTGGTCGCCAAGCGGCGGGACAGCCGCTACGAGCCGGGCCGGCGGAGCGACGCCTGGGTGAAGGTCAAGCACGTCCGGCGCACCTCCGCGGTCGTCGTCGGCTGGAAGCCCGGGCAGGGCGGCCGGGCCGGACGCCTCGGCTCGCTGCTGCTGGCCGTGCCCGACGGGGACGGCTGGGCCTTCGCCGGGCACGTCGGCACCGGCTTCAGCGAGGCGACGCTGCGGATGCTCGGCGAGCGGCTGGCAGCGCTGCGCCGCGACGACCCCGTGCTGTCCGACGTGCCGCGCGAGCACGCGCGCAGCGCCGTGTGGGTCGAGCCGGAGCTGGTGTGCGAGATCGACCACACCGAGTGGACGCGGGACGGCAGGCTGCGTCACCCGTCCTACAAGGGCCTGCGGGACGACGTCGATCCTCGGAGGGTGGTCAGGCAATGAGCGGAACGAAGATCGTCGTGGACGTCGAGGGGCAGCAGGTCGCCCTGACCAACCTCGAGAAGGTGCTCTACCCCGACGGGTTCACCAAGGGGCAGGTGCTCGACTACTACACCCGCATCGCCCCGGTGCTGCTGCCGCACCTGGCCGGGCGGGCCGTGACGCGCAAGCGCTACCCCGACGGCGTCGAGGGCCAGGTGTTCTTCGAGAAGAACGCCCCGCGCGGCACCCCGGACTGGGTGACGCTCGTGACGCTGCCCTCACCCGGTTCCAGCAAGGGCCGCGAGACCATCGACTACGTCGTGGTCGACCGGCTCGCGGCGCTGGTGTGGACGGCCAACCTCGCAAGCCTGGAGCTGCACACGCACCTGTGGCGGGTGCAGGACGGCACAGGTCCAGCGACAGCCCTGCCCCCGGACCTGGTCGTCTTCGACCTGGACCCCGGCCCGCCCGCCACGATCGTCGAGTGCTGCCAGGTGGCGCTGCTGCTCCGGCCGCTGCTGGCGGCCGACGGCCATGCCGCGGTGGCGAAGACCAGCGGGAGCAAGGGGCTGCAGCTCTACGCCCGCGCCGACTCCTTCGGCTCGGCCGAGCAGACCTCGGCGTACGCCAAGTCGCTGGCGCAGCGACTGGAGAAGGAGCACCCGAACCTGGTCGTGCACCGGATGGCCAAGGCGCTGCGCGACGGGAAGGTGCTCGTCGACTGGTCGCAGAACAGCGCGGCCAAGACCACGGTCAGCGTCTACTCGCTGCGCGCGCGGCCGACGCCGACGGTCTCGACCCCGGTCACCTGGGACGAGGTCGCGGGGTGCCGGCGACCGGAGGACCTCGTCTTCAGCAGCGACGACGTGCTGGCGCGGGTCGAGGCGCTCGGTGACCTGTTCGCGGTGCTGCTGCCGGCGCGCTAGTCCGCCGGCAACCGGTTGTCCCCAGCACGATGATCGGAAGATCCCCAGGAGCGGGCTCCTGGGGATCTTCCGAAGATCTTGCGCCGGCCGCCGGCCAGCCCCCGACCTGGGTGCCGTCGACGTCGAGGACCAGGGCGCGGGGGGCGTTGACGCCGGGTGCAGGCTGGTCCTTGGACCGCCGGTACCCGGGTAGGGGCGGGCCACCCCAGCGGGCCCGCCCGCCGACCGGAGGAGGACGACGTGACCGGAGTGCCGGCCGAGCAGCTGAACGACGAGGCCCTCGAGCGCGAGCTGAAGCACCTGCACGGGACGCGCCACGACACCTTCCTGCACGGCAGCGAGGACGCCCTGCACTCTCACACCGCGCGCACCCAGGAGCTCGAGCAGGACTACCTGCGACGCAACCCCGACCGGGTGATCGACGCCCGCCGCACCCGGCACGGCTCGCGCGAGCTGTCCGGGCAGGAGTGAGGACGCGCGCCGCTAGGGTCTGCGCGTGACGACGACGGCAGGACGGGACGCCACGCCCCGGGGCACGCGGCTGCCGCGCCCCGCCCGGAGGCGCCAGCTGCTGCACGCGGCGCAGGAGGTCTTCGTCGCCCACGGCTACCACGCCGCCGCGATGGACGACATCGCCGAGCGCGCCGGGGTCAGCAAGCCGGTGCTCTACCAGCACTTCCCGAGCAAGCTCGAGCTCTACCTCGCGCTGCTCGACCAGCACGCCCAGAGCCTGGTGGTGCGGGTGCGCGAGGCCCTGGCGTCGACCACCGACAACCGGCTGCGCGTGGCGGCCTCGGTCGCCGCCTACTTCGACTTCGTCGACGGCGAGGGCCCCGACGAGGGCGCCTTCCGGCTGGTCTTCGAGAGCGACCTGCGCAACGACCCCGCCGTCCACGAGCGGGTCGAGCGGATGACCCAGAGCTGCGTCGACGCGATCGCCGAGACCATCGCGCACGACACCGGCTACCGCGCCGAGGAGGCCCAGCTGCTGTCGATCGGGCTGTCCGGCCTCATGCAGGTCGGCGCCCGCTGGTGGCTGACCTCGCCGGACCGCATCCCCAAGGAGCGCGCCATCGAGCTGCTCATGGGGCTGGCCTGGCGCGGCATCTCGGGCACGCCCCGCACGGACTGACCTGCCCGACCGACCCCGGCCCGGTTGCGCCCTCGGCGTAGGCGGACGCCGGCTCGGGCGCCGCGGGCTAGCCTCGGGCTGGTTCCCGTACCCGTCACGAAGGAGTCCTCGGTGGAGGTCAAGATCGGCGTGCAGTACGCCGCGCGCGAGCTCGTCCTGGAGAGCGCGCAGTCCCCCGACGAGGTGGCCAAGGCCGTCGCCGACGCGCTCAAGGCCGATCTCGGCGTCTTGTCGCTGGTCGACGAGAAGGGCCGGCGGGTCCTCGTGCCGGCCGACAAGCTGGCCTACGTCGAGATCGCCGAGAGCGAGCAGCGCCGGGTGGGCTTCGGCGCTCTCTGAACGGAGCGCACCTGGGCCTGTAGCCCTCGAGCGGAGCTCGAGCTCGAGTTGCACCGCTGCTCCAGCGGGGTGACAGTGGTCGCACGTGGTTCCTTAATGCCCCGGTGGGGCACAGAACCTCCTGACCGGGCTGTCCGAGCCCCGATAACTGGAGGCACACGTGCTGCTCACCATCATTGGCATGATCATCATTGGCCTCATTGCCGGTTTCCTGGCTCGCGCCATCGTCCCGGGCGACGACTCGATGGGCATCGTCCCCACGATCGTCCTCGGCATCGTCGGTTCGTTCGTCGGTGGTCTGCTTGCGTCGCTGCTGTTCGGTGGCGACGGCGACTTCCTGAAGCCGAGCGGCCTCATCGGCTCGATCATCGGTGCGATCCTCGCCCTCGTCATCTACAACGCCGTCACCGGGCGCAAGCGCTCGCGCGTCTAGGACCCCACGCCCGACCTCGCAGAGGCCGGGCAGCCAGCGGGCCCCGGCCCGTCCCCGTAGCCAAGGAGAACCGTGAACATCATCGTCCTGCTCATCGTTGGCCTCATCGTCGGTGCCCTGGGCCGCGCTGTCGTCCCGGGCAAGCAGTCCATGCCGATCTGGCTCACCCTGCTCATCGGCGTCGGCTCGCTGCTGCTCGCCGGCCTGATCTTCAACGGCCTGCTGATCGAGATCATCGTTGGCACGCTGGTCGCCGCGGCGCTCATCGCCGTGACCCAGGGCGTCTCCAAGAACAAGGCGCACGCCTAAGCACCTCAGCACGGCAGTCCGGAGCCCGGCGCCCCCAGGGGTGCCGGGCTCCGGCGCGTCCGGGGGTGCGGGCCGGGCGCGGCCTCGTGCCCGGGAGACGCTCAGCTGGGCCGTCAGGAGGCCAGGCCGAGGGCGTCCATCCGCGCGGTGTGGCTGTCGGTGAGCCGGGTGAGCAGCCGGGAGATGCCGGCCAGATCGCCACTGCCGCCCACCAGCAGCTCGGTGAGGGCGTCGCGGTCGACCGCGACCCGCTGCGCCTGGATGAGCGCCTCCCCCACGAGCCGGCGGGCCCACAGCGCGAGCCGGCCGGCGACCGCCGGGTCGGCTTCCGTGGCCGCCCGGACCTTCGCGACGGCGAACGCGGCCTGGCCCGTGTCGGCGAGGGTCTCCAGCACCAGCCCGCGGGTGGCGGCGTCCTGCACGAAGCCGGCCACCTCGCGGTAGAAGTCGGTGGCCAGGCCGTCGCCGACGTAGGCCTTGATGAGGCCCTCGAGCCAGTTGTTGGGCGGGGTCGAGTCGTGGAAGGCGTCCAGCGGCGCGACGAAGGGCGCCATCGCCTCCTCCGGGTCGATCAACTCGGCCCGCATGTGCTCGTGCAGCCGCCGGTAGTGGTCGAACTCCACCGCCGCCATCGTCGCGAGGGCGTGCTTGTCACCGATCGTCGGGGCGAGCCGGGCGTCGCTGGCCAGCCGCTCGAAGGCCGTCAGCTCGCCGTACGCGAGGACGCCCAGGAGGTCGACGGTCGCCTGGTCCAGCCGGGTGCTCATGCTCGCGATCCTGCCGTACGGACTCCGCGGGCTAGGCTGGGGCCTTCCGGGGCGGCGCTCGCCGCCTCGACCGTGTGCGCGGACCGCAGTCCCCGTGGCGCGCCGGGCCTTCGGGCCACGTTGCGAGCCCCTCCCTGTCGTCGGTCGGCGCGACCGTACGAGAGGCAGTCCGCTGACCACCGACACCCCCGCCGTGGAGAACGGCTTCGCGGCCCTGGGCGCCCTGCCCGAGACCGTCGAGGCGCTCGAGAAGCTCGGCATCACCGCTCCCTTCGCCATCCAGACCATGACCCTGCCGATCGCCCTGGCCGGTCACGACCTGATCGGCCAGGCCCGCACCGGCACCGGCAAGACGCTCGGCTTCGGCGTCCCGCTGCTCCAGCGGATGAAGAGCAAGGCCGAGGGCTCTGACGGCATGCCGCAGGCGCTCGTTGTGGCGCCGACCCGCGAGCTGGCGGTCCAGGTGGCCACCGACATCGAGAAGGCCGGCAGCGTCCGCAGCATCCGCGTGGCGCAGATCTACGGCGGCCGCGCCTTCGAGCCGCAGGTCGAAATGCTCCGCAAGGGCGTCGAGGTCGTCGTCGGCACCCCCGGCCGGCTGCTCGACCTGGCCCGCCAGGGCCACCTCGACCTGTCGGCCGTGCGGGTGCTCGTGCTCGACGAGGCCGACGAGATGCTCGACCTGGGCTTCCTGCCTGACGTCGAGCGGATCCTCGAGCTGCTCCCGACCGAGCGCCAGACGATGCTGTTCTCGGCCACGATGCCCGGCCCGGTCGTGACGATGGCGCGCCGCTTCATGAAGCAGCCGACGCACATCCGCGCCGAGGAGGTCGGCGAGAAGCGGACCGTCCCGGACACCAAGATCTTCGCCTACCGGGCCCACTCGATGGACAAGGGCGAGGTTCTGGCCCGCATCCTGCAGGCCGAGGGCCGCGGGCTGACAATGGTCTTCTGCCGCACCAAGCGCACCTGCGACAAGGTCGCCGCTGACATGCAGGACCGCGGCTTCGCGGCCGCCGCCGTGCACGGCGACCTCGGCCAGGGCGCCCGCGAGCAGGCCCTGCGCGCCTTCCGCTCCGGCAAGATCGATGTGCTCGTGGCGACCGACGTCGCGGCCCGCGGCATCGACGTCGCCGACGTCACCCACGTCATCAACTACCAGTGCCCGGACGACGAGAGCACCTTCCTGCACCGCATCGGCCGCACCGGTCGCGCGGGCGCCAAGGGCGTTGCCGTGACCTTCGTGGACTGGGACGACATGCCGAAGTGGGGCCTGATCAACAAGGCCCTCGAGCTGCCCTTCCCGGAGCCGGTCGAGACCTACTCCTCCTCCAAGCACCTCTACAGCGACCTGACGATCCCGGAGGGGACCAAGGGCACGCTGCCGCGCAGCGCCCGCGTGCGCGCCGGGCTCGAGGCCGAGCAGGTCGAGGACCTCGGCGAGACCGGCCGCCGCAAGCCGGCCGGCCGCGACGCGGGGCGCTCTAGCGGACGTGACGGCGGGCGTGACGGCGCGCGTGACGGCGGCCGGGGCGGGCGCTCCGGGGGTCGCGACGCGGGCGGCCCAGACGCGGGCGCCGACGACGCGCCGGTCCTGCCCAAGCGCACGAGCAGCACCCGCCGCCGCACCCGCGGCAGCGGCGCGGCGCTGGACGGCGTCGCCGGCACGGGCTCCGACGCAGCGCCGTCGACCGGGCCCGCCGCCGAGGGAGCCGACTCCGGTGAGGGCGGGGCTCCCCGTGCCCGCCGCCGCCGTGGTGGCCGCGGTCGCGGCAAGAACACTGGCGAGGGCTCCGGCGAGGGCTCCGGCGAGGGCTCCGAGGGCGCTCCCGCCGCGGAGTAGGCACCGCCCCGCGGTCGGGTCGCCGCTCGTACGGGCGTCAGGCGCTCGCCGCCGAGGAACCCCCCGTACTGATCGTCGTGCCCCCGTACTGATCGTCGTGTCGCGCAGAGGCCGTTCAGGGCCTGTGTCAGCGCAAGACGATCAGTACGAGGTCGTCCCGGCCGCCGCGGCACGACGGGTCCCGCGGGGACGCGTGTGATCCGCAGCGGGTGCTGCACCACTGGTCAAGAACTCCGCGCAGTTGCTCTGTCGTGCAGCACCCCGCGCGCCTCGAGGCCGCCGGCTCACGCGCACTCCCCCGGGCCTGATCCTGGGAAGTCCGAGACCGTACGGACGCCTGCAGATCGGGCTCGGGCGGGAAGGAGGCCGCGCGGCTTCAGCGGGGGCGTGCCGGGTGCCGATGCACCGGGCATGGTGCTCAAGACGGTGGCCGGCGCGCGCACGGGCGAGGACGTCGGCGACCTGCGCGACTGGCTGCTCGCCCTCGACGGCGGGCCCGAGGTGACCGACGTCGAGGTGCTGGCCTGCGACCGGCACGACGAGCCCGCGACGTGGACCTACGTGGAGGCCGACGCGCGGGCAGGGGTGGCGCGGCGGCGCTGCCTGGCCTGCGCGCACACCACCCCGCTGCTGGACTCCGACGCGCGCTGGACCCATCCGCCGATGTGGATGTGCGGCGGCTGCGGCCAGTCGATCGCCGAGGTCGCCGCCGGCCTGTCGGCGCCCGACGGCGAGCACGTCGAGTGGGTGGCGCTGGCCGCCCGCTGCGTCGAGTGCGGCCGGCTGGCCGGGCTGACCGACGCCGTCGTCGCCCGCCGCCCCCTGGCCGAGGTGCGCGCGCAGCTCTAGGCAGACTGTCCGGCGTGCGCCTCCTGCTGCTCGCCGACACGCACGTCCCCAAGCGGGCGCGCGACCTGTCGCCGCAGGTCTGGGAGCTGGTCGAGGCGGCCGACCTTGTCGTGCACGCCGGCGACTGGGTCGAGGAGCCGCTGATCGACGCCCTCGAGGCCCGCAGCCGCGCGCTGCTCGGCTGCTGGGGCAACAACGACGGTCCTGCGCTGCGGTCCCGGCTGCCGGAGGTCGCCCGCGCCGAGCTGGCAGGCGTACGCATCGCGGTGGTGCACGAGACCGGCGGCGCGGCCGGGCGGGAGCGGCGCGCGGACGCCGTCCACCCCGACGTCGACCTGCTCGTCTTCGGGCACAGCCACATCCCCTGGGACACCACGACGCCCGGCGGGATGCGGCTGCTCAACCCCGGTTCGCCGACCGACCGCCGGCGTCAGCCGGTGTGCACGGTGATGACCGCCGAGCTGGCCGACGGCGCGGTGCGCGAGGTCCGGCTGCTGCCGGTCACGCGCAACCTGTGAGCCAGGCGGCGGTGCCCTTCGCGCACGGGCTTGTCCCCCTGCAGGCAGCGCGGCTTAGCCTCGTGGGGTGAGCCTGCACCCGATCTGCGCCGACCTCGACGTGCGCCTCGAGCGCTTCCCCGTTCCCGGCACCGCGCTGGCGGCGCTGGTGGCCGAGCCCGACGACCCGCGCGCGACCGTGCTGCTCGTGCCGGGCTACACCGGCAGCAAGGAGGACTTCCGACTGCTGCTGCAGCCGATCGCGCAGGCCGGCCACCGCGTCGTCGCCCTCGACCAGCGCGGGCAGTTCCAGTCGCCCGGCACCTCGGACCTCGAGGACTACACCGCCGACGCGCTCGCCGACGACCTGCTCGCCGTGGTGGACCGGCTCGGGCCGGTGCACCTGGTCGGGCACAGCTTCGGCGGGCTGGTGTCGCGCGCGGCGGTCCTCGCCCGGCCGGCGGCCTTCTGCTCGCTGGTGCTCATGTCATCCGGCCCGGCCGGGCTGACCGGACCGCGGGTCGATGTCCTGGCGCTGATGCGCCCGCTGCTCGAGCAGGGGATGCCCGCCCTCATCGAGGCCTACGACGCCCTCAACGCCGCCGACCAGCGGTGGCTGGCGCTGGACGCCTCGACGCAGGGCTTCCTGCGCGACCGGATGGTCGCCTCCAGCGCCGCCGCGATGCTCGGCATGGCCGACGCGCTGCTCGGCGAGCCGGACCGGGTGGCCGCGCTGCGGGCGACCGGGTTGCCGGTGCTCGTGCTGCACGGCGACGCCGACGACGCGTGGACGCCGGAGCTGCAGGCCGCGATGGCCGAGCGGCTCTCGGCGAGGCACGCCGTTGTCCCCGGCGCGGCCCACTCCCCCGCCGTGGAGGCGGCCGACGTCACCGCCGCGGAGCTGCTCGCCTTCTGGGGCTAGGAGCTCGGGGAGGACTGCTGCGCGACCTCGAAGGCCCAGATCGTCGAGCCGGTCGCAGCCGGCTTTGCGCCCTCGGGACGGCCGCTGGCCTGGGCGTGCCCCTGTCCGAAGCTCTGCGACGAGCGCCAGGCGGTGAAGTCGGCCTCGCTGCGCCAGCGCGTGTAGACGAGGTAGTCGCTGGTGCCCTCCAGCGGGCGCAGCAGCTCGAAGTGCTCGAAGCCCGGCGCGCTGTCGACCGCCCCCTGGCGGGCGGCGAAGCGCTCCTCGAGCGTGGCGCCGGCGCCCTCGGGGACGGACAGAACGTTGATCGCGACGTACGACATCTCGGCAGCGTAGGTCGCCCGGTCACGCGTCGCGCGGCGCCCGTGGGGCAGGAACAGCCCGCCCGGCACGTCCGACGTGGAGGAGATGAGCATGACCACCGCACGCGACCTCATGACCGCAACCCCCGACTTCGTGGACGGCAGCACCACCGTCCTCGATGTGGCCAACAAGCTGGCCGCAGGTGACTACGGGGCCCTGCCCGTCTGCGACGGCGACCGCCTCACCGGCATGATCACCGACCGCGACATCGTCGTGAAGGTGCTCGCCGCCGGCAAGGACCCGGCCACCACGACCGTCGGCGACCTCGGCACCTTCGAGGTCGTCACGATCGGCGCGGACGACTCCGTCGAGGACGCCATGCGGGCCATGTCCGAGCACCAGGTCCGCCGCCTGCCGGTCCTCGACGGCGACAAGATGGTCGGCATCCTCTCGCAGGCCGACCTGGCCCGCAGCGGCAACGACAAGGGCACCGGCGACACCGTCCAGGCCATCTCCCGCTAGGCCACACCCACCAAGCGCCGTCGGGAGGTGGCGCCGACGCCGGCGTGCAACGCTTGTCCACGATGAGCGTGCAGCCGGCCCCCGCCCCCGACCCGGGCCTGTACGGCCCCAACAGCGTCACCTGGCGGGTGCACGCCGACCCGTCGATGGCGCTGTCCGGGTTGCGTGCGCTGCTGCTGCAGGCGCTGCACCCGCTGGCGATGTCAGGCGTCGCCCAGCACAGCGACTTCCGAGAGGACCCGTGGGGACGGCTGTTCCGGACCGCCGACTACGTCGGCGTCACGTCGTACGGCACCACCGAGCAGGCCCGACGGGCGGGCGCGAAGGTGCGCGGCATCCACCGCAAGCTCGCGGGGATTGAGCCCGAGAGCGGCACGACCTACCGCGTGAACGACCCCGACCTGCTGCGCTGGGTGCACTGCGTCGAGGTCGAGTCGTTCCTGACCACCGCCGTGCGCTGCGGCTTGCGGCTGTCGGCGCAGGAGCAGGACCGCTACTACGCCGAGCAGACCGTCGGTGCCTCCCTCGTCGGACTCGACCCGGCAACCGTGCCCGCCTCGGTCGCCCAGATGGCGACGTACTTCCGGGAGGTGCGGCCACAGCTGCGGATGACCCGCGCCGCCCGCGACGCCGCAACCTTCGTGCTGTGGCCGCCCATGCCGTCCAAGGTCCAGCTCGGCACCCCGGCCCGGCCGGCCTGGGTGGCGCTGGCCGCTGCCGCGGCGGCGACGCTGCCGCGCTGGGCCCGGCGGATGTACCGCCTGCCCGGCTTGGCGCCGACCGACCTGGCCGCCAGCGCAGCCGGAGCCGCGCTGCGCGCCGGCCTGCTGGTGGTGCCCGAGGGGCTGCGCGAGGGCCCGCACCGCAAGGACGCGCGCGAGCGGCTCGGGCTGACCTCGATCCGATGATGCGGTGGCCTCGTCGGCCGGCGCCGTGCCAGGCTCCCCGCCCATGATCGAGCGCCCCGCCACCCGCGACGACCTGTCCGCCGTCGTCGAGCTGTTCTGCGCCTACGACGTGGCCTTCCGCGGTGACGTCGACACCGACGACAGCGACCTGACCGACGACTGGGACCAGCCCGGCTTCGACTGGGCCGACTCCACCGTGGTACACGAGGACCGCGGCCGCGTGGTCGGCTTCGCCACGGTCGTGGCGGAGTACGCCGACGCGATGACGACCGCCGACCGCACCGCACTGCTGGGGCCGCTGCTGGCGTGGGTCGAGGCGCACCCCGGCCAGCTCGAGCACTACGTGCCCGACACCGACACCGACCGGCACACGCTCATGGCGGCGCGCGGCTGGCTGCCCGAGCGCCGCTTCTGGCGGATGCGCCGCGAGCTGGACGGCCCCACGCCCGCCCCGGTCTGGCCCGACGACGTGACCGTCCGGTCGTACGACCGTCCGCGCGACGACGCGGCCGTCCACGCGCTGATCTCGACGTCGTTCCGCGAGATCGGCGGCCAGCACGAGTCCTCGTTCGCGCAGTGGAAGGGCTCCCTGCTCGAGACCGCGCGCGACGACGCCGACCCCTACCTGCTGGCCGAGGCCGGCGGCGAGGTCGTCGGCGCAGCCCTGTCGCAGCCCATGGGCGCGGACTACGGCTTCGTCCGTCAGCTGGCCGTCGAGCCCGCTCATCGCGGCCGGGCCTCGGCCTGACCCTGCTGCACGAGTGCTTCCGCAGGCACGCCCACCGAGGGCTGCCCGCCACGGTGCTCGGGGTCGACGCGGGCAACCCGACCGGCGCGCTCGACCTCTACGAGAAGGCCGGCATGCGGGTCGTCGAGCAGTTCACGCGCTGGGACCGGCCTGCGGCGACGTAGCCCGACCACGGATCGGGCAGGCTGTCGGGGTGCCTGCGCCCACCCCCCACCGTGGCTCGCGCGGCCGGGACCGTGGCTGACGCGGCCGGCGGGCTGACCGGCCTGGTCGGCGTCGCCGCCGACGTCATCGACGCGCTCGGCGAGGTCGGCGTCGGGCTGCTCATCCTTGCTGAGAACGTCTTCCCGCCGATCCCGAGCGAGCTGGTCCTGCCGCTCGCGGGCTTCCTGGCAGCGCAGGGCCGGCTGAGCCTCACGCTCACGCTCGTCGCCGCCACGGTCGGCTCGGTCGTCGGCGCGCTCGTGCTCTACGAGGCCGGTCGGCGCGTCGGCGTGCAGCGCATCCGGGCCATCGTCGGGCGGCTGCCGCTCCTGCAGACCGACGACGTCGACCGGGCCGACGCGTGGTTTGCCCGCCACGGCCAGTCGGCGGTCCTGCTCGGGCGCTGCCTGCCGGTCGTGCGCAGCCTCATCTCGGTGCCGGCCGGCGTAGCGCGGATGCCGCGCTGGCGCTTCGTGCTGCTCACCGGCCTGGGGAGCCTGACCTGGAACGCCACCTTCATCGGCGGCGGCTACGCGCTCGGGTCGCAGTTCGAGCGGGTCGAGGAGTACAGCGGCTACCTGAACCTCGCGGTCTACACCGCGATCGTGGTGCTGCTGCTGCTGGGTGCTCGGCGGGCGCTGCGCGACCGGCGGGAGACCGGCTGACCGTCAGACGCGGAGGCGGGCGATCCGCTCCGCGGCGGCGTGCAGCGTCTCGAGCTGCTTGGGGAAGGCGAACCGAATCTGTCCGCGGCCCTGCGCCGGGTCGGCGTAGAACGAGGTGCCCGGCACGGCGGCGATCCCCGGGTCGATGACGATCCGCCGCGCGTAGGCGCTGCTGTCCTGCGCCGGGTCGAGCTCGCCCGTCGTGCAGAGCACGTAGTAGGCGCCGTCCGGCACCCGGAAGGTGAACCCGGCCTGCTCCAGCACCGAGCAGAGCAGGTCGCGCCGCTCCCGGTACCGCGCTGCCTCCTCGACGTAGTACGACGGCGGCAGCGCCATCGCGGCCGCCCCGGCCGCCTGCAGCGGTGCGGCGGCGCCGACGGTGAGGAAGTCGTGCACCTTGCGGATGCTGCTCGTGATGCCGGCCGGCGCGATCGACCAGCCGACTCGCCAGCCCGTCACCGCGTACGTCTTGGACAGGGCGTTGATCGTCACTGTGCGGTCCTCGAGCCCCGGCACGGTCGCCGGTGGGACGTGCTCGGCGTCGTAGACGATGTGCTCATAGATCTCGTCGGTGAGGCAGAGCGCGTCGTGGGTCTGGCACAGCTCGCTGATGAGGTCGAGCTCGGCTCGGGTGAAGACCTTGCCGGTCGGGTTGTGCGGGGTGTTGACGATGATCGCGCGGGTGCGGCCGGTGAAGGCGGCGCGCAGCTCGGCCTCGTCGATCGTCCAGTCCGGCGCGTGCAGCGTGACGTAGCGCGGGGTCGCCCCGCTGAGCACGGCGTCGGGGCCGTAGTTCTCGTAGAAGGGCTCGAAGACGATCACCTCGTCACCGGGGTCCACGGTGGCGAGCAGGGTCGCGATCATGGCCTCGGTCGAGCCGCAGGTGACGCACAGCTCGGTCTCCGGGTCGACCGTCCAGCCGTCGTAGGTGGCGGCGACCTTGGCCGCGATCCCGTCGCGGAAGGCCTTGGCCCCCCAGGTGATCGCGTACTGGTTGACGTCGTCGTCGATCGCCTGCTTGGCGGCGTCCTTGAGCTCCTGCGGGCAGGCGAAGTCGGGGAAGCCCTGAGCGAGGTTGACCCCGCCGGACGCCGCGCACAGGCGCGACATCTCGCGGATGACGGACTCCTGGAAGGTCTGCGCCTTGGCACTGGCCCAGCGGTTCTCCGCGGTCATGCTGCCTCCATGAGGATGTGCGCGTCGACCCGGGTCGGGCCGCTGACGGACAGGACGGCGGCGCCGCCGAAAGACGCCACGCCGGCCACCGCGAAGGCGATGCCGTAGCCGTCCACGACGTCGTGCAGGACGCCGATGAAGGCCGGGCCCAGCGCGACGCCGACGGTCGCGACGAGCTGGCTGCGCGAGTAGATGTGGGCGTAGTCGCGCACACCGAAGCGCTCGGCGAGCAGCAGCGGGTGGAGCATCAGCAGGTTGCCGACGGTCAGCCCGAAGGCGACCGTCGTGATCAGCAGGACCGCAGGGCTCTGCACGCCGGCCAGCGCCACCAGCGACAGCCCCTGCCCGACCATGAGCACGACGGTCAGACCGCGCATCGACACGACGGTCGCCACCACGCCACCGAGCAGCCGGCCGACCAGGCTCGAGGCCGCCAGCAGGCTCAGCGCGGTCGCGGCCAGGCCCGCGTCGCGGCGATCGGCGACGAGGTTGTAGAGGTGGGCGATCCCGCCGACCTGGGCCAGCATCGCGAGCAGGTGGGCGGCGGTGACGGCTGCGAAGTAGCGGCTGCGCAGCGCCGTCGCCGCGCTCTCGCCGAGGTAGGCCACCGGTGACCCGGGCGGCGGCAGCGGGTCGCCGTCGGGCTGGAGGCCCATCGCCTGCGGCGAGGGGCGGAGCAGCCATGCGGTGAGCGGCACGACGCCGACGACCAGGGCGAGGCCGAGGTAGGGCGCAACCGCCGACAAGCCCTCGTCGCGCACCAGGGTGGCCATCAGCGGCGTGATGAGCACCCCGCCCGCGGACAGCCCGGTCGAGGCGACGGACAGCGCGACCGAGCGGCGACGGGCGAACCAGCGGGTGACCAGCGTCGTGCCGGGGATGAGCGAGGAGGCCGCGAAGCCGGCGCCGAACAGGGCGTAGGCGAGGTAGACCTGCCAGACCTCGGTCACCCGCCCCAGCAGCACCAGTGACAGCCCGGACACGACCGCGCCGGCGGCGACGAGCGGGCGCGGGTCGTGCCTGGCCATCCAGGAGGCCACCGGAATGCCGACCACGCCGCTGATGAGGAAGAAGACCGCCGTCGCGCCGGAGACCGCCCCGACCGAGAAGCCCTGCTCCTGGGTCAGAGCGCGCAGGTAGACGGGCAGGCCGTAGAAGCCCAGGCCCGCCGTGAGCAGCAGCATGCAGAAGACACCGGCGACCACGAACCAGCCGCGGAAGACCCGTCCGGGGACGACGGGAACCGGGTCGGTCGTGCTCATGCGACCTCCGTCGCCGCGCGCTCGTCGACGGCGGGGGTGCGCCGGTCGAGCGGCTCGGCCCACCAGCGGGCCAGCGCAAGATGGACGGTCGCCCCGACGGTGTTGTGGGACCACAGACCGCCGCGCGGGGGCGCCGGCCGGTCGAGGTAGGTCAGCCGGTAGCGACGCGGGCAGTCCAGCCAGGCCGTGAGCCGCGACGGCGTGCAGGCGAACAGCCGGCGGGGCATCCCCTCGAGGCCGAGCTGAACCGTCATGCCGGCCATCCTGCCCCGGGCCCCCGACGCTCCCGCACACCCCCTTGCCGGTCTGTGGACGCGCGGCCCGCGTGTCGCGTCCGCTCCACCGGACGACGTCCCCGCGTGGCACAGCGGACGCAACGCGGGTCGGGCGCGGACTCACGTCGGGCGGGGCGGGGCGGGCTACCAGTCGCCGCCCAGGTCGAAGCCCCCGCCGCCACCGCCCCAGTCGCCGCCACCGCCGAAGCCCCCGAAGCCGCCTCCGTCACCGCCGCCGCCCCAGTCACCACCGCCCCAGTCGCCGCCGCCGCCGCCCCAGTCGCCGCCACCACCGCCACCGAAGCCGCCCCAGTCACCGGCGGCCAGGTCGCCGCCGAGGTCGTCCCCGTAGACCATCCCGGTGCCGAGGCCGCCCAGCGCCCAGCCGGCCAGCCCGCCGAGGACCAGCGCGCTGGGCCAGAACGGCACGTCGTACCAGCCGCCGGGGACGTGCCGGCCGCCGTACTGCCCGCCCGGGAACCAGTGCGGGTGCCCGGGCTCGTAGGACGGCGAGCCCAGGTGGCTGCGGCCGTCGATGTCGATGCGGGCGGGGTGGGTGAGGACCGGTCCGGCGGTCGGCAAGGTCGGGACAGGCGGGCCGAGATCGAGCCCGCGTCGCTGCCGGACCGTCTGCGTCGCCGCCAGGCCCTCCACGGCGGCCAGCCACGCCGTCCGAAGCTGCGCGTCGGAGCTCGCCCGCTCGAGCAGGGTGCTCGCCGTGCCGTAGCGCTCGGAGGCGTCGGCCATCGCCTGCCGGGCAACCGGGTCGTCGCCAGGCTCGAGGCTGCGCACGTCGTGGCCGAGCCGGTCGCGCAGCGAGCTCACGTCGGCGCCCGTCACCGCCGGCAGCACCGGCTGCTGCGGTGGCTCCCAGCCGTACGGCTGCCGCGGCTGCCACGGGACGGGCGCGTGCGAGCGCCGGACCGCGCCGTTGCGGCTGAGCGGGATGCCGACCAGGAAGATCGCACCGATGACGATCATCAGCAGGAAGAGCAGGGCCCCGCCACCACTCACCAGCCGCCCCCGCCGCCGCCTCCGCCGCGCCGTCCGCCGCCGCCGCCCCAGCCGCCGCCGCCGCCGAAGCCGCCGAAGCCGCTCCCGCCGCCGCGCCGACCGCCGCCGCCGAAGCCCGTGCCGCGGCCGGTGATCCCGCCGCCGCCGAACATGCCGCCGCCCCGCCCGTACGACCGGCCGTAGCCGCCGTGGCCACGGTTGAGGACGCTGGACAGGATCATCGTCTGCCAGAACGGGGTGGCGTACCAGCCGCCGGGCACGTGCTGGGTTCCGTAGTAGCCGCCCTCGTAGTAGTGCGGCCGGCCGGGCTCGTAGCGCGGCGTCCCTTCGTACTCCTCGTCACCGACCTGCACCGTGGTGGGGGCGTCGAGCTGGGCCCCCTCGCCGGGCGGCAGCGCGACCTCCGGACCAGGGTCGAGACCGAGCCGCTCGCGCACGACGCGGGCCATGCTCAGGCCCTCGACGGCAGTGCGGCGGGCCGCGGCGTACTCACCGAGTGAGTCGGCCTTGGCCATCAGCGCACCGGTGGCGTTGTAGCGCTCCGCGGCGTCGGCCAGCGCCTGCCGGGCGATCGCGTCGTCGCCGGGCGAGAGCAGCTGCACGTCGCTGCCGAGCCGGCCGTAGAGCGACTCGACGTCGGCGCGGGCGTCCTCCAGCCCCTGGGCGCTCTCGCGCTTGGTGCGGCGGGACTTCAGCAGCGCGTAGCCGCCGACACCGGCCCCGCCGACCAGCAGCAGCGGGAGCAGCCCGCTCGCGCCGCTGGAGGACGAGCCGCCGCCGGTGGACGAGCCGCCGCCGGTGGCCTGAGCGTCGATCTCCGCAACGAAGTCCTGCACGAAGGTCGCGATGCTGCCCGCGTCAAAGTCGCCCTGCACGTTCGTGAGCCGGGCTGCCTCGCCGGCGTTGACACCCCGCGCACCGAGGGCCCGCCCGTTGTCGGCGTAGACGTCGGGGCGGTCGGTGATGACCAGGACGACGGCGTTGGAGTCGCCGATCGTCTCGCCGAGCGCCTGCACCAGGTCGGCCGGACTCCCCTCGGCGTCGGCGACCGCCTCCGGCACGACGGCCAGGTAGATCTGCACCTCGGAGCTGAGGACGGCATCGCGCACGTCGGCCTCCTGGAGGCCGTCGACGTCGGCCGACGGGTCCACGTAGACCTGGTCGGCCCGGAGCTCGTCGACCACCTCCGCCAGGGACGGCAGGGTCGCCTGCGCCGAGGCCGGCGCGGCGACGAGCAGGACGCCGAGCAGGGCGGGCAGGAGCAGGAGCGAGCGGCGCATGGTGCGGGTCTACCCCCTCGCGGGCGGCTGGCGCTACCAGCCACCCTCATCGCG
>JBBSLB010000008.1:0-26935 GCA_038255675.1 Mycobacteriales bacterium
CAGCGTGGCGAACATCAAGTCGCAGATCAAGCGCATCAAGACCAACGAGAAGGCGCGCCTGCGCAACAAGTCGGTCAAGTCCTCGCTCAAGACGGCCATCCGCAAGTACCGCGCGGCCGCTGACGCCGGCGACAGCGCCGCGGCGACGACGCTTATGCGCGACGCCAGCAAGATGCTCGACAAGGCCGCCAGCAAGGGCGTCATCCACGCCAACCAGGCTGCCAACCGCAAGTCCGCGATGGCCAAGAAGGTCGCGCAGCTGAGCAGCACCAGCTCCTAGTCCTCCGTACGCACGGCGCCGGTCCCCTCAGGGGCCGGCGCCGTCGTCGTTCCCGGACCCACACGCCCACGACCCCCGCCCCTACCGCCGTCGATCATCCGTGCGGCGTCGATCTCCGGTGATCCACGTGACGTCGTGGGTGGATCCGGCGCCCTTTTCCGCCCGCAATCTCACGTGGATCACCAGGAACGGGCCAGGGCTCGTGCGCCCGTCAGCGCCGGGGCTCGAGCCGACCCTGAAGCAGGTCGTGCGCCTTGACCACGGCGGCGACGGCGGCCGGCAGGACGACGACGCTCCACGCGCTCGCGAGGTCGGCCATCGCCAGGAGCACCCCCACCCCGAGCGCCCCCTCGCCGAGCACGGCGCGCTGCCAGGCGCTCGGGCTGATGTGCTGGAGCCGCAGCAGCCGTGGGTAGAGCGGCTTCTTGGCCGGCGCCGGCGACGCGTGCGGCGGTCCTTCGTGCGGCGGTCCTTCGTGCGGCGATCCTTCGTGCGGCGGTCCGGGGCGGCCGGGCAGCTTCACCGGCCGGCTCCGCGCGCCTCCACCACGGCCAGCAGCACCCGCTCGACGGCGTAGTCGGCGTCGGCCGCGGCGCCCTTGACGTCGGCGTCAGCGAGCGCGACCGCCGAAAGAGCGGCCGACAGGCCCTCCGGACGCCAGCCGCGGGCCTGCCGCTGGGTCTTCTCGACCTTCCAGGGCGGCATCCCGAGCTGACCGGCGAGCTGGTGGGCGGGCACCCGGCCGGCCGAGGCGACCATCGCCATCGAGCGCAGCGTGCTGGCCAGCGCGCTGGTCACCAGAACCGGCGCGAGGCCGGTGCTCTGCCCCCACCTGGCCAGCTCGAGGGCGCCGGCGAGGTCCCCGTCGACGGCCCGGTCGGCGACGGTGAAGCCCGAGCTCTCGGCCCGGCCGCGGTGGTAGCGGGCGACGGTCTCGACGGTGACCGGCCCCTGCGTGTCGGCGAGCAGCTGGGCGGCGGCCGACGACAGCTCGCGCAGGTCGTTGCCGACCGCCTCGAGCAGGGCCGCGACGGCCTCCTCGTCCACGTGCCGGCCGTCGGCCTTGAGCTCGCGCCGCACGAAGTCGCGCCGCTCGCCGAACTTGCTCACCTTCGGCGCGTCGACCCGGCGCGGCTTGGCCGCAGTCAGCGCCGTGAGCAGCGCCTTGCCCTTGGCGCCGCCGGCGTGCACGACCACGAGGTGCACGTCGTCGGGCAGGTCGGCGGCGCAAGCCTGCAGCTCAGCGGCGACGTCCTTGCCGAGGTCCTGGGCGGCGCGGACGACCAGGACGCGGCGCTCGCCGAACAACGACGGGCTCAGGGCGTCGTCGAGGTCACCGCGCTCGACGTCCCCGGCGACGAGGTCCCGGACGTCGGCGTCGGGGTCGGCCGTGCGCGCCGCCCGTACGACGGCGGAGACCGCGCGACCGACGAGCAGCTCCTCGTCCCCCACCACGAGTGTCAGCGGAACGAGAACGTCGGCGGGCACGCGCCATCGTCCCACGCGGGTGACCTGCCAGGGCGGCGCCCTGAGCGGTCGTCGTACGGTGCGGGTCCCCCGAGCCAGAAGGAGCCCCCGTGCGCGCCACCGTCTTCCACGGCCCCCAGGACGTCCGCGTGGAGCAGGTCCTAGACCCGCAGGTGCAGACCAGCCGCGACGCCGTCGTCCGCGTGACGCACGCCTGCGTGTGCGGCTCGGACCTCTGGCCGTACGGCGGCGGGCTGCCGAAGGAGGCCGGCACCCGGATCGGGCACGAGTTCCTCGGCGTTGTCGAGGCGGTGGGTGCGGACGTGACGAGCGTGGCTGTCGGCGACCTGGTCCTGTCGCCGTTCACGTGGTCGTGCGGCAGCTGTGCCTACTGCCGTGGCGGGCTGCCCTCGTCCTGCGTGCGGGGCGGCTTCTTCGGCGGACCGGCCGGCGACGGCGGCCAGGGCGAGGCCGTGCGCGTACCGCAGGCCGACGGCACCCTCGTCCGCCTACCGGCCGACCTGGCCGGTGACGATCGCCTGCAGAGCGTGCTGCCGCTGACCGACGTCCTGCCGACCGGCCACCACGCGGCAGTCTCCGCGGGCGTCGAGACCGGCGGCACCGTCGTCGTCGTCGGCGACGGCGCGGTCGGCCTGTGCGGCGTGCTCGCCGCCGCCCGGCTCGGCGCGGACCGGATCATCGCGCTCGGCCACCACGAGGACCGGCTGGCCTTGGCCCGCCGCTTCGGCGCAACCGACGTCGTCACCGTCCGCGGCGCCGAGGCCGTGGCGCAGGTCCGTGAGCTGACCGGCGGCGGCGCGGACTCGGTCCTGGAGTGCGTCGGCAACCAGGAGTCGCTCGACACCGCGCTCGGCTCGGCCCGCGACGGGGGGAAGGTCGGCTACGTCGGCGTCCCCGCCGGGGTGAAGGGGCTCCAGCTCGGCACCATCTTCCGCCGCAACATCACCCTGGCCGGCGGGATCGCACCGGCCCGGGCGTACATCCCCGAGCTGCTCGCCGACGTCCTGGCCGGCACGCTCGACCCGGCTCCGGTGCTGGACCGCTCTTACGGCCTGGACGACGTGCCGACCGCCTACGCCGACATGGCCGGGCGCAGCACGCTGAAGGCGATGATCGTCCTCTAACCACGGGGCACCACCACCAGCCGGCCGCCCCGGGTGGCCAGCGCGACGTCGCCGTCGAGGTCGGTGCGGAACGACTGGGCGCCCGCGGCGACAAGGCCGTCGAGCAACGGCACCGACGGGTGGCCGTAGGTGTTGTCGACGCCGACCGATGTGACCACCACCGCGGGGTCGACGGCCGCCAGGAACGCCGGCTCCTGGTGACGGCTGCCGTGGTGCGGCACCTTCAGCACATCCGCCCGCAGGTCGTGACCGAGGCGCAGCAGGTCGCGCTGAGCCTCCGGCTCCACGTCGCCGGTCAGCAGCACGACCGTGCCGCCGGACTCGACCCGCAGCACCAACGAGCTGTTGTTCGGGTCGCTGCTCGTGCCGGCGAAGCGGCGCGCGGGGGCCAGCACGGTCCACCGCACGCTGCCGGCGGTCCGCTGCTCCCCCAGCGCCGGTCGCCGCACCGGCACGCCGGCGGCCGCCGCCTGCGCCCGAACGCCCTCGCCCTGCTCGGCGGGCTCGTCGAGCGGGCCGGTCTGCACCAGCCCGACCTCGCGACCGCCGAGCACGCCGGGCAGCCCGTCGACGTGGTCGGCGTGCAGGTGGGTCAGCAGCACGATCGGCACCCGGTCGACGCCGAGCCGGTCCAGGCAGCCGTCGACCGCGGCGGGGTCGGGCCCGGCGTCGACGACCACCGCGCTGCCGGGCCCCGCGTCGAGCACGACGGCGTCGCCCTGCCCGACGTCGCAGACGACGAGGAACCAGCCCGGCGGCGGCCAGGCCGGCCGGGCCACGGACAGCCCCCCGGTCGTGACGGCCACCCCCGTGACGGCGGCGACGAGCCCGCGGCGCCACCGCCGGCGCACCACGGCCAGCCAGCCGAGCGCGGTCAGCGCAGCCAGGAGAAGTGCGCCCGACGCACCCTCGGGCCAGGGCAGGGCCGCACCCGGCACCGCGGCGCCGGACCGGGCCACCAGGACCAGCCAGGCCGTCGGCAGCCAGCCGAGCCACGCGACGGCCTGCGCGGCCGGCAGCCAGACCGGCGCGAGCAGCGCCGCACCCACCCCGGCCACCGTCGCAGGTGCGACGGCCGGCACAGCCAGCAGGTTCGCCGGCACCGACAGCAGGCCGAGCTGGGCGCTGATCGCCACGACGACCGGGCCGCAGGCCACCTGGGCCGCCGCCGGCACGGCCACCGCCGCAGCCAGCCACGTCGGCATCCGGCGCGAGAGAGCGGCCGTCCACGACGGGGCCAGCACGAGCAGGCCGCCGGTCGCCAGCACCGACAGGGCGAAGCCGGGCGTCGCGGCGAGGTCGGGGTCGGCCAGCACCAGCACCAGCACCGCCGTCGCCAGCGCGGGCATGGCCGCCTTGCGGGTGCCGGAGGACAGCGCGATCAGCCCCACGACGCCCATCACCGCCGCGCGCAGCACGCTCGGCGAGGGCCGGGCGAGCACGACGAAGCCGACGAGGGCCACCCCGGCGAGCACCGGACTCGCGCGCAGCCCGACGCGCAGACGCCGGCTGAGCAGCAGGACCGCGCCGGTCACGATGGCCACGTTCGTCCCCGACACGGCGGTCAGGTGCGTCAACCCGACGACGCGGAAGTGCTCGCGGACCTGCGGGTCCAGCCGGCTGACGTCGCCCACGACGAGCCCGGGCAGCAGCCCCTGCTCGGCGTCGGGCAGGGGCTCGACGGCAGAGCGCAGCCCGGCGCGCAGGTGCCCGGCCACCCGCTGGACGGCGCTCGGGCCGCTGAGCACGACCGGGGGCCCGCGGCCCGAGACGACCGCGGCCACGTCGTCGCCCCGCTCGGCGGGCCGCAGCCTGCCTTCGACCGCCACCCGCTGGCTGGGCAGCAGCGCGAGCCAGGCCGGCTCGCTGCTCAGCACCACCGCCGGCGCCCGAAGGGCCAGGCTGCGCCCCGCGGCGGTCACCAGCTCCAGGCGCACCCGCGTCACGACGAGCGGCTCCCGCCCGGGGCCGGCCGGGGTCAGGGCCCGGCGGGGGTCGTCGACGAGCACCGCCTCGACCCGCACCGCGGCCTCGCGCGCGGCGAGCGCGGCCAGCGGACCGGTGCTGCGCGATCCGGTGTGCAGCGAGGTGACGACCGCGGCCGCGGCCGCGCACCCGCACGCCGCCGCAGCCACCAGCACCCGGCCGCCCCGGCGGGACAGCAGCAGTGCGCCGGCCAGCACCGCCGCGAGCAGACCCCCGGCCAGCAGCAGGCCGCTCGGGAGCAGCCGGCCCTGCCAGGCCACCAGCCAGGCGGCCAGCGCACCGGGCACCAGGCGCAGGTCGAGCTGTTCGCCTGCGGCCGGCAGGAGCGGCACGTCAGACCACGACCTTCTCGCGGAGGTCCTCGTACTTGCTCTCGCCGATGCCGGTCACCTCGCGCAGCTGGTCGACGCTGGCGAAGCGGCCGTTCTCGGCGCGCCAGTCGACGATCCGCTGGGCCAGGACCGGGCCGATCCCGGGCAAGGCGTCGAGGTCGGAGGCCGACGCCAGGTTGAGGTCAAGCAGTCCGCCGGCCTGCGGCCCGGCCCCCGAAGCCGCCGCCTCGGGGAGCTCCACCCCGACCAGCACCTGCTCGCCGTCCACGAGCACGCGGGCGAGGTTCAGCAGGCCGGTTGCTGCGGGATCGACCGGGCCTCCCGCGGCGCGCACGGCGTCGTCGACCCGGCTCCCGGCCGGCAGCCGCACCAGCCCCGGCGTCCGCACCTCCCCGCCGACCGAGACCACCACCTCCGAGGCCCCGGCCGGCGGCGGCCCGCTCGTCCCGGGCAACGGCACCCCCGTGGCCTCGACGACCGGGACGGCCACCTCCTGCGGGCGCCCGCGCAGCACCACGGCACCGGCCACGAGCGCCGCGACGAGGGCGACGGCGAGCAGGGCGACGACGCCGCCGCGGCCGGGGTCGAGCCGCCAGCGCTCGGCGACCGGGGCGTGCCGCCCCCCGTCCCAGGACCGGGTCGGCGGCACGTCGTCGTCCGAGGGCTCCGGCTCCGGCTCGGCCTCGGCCGGTGGCACCCAGCCGCCGTCGACGGGCGGCAGCAACCCGGCGACGCGGTCGGCGGACACCGAGCCGTCGGGGCGGGGGCGGAGCAGCACCGGTCGAACGCTAGGCAGGCCCTGACGGCAGGGCAGGCCCGCGATGCGGGTCTGTGGAGCGCTGCCGCCCGCTGTGGACGACGGCCTACCGGGCCCGGCGGTCCTCCATCATGCGCCGCACGTTGGGCTGGTGCCGCACGAGCACGACGGCGGCCAGCGTCGCGGCCCACACGACGTCCTCGCGAGCGGCCAGCGCGACGACGAGCACGGCGAGCGCCGCCGACACCGAGGCCAGCGCGGTCCACCGAGCAACGACCAGCACGAGCACCCAGGTCAGCAGCACGACGGGCGCCCACAGCGGATGCGACCCGAGGATCGCCCCGGCCGCGGTGGCCACCCCCTTGCCGCCCCGGCCGCGCAGGAACGGCGACGTCACGTGGCCGAGCACGGCGGCCACTCCCGCGACGAGACCGGCCCGGTGGTCGACCAGCCCGAAGCCGGCGGCGGGCAGCAGCCCCTTTCCCACGTCGAGCACGGCCACCACCAGCCCGGCGCGTCGACCGAGCGCCCGGGCCGTGTTCGTGGCCCCCGGGTTACCCGAGCCGACGGCGCGCAGGTCCACCCCCGCCCGGCGCGCGAGCAGGGTGGCCGGGGAGGCCGCACCCACGAGGTAGCCGACCGCCGCGGCCAGCAGCAGCAGCAGCGTCACCGGCGGGAGACGACGACCCCGAGGAACCCGGGACCGACGTGCGCGCCGACCACCGCGCCCACCTCGGAGACGTGCAGCGACGCGACGTGCGGCAGCCGCTCGCGAAGCCGGGCGCCGAGCTCGACCGCCTTGTGCTCGGCGGCGAGGTGCTGCACCGCCACGTCGACCTCCCCGTCGCCGGCGCGCTGCACGGCGAGGTCCTCGAGTCGGGCGAGCGCCTTGGACGCCGTCCGCACCTTCTCCAACGGCGCGATCCGGCCCTCGACGACGTGCAGCAGCGGCTTCACGGCCAGCGCGGTGCCGACCAGGGCAGCCGCGGCGCCGATCCGCCCGCCGCGGCGCAGGTGCTCGAGGGTGTCGACGTAGAAGAGCATGTCGGTGCGCGCGGCGGCCTCCACCGCCGCGCGCTCCACCACTTCTGGGGACCCGCCCTCGCGCGCGCTCTTCGCCGCCGCCAGCACGGCGAAGCCGAGCCCCATCGCCAGCAGCCGGCTGTCGACGACACGCACCTCGATGCCGTCGGCCGCGACCTCCTGAGCCGCCAGCACCGCGGCCTCCCACGTGCCGGACAGCTCGGCCGAAAGATGCACCGACACGACGCAGTCGACGCCGAGAGACCGGTAGGCCGTGGCGAACTCGCCGGGCGTCGGGCGCGAGGTGGACACCTGCAGGCGCCGCTCGGACAGCGCGTTGGCCACGTCCCGAGGCGCGACCTCGAGCCCCTCCCTGCCGGTCCGCGCACCGAGCACGACGTGCAGCGGCACCTCCGAGACGCCGTACTCGTCGGCGACGCCGGGGGGCAGGTAGGCGGTGCTGTCGGTGACCACGGCGACGCCCATGCAGCGCAGGTTAGCGAGGGCGGTCGCCCTGCACCCGCCCTGTCAGGCGGGGACGACGTTGACGAGCTTGGGCGCCCGCACGACCACCGTTCGCACCTCGCGCCCGTCGAGCGCCTTGACCACGCCGTCGGAGGCGAGCGCGAGCGCGCGCAGCTCGTCCTCAGAGATGCCGGGTGCGACCTCGAGCCGGTCGCGCACCTTGCCCTGCACCTGCACCACGCAGGTCACGGACTCCAGCACGAGCAGTGCGGGATCGGCTTCGGGCCAGGCGGTGTCGTGCACCGAGTCACCCGCCTCGACGTCATGGCCGAGACGCGACCAGACCTCTTCGGCGGTGTAGGGCACGAAGCAGCCGAGCATCACCGCGAGTGCCTCCACGCCGTCGCGCAGCGAGGCGACGCCCGGCTCGGGCAGGTCGGTCGCCTTGCGCAGTGCGTTCGTCAGCTCCATGAGCCGCGCCACGGCGACGTTGAGCCGCTGCGCCTCGAGCAGCCGGGTGACGTCGTCGACGTTGCGGGCCACAGCCCTGTCGACGTCGGCGTCGCGGCGGTCCGCGGGGGCGAGCAGCGCGACGTCCTCTGACAGCCGCGCCACGCGGGCGAGGTACTTCACCGACCCCGAGGGCGAGACGTCGGCCCAGTCGATGTCGTCCTCAGGCGGACCGGCGAACACCATCGTCAGGCGCACCGCGTCGACGCCGAAGGACGCGAGCTGGTCGCCCAGGTCGACCATCGACTCGGGCTTGGACTTGCTCATGGCCTGGCCGCCGTTGATGACCTGACCCTGGTTCATCAGCGCGGCGAACGGCTCGACCACGTCGAGCATCCCCATGTCATGCAGCACCTTGGTGAAGAAGCGCGAGTAGAGCAGGTGCAGGATCGCGTGCTCGACGCCACCGACGTACTGCGCGACCGGCATCCACGCGCGCACGGCCTCGGGGTCGAACGGACCCTGCGTGTAGTCGGGAGAGCAGAACCGGAGGAAGTACCAGGACGAGTCGACGAAGGTGTCCATCGTGTCGGTGTCGCGGGTCGCTGCCCCACCGCAGGACGGGCAGGTGGTCGCGACCCAGTCCTCGGCCGCACCGAGCGGCGAGGTGCCTGCCGGCTTGAGGGCCGCACCGCGCAGATCGGGCAGCTCGACGGGCAGCTGGTCGTCCGGGACCGCGACCTCCCCACAGCCGTCGCAGTGCACGATCGGGATAGGCGGGCCCCAGAACCGCTGCCTGGAGATCAGCCAGTCGCGCAGGCGGTAGTTGATCGCGCCCTTGCCCCCGCCGCGCGACTCCAGGTCGGCGACGACCTTCGTGATGGCCTCGTCCTTGGCGAGCCCGTCGTACGGACCGCTGTTCACCAGCACGCCGTCACCCGACGTCGCGGTGCCCGTGACTGCGGGGTCCTCCGCGCCGGTGTCGACGACCACGCGCACCGGCAACCCGAAGGCTCGGGCGAAGTCCAGGTCCCGCTGGTCGTGGGCGGGCACGGCCATGATGGCGCCGGTGCCGTAGTCGGCCAGGACGTAGTCAGCGGCGTAGACGGGGATCTGCTCGCCGGTCACCGGGTTGAGCGCCGTCACGCCGAGGTCGACACCGGTCTTCTCCCGGTCGGTGGCCTGCCGGTCGATGTCTGACAGCTTGCGTACGTCGTCGCGGTAGGCCTCGAGCGCCGCGCGGCGGTCGGCCGCGCACAGCTCCAGAGCCAGCGGCGCGTCGGCGGCCACCACGAAGAAGGTCGCGCCGTACAGCGTGTCCGGCCGGGTGGTGAAGACGGTGACCGTGCTCTCCCCGACCGAGAAGTCGACGTGGGCGCCCTGCGACCGGCCGATCCAGTTCTCCTGCATCTTCAGCACCCGCGGCGGCCAGCTGTCGCGCAGCTGCTCCATGTCGTCGAGCAGCCGGTCGGCGTAGTCGGTGACCTTGAAGAACCACTGGGTCAGCTCGCGCTTGGTGACCTGCGTCCCACAGCGCTCGCAGGCCCCCTGCACCACCTGCTCGTTGGCCAGCACGGTCTGGTCCTTCGGGCACCAGTTGACGGCAGAGGACTTGCGGTAGGCGAGCCCGCGCTCGCGCAAGCGCAGGAACAGCCACTGCGTCCAGCGGTAGTACTCCGGGTCGCTGGTGTGCAGCCGCCGGGTCCAGTCGAAGCTGATCGCGTAGCGGCGGAACGACGCCGCCTGGGTCTCGATGTTGGCGTAGGTGTAGGTCGCCGGGTGCTCGTCGCGCTTGATGGCGGCGTTCTCGGCGGGCAGCCCGAAGGAGTCCCAGCCGATGGGGTGCATCACATCGAAGCCGCGCCGCATCCAGTAGCGCGCCAGCACGTCGCACAGCCCGTACGCCTCGGCGTGGCCCATGTGCAGGTCGCCGCTGGGATAGGGGAACATGTCCAGCACGTACTTCTTGGGCGCTCCCTCGCGCCGGCCGGCGCGGTAGAGGTCGAGCCGGTCCCACACCGGCAGCCAGCGGTCCTGGACCGCCTGGGGGTCGTACGCCGCGCGCTCGGCAGGGGCCTCGGTCATGGGCCCGACTCTAGCGGCGGCACGCTCGCGCGATCCCGGCCGTTGACCGCCCGTACGCTTGAGCGACGGCAGGAGGACACGTGACGGACACGGCGGCGGGCGCGGTGGAGGGCTCGGCGGAGAGCTCGACCAGGGTCCGTCCGCTGTCCCCGTGGCAGGCGATCTCGCCCGAGGCCAAGGCCCGCCGTCGCCGCTGGTTCCTCGCCGTCGGTGTGCTGTTCGTCGTCGTGTCGATCCCGTTCGGCTTCCCGACCGGTCGCGACGTCATTACCGCCTGGGTGCTGCTCCTGCTCCTCGCGGCCTGCGGAGGCGAGTGGCGCACCTGGTGGCGCTCGGTGGTCCACGACTGGCTGCCGCTCATCGGCGTGCTGTTCCTCTACGACCTGCTGCGCGGCGCTGCCGACGAGGTCGGCGCCCGCTTGTTCGACCTGCCTGAGCTGATCCGCGACGAGGCGGGCACCCGCACCGACTTCGCGCACGTCCTGCCTCAGCTGCGCGCCGACGAGATCCTCTTCGGGTGGTTCACCGGCGGCCAGGTGCCGACCGTCTGGCTGCAGGACAAGCTCTACGTCGCGGGCGACGTGCAGTGGTACGACGCCGTCATCGTCCCGGTGTACATGTCGCACTTCCTCATCCCGATGGCGCTGGCCGTGGCGCTGTGGACCACCCGCTACGACCTGTTCCGCCGCTACGTCTGGACGCTGGTCGTCCTGACCCTGCTGACGCTGGCGACCTACGCCGCCTTCCCCGCTGCGCCGCCGTGGATGGCCGGGCTGAACGGCTACCTGCCCGAGGTCGCGCGCGTCACCAGCGAGACCCTGCAAGCCACCGGGGTAGGCACCATCCGCTCCGCCGTCGCCCGGGGCGAGGCCTACGCCAACGCGGTCGCGGCGATCCCTTCGCTGCACTCCGGCGTGCCCGCGATGGTGCTGCTGTTCACCTGGCAGCTGGTGCGTCCCCTGACCCGGGTCCTGCTCGTCCTCTACATCCTCGCGATGACCTTCACGCTCACCTACGGTGGCGAGCACTACATCGTGGACGCGTTCTTCGGCTGGGCCTACGCCGCCGTGGCGGTCTACGGCGTCGCGTGGGTCTTCCGGCGCCGCGGGGTCTCCCCTGCCGCCGGCGACGCGATGGTCGTCGAGGAGCTGGTGCACGGTCCGCAGGACGCGGTCGCTCCGGTCAGTCGTCGCGCCGGACGCTGAGCTCGAATCCCTGGGCGCGCAGCCGATCGGCCAGCGCCGGGCCCATCGCCGTGGCGGGGGTCAGCACGCCCGCGCGGTCCGGCAGCCGGTCACGGTCGATCGCGAGGCACAGCGCGCTCTCGCCCTGCATCACCGCTGTGGCGGCGTAGCCCGGGTCGCCCTTCGCCGCGACCGTGCTCGTGAAGCGTGCGCCTGTCGAGGTCCGTGCGACGACCTCGACGCGGAAGTGCCCGCTGTCACGGGCCTTCTGGCTCGGTCCCTCCCCCGGCGCGGGCAGGAAGCGGTCCAGCAGCTTGCGGGTCGGCGCGAAGGCCATGCCGGCCATCCCGACCCCGAGGCCGACGGCGACGCTGCCCGCGAGCAGCGGCGCGAGAGGGCTGCTCCCCACGCCCATGACCTCGCGGTAGCGGAAGCGCCGGCCGTACGCCCAGCCGGTCAGTGCGTTGCTGCGCCGAACGATCCGGGTGTTGAAGGGCCCCATGACGAAGGGTGCGGTCCACCGCCCGAGGTCGGGGTCGAGGGTGGCCGTGAGCCGGTCGCGCTCATCACCCAGATCGGGCTCGGCCGCCCGGTCCGGGCTGAGGGAGTACGGGTCGTCGACGACCTTCCTGAGCGCCGGGTCGGCCCCCGCAGCCTCCAGCTGCGCACGCATCGAGTCGATCGTGCCGCCGCTGACGCCGCCCTTGGCCGACACCATGTGCAGGACCGTGTCCTGCAGCTCGCCTGCACCTGCCTCGGTGGCGGCCTCGGCACACAGCAGCACACCGAGGTCGGACGGGACGGAGTCGAAACCGCACGAGTGCACGATGCGCGCTCCCGACGCGACCGCCGCGTCGTGGTAGCGGTCGATGCTCTGCCGGACGAAGAGCACCTCACCGGTGAGGTCCACGTAGTCGGTGCCGGCGGTCGCGCAGGCCGCGACCAGTGGCAGGCCGTACCGCTGGTAGGGGCCGACGGTGGTGGCGACGACGCGGGTGCGCCCGACGAGCGCGGCGAGGGTCTCCGGCTGCTGCACGTCGGCCACGAGCAGCGGCCAGTCGGCGGCCCGGGCGGGCAGGTCCGCGCGCACCCGCTCGAGGCGCTCGAGGGAGCGCCCGGCCAGCCCGATGCGCACCCCCTCGGGAGCCGCCGCTGCCAGGTGGGCCGCCAGCAGCCGCCCCACGAAGCCGGTCGCGCCGAAGACGACGACGTCGAGGTCTCTGGTGTCTGTCATCCTCGGACAGTACGACCCTGACCGGCCCGCACGACCACGTCGCGCAGCAGCGCCTGGGTCGCGACGGTGATCTCGTCGACAGATGCGTCGAACGCGGCCTGGTTGTGCGCGGCGGGGGTGCGCACACCGACCACCTTGCGGACGTACTGGAGTGCCGCCGCCCGCACGTCGTCCGGGCCGACGTCCTCGGTGTAGGGCGGGCGGAGGGTCTTGATGCTGCGGCACATGCCGCGAACGTAGGACTGGTCAGCGGACGTGACAACGCCGCAACGCGCCGGACACGTGCGGCGGTCAGGCTGCGGGGCACCGACGACGGAGGTGCGGCATGCAGGACGCCCGGGCGCACGTGCTCTTCCAGATCGACCCCGGCCGTGCCCGGGAGGCAACCGACTACCTGACAGCGGTGCCGGGTGTGACCGACGCGGTCATGACCACCGGCGCGTACGACGTCATCGCCACGGTCACGGCGTCGACCGAGGAGGCCCTGCGCGGCGCGCTGGCCCTTGCCCGTCGGACGCCGGGGCTGTGCGCCCTGCGGACCTGCCGGACGGGCTGAGCCTCAGGGATCCTCGAGGTCGGTCGGCGCGCTGAGCCGGCCGCGCACCGCCGTTGCCGCGGCGACCGCCGGCGAGACGAGGTGGGTTCGGGCCCGCGGGCCCTGGCGCCCCTCGAAGTTCCGGTTGGAGGTGGACGCGCTGCGCCGGCCGGGTCCGAGCACGTCGGAGTTCATCCCCAGGCACATCGAGCAGCCGGCGTCGCGCCACTGGGCGCCGGCCCGGCGGAACACCTCGTCCAGCCCCTCCGCCTCGGCCTGGAGCTTCACGCCGGTGGAGCCCGGCACGACCAGCACGGCAACGGAAGGGTCGATCGCCCGGTCGCGAAGCACCTCGGCTGCGGCACGCAGGTCCTCGATCCGGCCGTTCGTGCACGAGCCGATAAAGACCGTGTCCACGGCGATGTCGCGCAGCGGCCGGCCGGGCTCCAGGCCCATGTACTCGAGCGCGCGCCGGGCGGCGTCCCGCTGGCCCTCGGGCAGGGCATCGGGGTCCGGGACCGTCGCCGTCAGCGGCAGTGCCTGGCCGGGGTTGGTGCCCCACGTGACGTGGGGGGCGACCGTCGAGGCGTCGACGCGCACGACGCGGTCGAACACCGCGTCGTCATCGGTCCGCAGCTGCGACCACGCCTCGACGGCCGCGTCCCACGCCCCTCCCTGAGGCGCGTGCTCGCGGCCCCGCACGTAGGCCAGCGTGGTCTCGTCGGGAGCGACGACGCCGGCTCGCGCGCCCCACTCGACCGACATGTTGCACAGCGTCATGCGGGCCTCCACCGAAAGCGCCCGCACCCCCTCTCCGCGGTACTCCGCGAGGTGGCCCTGGCCGCCGCCGGTCCCGACCTGCGCGATGAGCGCCAGCACGAGGTCCTTGGCGCTAGAGCCCTCCGGCAGCCGACCGGACACCTCGACGGCGAGGGTCCGCGGCCGGGGAAGCGCCAGCGTCTGCGTCGCGAGCACGTGCTCGACCTCGCTCGTGCCGATGCCGATGCCGAGGGCGCCCAGGGCGCCGTGGGTGCTCGTGTGGGAGTCACCGCAGACTACGAGCAGCCCCGGCTGGGTCAGGCCGAGGGCGGGCCCGATCACGTGGACGATGCCCTGCCCGGCCGACCCCTGCGGGTGCAGGCGCAGCCCGAACTCCTCGCAGTTGCGCCGTAGCGCATGGATCTGGGCTCTTCCCAGGGGATCTCGCAGGCCCAGGCCGTCGGTCGGGACGTCATGGTCCTCCGTGGCGAGCGTCAGGTCCGGACGCCGGACGCGGCGACCGGCAGCCCGCAGCCCGTCAAACGCCTGCGGGCTGGACACCTCGTGCACCAGATGCAGGTCGACGAAGAGCAGGTCCGGCTGGCCCTCCTCCTGCCGCACGACGTGCGCGTCCCACAGCTTCTGCACGAGGGTCCGTCCGGTCATGCCACGGCCTCCGGCGCGTCGTAGACGGCAGCAGCGACGGCGTGTGCGGTGAGCGCCTCCCGCTCGAGGGTGCGGATGACGACGCCGTCGCGCACCACGTGCACGCGCGTGCACAGGTGCGCCAGGTCCTCGTACTCCACGCTGGAGATGAGGACCACGGCGCCGTTGTGTGCGAGCCGGGCCAGGTGCGCGAAGACGTCGCGCTTGGCCCCGACGTCGACGCCCTGCGTCGGCTCGTGCAGCGCGAGCACGCGCGGCGCGGCGAGCAGCCACTTGGCCAGCAGCACCTTCTGCTGGTTGCCACCGCTGAGCGATGCGAGCGGAACATCGCCTCGGCGCGGCCGCACGTCGAAGCGTTCGAGCTCACCGGCGACGGCGCGCCGCTCCCGGCCGCCGCGCAGCACCACGCGCGAGCTGGCGTAGCTGTTCAACGTCGGCAGGGTCATGTTGTCCTGCACGTCGACGCCGATCGCCCCGCTGGCGCCCTTGCGGTCCGCCGGCAGCAGCACCATCCCGGCCTTGACCGCGAGCTCCGGCGTCAGGCACGAGGCGTCGAGGTGCTTGCCCTCGAGCACGACATCGCCCGACGAGCAGCGCAGCGCACCGGTGAGCAGGTAGGGCAGCTCGTCGTACCCGCCGCCGGGAAGGCCGACGAAGCCGACGATCTCGCCACGGCCAGCCTCGAAGGACAGCCCACGAGCGTGCTCGCCCGTCAGGCCCCGCACCGACAGCGACGGCTCGACGCGCCGGGGCGCCCCTGCTTTCGGGTACATCTGCTCGGCCGGGCGGCCGAGCATCAGCTCGACCAGGTCACGCTCGGACTTGTCCTGCACCGGCACGTCGGCGACCTGCCTACCGTTGCGCAGGACGACCGCCCGGTCGCAGTGCTCGATGACTTCGTCGAGCCGGTGCGACACGAACAGCACGCTGACACCCTGGGCGCACAGCCCGCGCACCACGCCGAAGAGCCGCTCGACCCCCTCCCGGGGCAGGTAGGCGGTCGGCTCGTCCAGCACGAGCAGGTGCTCCTCGGCACGCGCCTCTCCCCGGGCATGCCCGCCCTGCAGCGAGGTCTCGGCGAGACCCCGGGCGATGGCCACGAGGCCCCGCTCGGTCACCGACAGGTCGCCGACGCACGCGTCGGGCGAGACGTCGAGCCCCACCTGCCGCAGCGTGGCCCGCACCTGCTCGCGCTCCTCCCGCCACCGGATGCGCCGCGCGAACCCGGTGGTGAACCGGGCGATGCGCAGGTTCTCCAGGATGGTCATCGACGGGATCAGGGCCAGGTCCTGGTGGATGAACGCCATGCCCGTGCGGGCCGGGCCGGCGCCCAGGTGGGACGTGACGTCCTGACCGCCCATGCGCACCTGCGCGCCGGACTCGGGCGAGTGGTAGCCGGACAGGATCTTGATGAGGGTCGACTTGCCGCAGCCGTTCTGGCCGATCAGCCCGACGACCTCGCCCCGGGACAGCTGGATCGAGACGTCCTGCAGGACAGGCACTCCGCTGAAGCGCTTGGAGAGCCCGGTGGCGACCAGGGTCGGAGCCGGCACGGTCTCCGGCTCCGACCCAGCGGTCAGGACGCCCCCCATAGGGCCGGGAACTCGGTGGAGTAGTCCGGGGAGTCGTACCAGGCGAACTCGTCGTCGCCCTCGATGAGGTCGGCGTTGGAGGTGTCGAAGATGCGGAGGCCGATGTTGTAGTTCTCGACCGGCTCCATGTCGGACAGGACCCGGAAGATCTGATCGGCCGCGGCGTAGGCCCACCACTCGTTCTGGCCTCCGACGTCGAGCTTCAGCGGGCTCGACGAGTCCTTGAGCTGCTCGACGATGCCGGGCGTGGCGTTGAACGCCCCGACCTTCACGTCCTGCGCACCAGCGGTGCGCAGCGCACCGAGACCGGGCAGCGCCTGGCCGTCGTACAGCGGCAGCAGGTACTTGCGGTCAGGCTCGCTGTTGACGGTGGTCTGGAACAGCGTCGGGATGGACGACTCCCACTGCGGGATCTGGACGTCCTCCAGCTTCACGTCGCAGGCGGGACACAGCCGCTCGACCTCGGAGATCGTGCCCTGCGCCTGCGCCTGCGACGCAGGGACGTCATCGGAGCTGATGACCAAGCCCTGGCCCTCGCCTTCGGAGTCCGCGACCATCCACGCCCCGATGAGCCGGCCGACCTGCTCGTAGTCGAAGGAGACCTCCGCGTCCTGTCCGCCGGACAGGTCACCGGGGATGCCGGTGTTGGCCGTGATGACCTTGATGCCGGCGGCCTGGGCCTGCTGGATCTGCGCGCTGAACAGCGAGGCGGGCAGGGCCTGGATGACAACGGCGTCGGCCTGCGTCGCGATCGCCTGCTGGAAGCCCTGGTTGGCCGTGTCGACCGAGCCCTTGGCGTCGACGACCTGCATGTCGACGTCGCCGAATTCGGCGAGCAGCTCCTTCAGACGGCTGGACCAGTAGTTCAGGACGGGAATGCCGTCGTTGACGCTGATGTAGACGACGCGCTTGCCGGCCAGGCCGCTGATGTCGACTGGCTCCTCCGGCCCCTGCCACTGGGGTGGCTGCCGGAACTGATCGACGATCTCCGTGGCCTCCTCGAGCCCGGCGGCACCGTCGGCCGCAGTGGGTGCGGTGCCGGAGGTCGAGCCGGTCGTCGGAGAGGCGGTGTCCTCGTCGCTGCCGCACGCCGCCAGCCCCAGGGCCAGCAGGAGGGTGACGGCACTGACGGCGGCGCTACGCCGGGTCGGGAGGCGGGTCATGAGTGCTCCTGGTGCTGAGTGGGACTCGCTACCGGTCGGCGCGAGGACGAGCGATGTGCGGGTGGTGCGGGATTCAAGTCACACCCGACAGGCGCCGTCGACCGGCGAGGTGGCTGAGGGTGACGGCGACGACGAGCGAGCTGCCGTAGAAGACCTGTTCGGGCCAGCCGGCGTAGCCGAGGTACTGAAGGCCGGTGATGCCGGTGACCAGGAAGTAGACGGCGACGAACGAGCCCCAGGCGTTGAAGCGGCCGGGGATGATGGCGGTGGAGCCGAGGAAGGCGGCGGCGAAAGCCGGGAGCAGGTACGACGACCCCGCTTGCGGATTCGCGGCGCCGTTGGTGCCGGCCAGGACGATGCCCGCGATGCCGCCGAGGGTGGCGGTCGCGATCAGCGCCCCGGCGCGGATGCGCTTGACGCGCAGGCCGGCCAACCGCGCCACCTCGCGGTTCTCAGCGACGAAGACCATCCGCCGGCCGAGCGGCGTGTGCTGCAGGACGAACCACAACCCCGCGCAGAGTAGGACGCCCCCGAAGAACGGCGTCGGGATGCCGAACACGAGCGGGTCGGTCATGAGGGTGACGACGTTGCGCGAGATACCCGTGACCACCCGAGATTCGGCGACCGCCAGCGTGATGCCCGACAGGATCGTGCCGGTGCCGAGCGTGACGATGATGGACTGCACGCCGACGTAGACGGACAGGACCGCGTTGAGCAGCCCGAACAGCAGGCACACTCCGATCGTCGCCAGCACCGCAACGACCGGCGACCAGCCCTGCACGCCGTTGAGCACGGCCATCAGGGTCCCGCCAAAGCCGACCACGGCGCCGATCGACAGGTCGTACTCCCCCACGGCGAGGGAGAGCATGAGCCCCAGCGTCGCGAGCAGCACGACCGTCTGCGTGCTCAGGATCAGCCGCACCGTCGACGACGTGGCGAACGTGTCCGGACGCAGCACCGAGAAGACGATGATGACGACGATCCAGGCGACGACCACGCCGTAGCGCTCGGCGCCGTTGCGCAGCGCGCCGGCTGCATCGCGGCGACGGGGCGGCTCGGGCGACGACACCGGCTCGCGGACGCCGGCGTCCCGGCTCGCGGCCGTCATGCCGACCGGATCCTGGCGAGGTACTCCAGGGCCGTCTGCTCGCTGACCACCTCCGCGTACTTCGCCTGCAGGTCGAACAGGTTGGCCTCGTGCGGCTTCGGGTCGCGGTCGCCGACGGCGTCGCGGACCACGAGCGGCACGTAGCCGTTCTGGATGGTGTCGACAGCCGTGGCCCGGATGCAGCCGCTGGTGCTGACGCCGACGATGAGCAGCGTGTCGACGCCGAGCCCGTTCAGCGTCGAGGACAACGACGTCCCGAAGAACGCGCTGGCGTACTGCTTGGTGATGACGACCTCCTCGGGCAGCGGGGCGACCTCGGGGCGGATCGCGCCCAGCGGCCCCTCGCCGACGAAGTGCCGCAGCGCCGCGATCTTCTTGAAGAACGGCCCTCCGTCAACGCCGCCGGCCGCGAAGCTGACCTTGGTGTGGATGACCGGGATGCCGGCCTCCCGCGCTGCCGCAAGCACGCGGGACGCCGAGGCCAGGCACTCGTCGGTCCCCATGTAGAGCTCGGCCTCGGGGTTGAAGTACGCCTCGACCAGGTCGACCAGAATCAGCGCCGGCCGCTGGCCGGGCGGCAGGGCGCGTCCGAAGCCGGCGGAGGTGTAGTCCTCGGTCAACTCCACCGGCCTGGTCACAGCGGCCTGGGCGCGGTGGGCGCGGGCAGTCCGGTCTCCTCGAGCGCGCGGGCCAGGATCTCCTCGATCGGCGGACCCATGTCGAAGGTCGGCAGCTGCGCCGGCCGGTCGGCCCGCATCCGCTCGCGCAGCGAAGCGGTCGCGGCCTCGTCCACGGTCCCGCGCTCGTCGCAGACGACGCCGTAACGGGCGGCGCCGTCCGCGCTCACCAGCCCGCGCCGCACCTCCAGCGCGACCAGCTCGGGGTCGCGGGCGAGCGGGTCACCCCAGCCGCCGCCGCCCCAGGTGACGAAGTGCAGGACGTCGCCAGGCAGCACTGGGACGTCGTGCACCTTGCTCGGCAGCACCTGGGTGGTGCCGTCGGCCCGGTCGAGCCACTTGCGGCCGCGCGCGCCCGGCGTCCCGCCGTTGACGCCCCACGGGTACGTCAGCCAGCGGTCGTCATGGATGGCGATCGTGCCGGCCTCGAGGAAGCGGTAGGCGACGTCGACGCCGTTCCCGCCGCGGTTAAGGCCCGCGCCGCCGGTGTCCGGGATCGTCTCCCAGCGCTCCACCCGCAGCGGGTAGTAGCTCTCGAGGTACTCGCAGGGAATGTTGACGAAGGACGGCCACAGCGAGTGGCCGTCGGGCCCGTCGCCGATCGGCCGGCCGGGGATGCCGCCGAAGCCGATCGAGTAGAGCTGGAACCACTCCCCCTTGCGCTCGCCCTCCCCGTAGGTCCCGGAGTACATGAAGTGCGGCGAGGACGAGAAGCCGGCAGCGTTGAGCAGGTCCGGGTTCTTCTGGCCGAGCAGGCCGCCGAACAGGTCGAACACGCGCCCGACGCCGTGGTTGCGCGCGTTGAGCGCGGCCGGGTAGCGCGGCTTCCAGAACGAGTCGTCCGGGATCTTGACGTCGATGAGCGGGTAGAAGCCGTCGTTCCAGAGGATCTGCGGATCGGCGACGGTGATCATGTAGATGCCAAAGAACATCTTCACGAGGTTCTCGTTGATGTAGTAGTTGATCGGCCCCTTGGCCTGCGGGGCGCTGCCCTCGAAGTCCAGGGTGATCTTGTCGCCGGTGCGGGTCAGGCTCAGCACCAGCTCGTACGGGCCGAAGCCGACCCCGTCATCGCAGATGTAGTCCTTGAACGTCAGCGTCTCGCCGTCCTCGAAGATCATCTCGAGCAGCGTCTTCATTGCCCGGTGGTTGCGCTCGAGCAGCGCGTCGAGCGCCGAGGCGTAGGTCTCGACGCCGAAGCGGTCGCACATCTCCTGCACCCGACGGCCAGCGGTCCGGCAGGCCGCCACAATGCCGTTCAGGTCGGCGCGGTTCCACTCGGGCTGCCGCACCTGGTTCAGAATGATCTTCAGCGGGTCCTCGTTGAGGACGCCCTTCTTGTACAGCTTGAAGGGCGGGATGATGACGCCCTCCTCGAAGATGGTCTTCGCGTCGGTCGGCATCGACGACGGCGTCTTGCCGCCGACGTCGGACATGTGGCCGAACATGGCGGCCCAGCCGATGACCCGGCCCCCGACGAAGATGGGCATGACGACGAGCCAGTCGTTGGCGTGGCTGATCGCCGCATCGCAGGCGTAGGGGTCCGAGGTCAGCAGGACGTCTCCCTCCTCGATGGTCTCGTGAAAGCGGTCGAGCAACGCCGGCACCGACAGGCCGAACTGCCCGACGACCATCCGCCCCTGGCGGTCGGCGATGAGCGGGAACTCGTCGTGCTGCTCGCGGATGCCGGGCGACAGCGCTGTGCGGAACAGCACCTCGTCCATCTCGTACCGCGCATGGCGCAGCCCGTTCTCGATGAGGTCGAGAGTGACGACATCAACCGGCACGTCGTTGAGCGGGGTGGTGGTGGTCTCGATGATCTCAGCCATGGATCAGCCCTCCGTCGGACGGATGAGGAGGCTTCCGCCGGGGTGGACGGTCGCAGAGTGACCGGGCAGCACGAGCGTCGTCGAGTCCATCTCGGCGACGATCGCGGGACCGGGGATCACGTTGCCGGCAAGCAGCAGCTCACGGTCGTAGACACCGGCGTCGTGCCACTGGCCCTCGACCCAGATGCGCGTTGTGCTGCGCAGCGCCTTCGCGGGATCGGGCCCGCCATCGGGCAACGAGGTGCCGGCGATCGTCGGGCGCGGCCCGCTGGCGGAGGCGCGCACGTTGACGACCTCGTGCTCGTTGCCGAGCAGGAAGGAGAACAGCCGCTCGTGCTCGGTGTCGAAGTTCGCACGCAGCGCCGCAAGCCCGGCGCCCTTGCCGTCGAAGGTGCTGATGTCGACGTCGATGGAGATCTCGAAGCCCTGACCGTGGTAACGCAGGTCGACCTGGTAGGTGACGGCCTGGTCCTCGGGCGGCACACCCTGACCAGTCAGCGTCTCCCCCACCACCTCGGTCAGCTCGAGCAGTACCGCCTTGAGCTCGTCATCGGTGAGGGAGGAGAACTCACGGATGAAGGTGCGCGCGGACTCGTCGCGCACGCTGGTCATCGCGTCGCCGTAGGCGTTGAGCACGCCCGGCGACGGCGGGATGATCACCGGCCACGACCCGATGAGCTTGCCGAGCGCGTTGGCGTGCAGCGGACCCGCGCCGCCGAAGGCGACGAGCGCGAAGGCCCGCGGGTCGAAGCCCTGCTGCACCGAGACCAGGCGCAGCGCACCGAACATGTTCTCGTTGACGATGTCGACGATGCCCGCGGCCGCCGCCTCGGCGCTCTCGAGCGAGGTCGCGTCGGCGATGGACTGCACGGCCTTGCGGGCCGAGTCCGCGTCGAGCGCGATCTCGCCGCCGGCCAGCTCGGTGGGTAGGTAGCCCAGTACGACGTTGGCGTCGGTGACGGTCGGCTCGGTCCCACCGCCGCCGTAGGCCGCCGGCCCGGGGACTGCCCCGGCCGACTGCGGCCCGACGCGCAGCGCCTGGGTGAGCGGCGGGACGTGGGCGATCGAGCCGCCGCCCGCACCCACGGTGCGCACGTCCACCGAAGTGGCCCGCACCTTGAGGTCGGCCACCGTCGTCTCGCGGCCGATGCGCGGCTTGAGGTCCTGGACCAGCCCTACATCCGTGGACGTTCCGCCCATGTCGAAGGTGAGGAAGTCGCGGAACCCGGCCTGCTCGGCGGCCCACGCGGCGCCGGTAACACCGCCTGCAGGACCGGAGAGCAGCAGGGAGACAGGGTTGTCGGCGGCGACCTGCGCGCTCGCGAGACCGCCGTCGCTGCGCAGGATCGACAGCTTGGCATCGATGCCGTTGGCCTTTAGCTGCGCGGCCAGGCTCGAGACGTAGCGCGCGACGTGCGGCTGCACGTAGCCGTTGGCCACCGTCGTGATGGCCCGCTCGTACTCTCGCAGCTCGGGCAGCACCGTCGACGACAGTGACACCGGGATCCCGGGCAGCACCTCCTGGGCCAGGGCGCCGATCCGCTTCTCGTGGTCGGCGTTGGCGAAGGAGTTGATGAGGCAGACGCAGAGAGACTCGATGCCGTCCTCGCGCAGCCGCTCGAGCTTGGCGCGGACGTCGTCCTCGTCGAGCTCGCGCACCACCGTGCCGTCGGTGGCGATGCGCTCGAGCGCCTCGACGGTGTGCTCGAGCGCCGCCAGTGGCTCGGGCTTGGGCCAGATGATCCACCCGGCGAGGCCGCCGGGGACGAAGGAGCGTGCGATCTGCAGCACCTGGCGGAAGCCGTCGGTCGTGACGAGGCCGACCTTGGCGCCCTTGCCCTCAAGGATCGCGTTGGTCGCGACGGTCGTGCCGTGCAGCACCTCGTCGATCTGATCGGGTGTGACACCCGCTGTGGTGCAGACCTTCTCGATACCACGCAGCACGCCGACGCTCTGGTCGTGCGGGGTCGACGCAGTCTTGGCGCGCCAGCTCCTCCCCGTCTCCTCATCGATGAGGAGGACGTCGGTGAAGGTCCCCCCGACGTCCACGCCGAGTCGGTAGCTCATGGTGCCTCCTGAAAATTCGGGTCGAGGTGCAGGTCGGGTCGGGGACGGGGGCCGAGCAGGGAGGCGCGGGCCGACAGCAGGTGGCTGCGCATGACGCTGTCGGCCCAATCCGGGTCGCGGGCCCGCACGGCCGCGACGATCTCGAGGTGGTGGTTGACGCTGCGGCGCATGGCGTCCTCGTCGAGCGCCTGCTGGGTGCGGTGCAGGACGCTGCTGTGGATGAGGCCGGACAGCGCGGTGGTGAGGGTGCTGCTGCCGTCGATGGCGAGCAGCGCGCGGTGGAACTGGCCGTTGAGCTCGGTGACCTTCTCCCAGGAGCGCCCCTCGGCCGGGAAGGCGACGTCCGCCAGCCGGCGGGCGACGTCCTCGAGGTGCTCGATCTGCTCGGCGGTGGCCAAGCGCGCGGCGGAGGCCGCCGCCATCCCCTCGAGCGTCGCGCGGAGCACGAACACCTTCTCGAGCTCGAGCGCCGACCAGGACGTCACGCGGGCGCCCCGGTGGGCGACGACCTCCACCAGGCCCTGCGAGGAGAGCCGGCGGAGGGCCTCGCGGACGGGCGTGCGGCTCATGCCGAGGTTCTCGGCCAGCTCCACCTCGCCGAGGCGCTCCCCGGGCGACAGCTGGCCGCTGAGGATCAGCCCGCGCACGGCGGTCTCTGCTCGGTCGACTGCTGCCACGTGCACCCCCTTGCCCCGGCTAGTTGTACGCAAGGTAGGGAACCACCTCGTTCTCCGCAAGCGTTCTCGCGAAATTAATGAGACAGTTGCATACAACGGGGTTCGGTTGTAGACAGCGGGGGCTGCCGGGGCGCAGCGCCGAGGGGAGCCCGCGTGAGCACCGATCCGCCTGGATTTGCCGCCCTCATCGAGGCCGCGGACGGGCCGCTCGTGCTGCCCGGGATCGGCTCGCCGCTGGAGGCAATGGCGGCAGTGGCGGCCGGCTTCCCCGGGCTGTACCTCAGCGGCTACGCCACTGCTGGCTGGCTGTCGGGCAAGCCCGACATCGGCCTGACCGGCTTGCGCGAGGTGCTCGACTGCCTGACCGCCGTCCGAGGACGCACCGACCTCCCTGTCCTGGTCGACGCCGACACCGGCTACGGCGACGCGACCAACGTGGGCGATACCGTGCGCCGGCTCGAGCAGGCCGGCGCCGGCGGGATCCAGCTCGAGGACCAGACCTGGCCCAAGCGCTGCGGCCACCTCGATGGCAAGACCGTGGAGCCGGTCGACGTCATGGTCCGCAAGCTGCGCGCGGCGCTGGCCGCCCGACGCAGCCCGGAGCTGTTCGTCGTCGCCCGCACCGACGCCCGCTCCCCCCTCGGCCTGGACGAGGCCGTGCGGCGGGCCCAGGTCTACGCCGAGGTCGGCGTAGACGCGGTCTTCGTCGACGCCCCGCACTCCGTCGAGGAACTGCGCCGCATCGGCGCCGAGGTTCCCGGCCGCACCGTCGCCAACATCTCCGAGTCGGGGCTGACGCCCACCCTGCCGGCGGCCGAGCTCGGGCGCATGGGCTTCGACGTCGTGCTCTATCCGACCGGTGCGCTGAGGTCGGCTGCCGCGGCCGTGCAGGCGTACTTCACCCACCTGCGGGCAGCGGGGGACTCGAGCGCGTGGAGCGCCCCGATGCTCTCGCTGGACGACTTCAACGAGCTCGTGGGCCTGGGCGAGCTCCAGCGTCAAGAAGCCGCCCTGCTCTGAACGAGCCGGTTTCCCACCGAACCAGCCGGGACCGCGCCGCGGTCACCGCCCGACGTCCTCGAAGGGAACGACCATGGGGAACTTCCTCACTCCGGCGCGCGGTGGACCCGCCCGCCTGCGCGAGCTGCTTGCCGCACCGGGACCGCTGCTCGTGCCGGGCGGGTACGACGCGCTGTCGGCCCGACTCGTGGAGGCGGCCGGGTTCGACGCGACCTACATGACCGGCTACGGGACCACCGCGTCGCTGCTCGGCATGCCCGACGTCGGGCTGCTGTCGATGAGCGAGATGGTCGACAACGCAGGGCGGATGGCGCGCGCGGTCGACATCCCGCTCATCAGCGACGCGGACACCGGCTACGGCAACGTCATCAACGTGGCCCGCACCGTCCAGGAGTTCGAGCGGGCCGGCATCGCCGCCGTCCACCTCGAGGATCAGGTCGCGCCCAAGCGCTGCGGGCACATGACCGGCAAGCAGGTCGTCCCCGTCTCGGAGATGGCAGAGAAGGTCGCGGCGGCCGTCGAGGCCCGGCACGACCCCGACTTCGTGCTCATCGCGCGGACCGACGCGCGCGCAGTGGAGGGGCTCGACGCCGCGCTCGAGCGGGCCGCCGCCTACCACGCTGCCGGGGCCGACGTGCTGTTCGTGGAGGCGCCGGAGAGCGAGGCCGAGATCGTCGAGGTAGCCAAGGCCTTCCCCGACGTGCCGCTGCTGTTCAACTGGGTCGAGCGCGGTTTCACGCCGATGCTGTCCATGGATCGGATCACCGAGCTCGGCTTCGCCCTGGTGCTCTTCCCCGTCGCCACGCTGTTCTCGGCCACGGTCGGCATGCAGCGCTACCTTGCTGCGCTGAAGTCCGCCGGCACGCCGCTGGGCGTCCTCGACGACGCCATCGCCTTCGACGAGTTCACCGACCTCATGCGCCTGCCCGAGATCCGCTCGTTCGAGGGCCGGATCACCAGCACCTGACCCTTGCGCGCCGAACCGACCGAGGACTGACGTGGACTACGACGAGATGCAGGCTGCCTTCTTCGCCCCCAACCCGGGGCAGCAGGAGACCGGCTGGGACAGCCCCGCCCGACGGCTGCGCGACGCCGTCGAGCCGCTGGCCGCGGTCAGCTTCTGGGCCAAGCCGGTCTACGACCGCTACGCCGCGCTCGGCCTGGACTTCCTCACCGGCTACGTCTGGTCGCGCTCGTCGGTGCTGGGCGAGGCCGAACCGAGCGTGGTAGCAGCGACTTTCGGGGTCTTCGAACCCGGCGCGGTGGCGGGCCTTCTTGGCGCGGCGCGCGACGCTTGCTCGCTGGCCGATGTCCGCAAGGCCAGCGAGGAGGGCGCGGCAGAGGCGCTTCGCGAGATCGTCGGTAACGACCCCGCGCTTGACGGCACGCTCAGCGTCCTTGTCGCCGCCTCCACCTGCGCCGACTTAGCGGGCCGCCCGCTCTACGCCGGCGCGCTCGGCCAGCCCTTCCCGCAGGACCCGTACGCCGGGCTCTGGCACGCGGCCACGCTGATCCGAGAGTGCCGTGGTGACAGCCATCTCGGCGCCTGTGTCGCGGCGGGGCTAACTGGTCTCCAGGCCAACCTCTTGACCGAGCTGTGGGTCGGCTACCCGCCGCTGGCCTATGCGGGCACTCGCGCCTGGACATCGGAGGCGATGGCTGCGGCCCAGGAGCAGCTGCGCGACCGTGGGCTGCTCGACGGAGATCGGCTCAGTGAAGCCGGCCGCACGCTGCGATGCAGGGTTGAGGAGGCCACGGACCGCGCGATGGAGCCCGTGGTCGCCGCGCTCGGCGACCGGCTCGACGAGGTCGTGGCGCGGTGCGACGCCTGGGGCGCGGCGCTGGTGGATCGTGGCTGGTTCCCGCCGGACGCCCACAAGCGAGCGGCCGGGTGAGCGTGTCACCCGAGTAGCCCCCGGCGGGAGACGCCGGGCCGTCGACCTCCGGCGTGCCGGTCGCGGCCCGAGTCCGGGGCGCAGCAGCAAGTCGGACGCGCAGGGACCGCGACGCGCTCGACGGGGCACCCACGGTCCGGCAGGCTGGCGTACCGATCACAAGGAGCCCCGTGACCACCTCCCCGCCCACCCGCTACGACGACCTGCGGGCGCTGTTCCTCAACTGCACGCTCACCCCGACGCCGGGGTTCTCGCACACGCAGGCGCTGATGGACCGCTCGGTAGGCCTCATGCGCGACGTCGGCGTGACCGTCGACGTGGTGCGCGCCGTCGACCACGTCCTGCCGCCGGGCGTGCAGCCGGACATGACTGCGCACGGCGCGGACCGCGACGACTGGCCGGCCCTGCAGCAGCGGGTGCTCGACGCCGACGTCCTCGTGCTCGGGACGCCGATCTGGCTGGGCGACAAGTCATCGGTGTGCACCCGCGTCATCGAGCGGCTGTACGGCTACAGCGGTGAGACCAACGATGCCGGGCAG
>JBBSLB010000009.1:0-26317 GCA_038255675.1 Mycobacteriales bacterium
GGGGGTTCGGTGGCGCCTACGGGGTAGGGCTCCGCCCGATGCACCACCGACGAAGGAGAACACCGTGGGAATGCTCAGCGGGCTGCTGAAGGCCGGGATCGCCAAGAAGGTGTTCGACGAGGCGCGCAAGCCGCACAACCAGGCCAAGGCCAAGGACCTCTTCCGTTCCGTGACGGGCAAGGGCGACGACGGACGACCTGGTGGTGCGACTGGTGGCTCGACCACCCCGCCGCCGCGCCCCTGACGCAGGCGGACGGGGTCGAGCGGCTGCGCCGCTGGACCGAGCAGGAGCGCGGGGTGCCGCCGGCCTTCGGGCGCCTGCGGGCGGGCCTTGACTCCGTCGTCCCCGGCACGACGGCGGTCCGCCTGCCGCTGACACCCGAGCTGCTGCAGCGCGACGGGTCGCCGACCGGCGGGACGACCGCACTGCTCGCCGACTTCGGCTTGACCACCTCGGTCATCTCCACGCTGCCGGACCTGCGCGGCGTCACGACAGTCACCATGACGGTGGACCACCTGTCGGCCCCGCCGGCGACCGGCGCCCTCGTGTCCCGCTGCACCGCGCAGCCGTACGCCGACGGGCAGCCGCAGCACGCGGTCGGCACCGTGCACGACGACGCCGGCGGGCTGGTGGCGCAGGTGTCCGGGTGGTTCCTGCCGACACCGGCCGACGACGTCAGCGCCGATCGGGTCGGGCTGGTCGAGGAGCCGCCGGCCGCGCATCTCGACGAGCTGTTGCAGACCACGGTGGGGCCGGCCTTCGACCTGCACGCCCGCGACGCGCTGAGCAACGCGATCGGCAGCCTGCACGGCGGGATCGGTGCGCTGGCCTGCTCGCTGTCGACCGAGGCACTCCTGCCCGGCACCCGGCCGCTCAGCCTGTCGCTGTCCTTCCTGCGCCCCACCCCGCGCGAGGGAACGGTCACCGTCACCGGATCGGTGGTCCGCGCCGGACGTCGTACGGGCACCGCCGACGCATCGGTGGTCGGCGCGGACGGGCGGTTGCTGCTTGCGGGGCGCCTGGTGACCGGTCCCCTGCGATGACCGGCGCACCCGCGGCCTACCCTTGGCCCATGCCTGCGTACGACTACCGCTGCCGGACCTGCGACGACGTCTTCGAGGTGCGCCGCGGTCTGGACGACGCCCCCGCGCCGGCGCCCTGCCCGTCGGGCCACGCCGAGACCAGCCGGGTCTTCACCCCGGTCGCCGTAGGTGGCGGCAGCGCCGCGCCGGCCCCTGCCGGTGGCGCGTGCTGCGGTGGCGGCTGCTGCGGCTGAGCTTTCTGCCGTCCACCGGCTGTGGACGACGTCGTCGCAGGTCAGAGGGGGTGTCCGTGAAACTCCCGCCGCGAGACCACAGCCTCGTCCACCCCGCGTCCACCGCGCCGCGCCGCGCCGTGCCCACCCCGGTCCCACCGGCGTCCACCGGGCCGCTCGACGGCCCGCCCTTCTCGCCCTAGCGTCGCCGCCGACCCCAGAGGAGGCGGACATGCAGGCGGTGCGGACGGCAGCGGACCCGGCGTTCGACGAGGCGCTCGCGCGCATCCGCGAGCTGAGCGTGCGGCTGCACGCGGTCCTCGACCTGCACGACCCGCGGCGCACCCTGCTCGGCGCGCGGGTGTGCCGCTGCTGCAGCCGGCGCTTCCCGTGCCCGACCGTGCAGGCCGGCCGCGCTGCGAGCTGAGCTGCTCACCTCGGTTCGACCAGCCACAGGCAGGCGTAGGGCGGCAGCACCAGGCCGGGCGAGGTGCCGCTCAGTGCATCGTGCAACGGGTCGGACTGCGGGACCGACTCGCGCGGCCACAGCTGCGCCTCGCGCGTGGTGTTGTGCAGTGCGACGAGCACCTGGTCGGGACCCCTGCGCTCCCACGCGACGACGCCGGGGTTGACCGGGTCGAGCAGTCGGGCGGGCACGGCGGCGTGCATGGCGGGCAGCGACGCGCGGACCTGCTGCGCGTGCCGCAGTCCGGACCACAGCCGGTGCTCGACGGTCCCCTCGAGGTGCCGCCGCTCGGCGACCGCCCACGGCATCTGCGGCCGGTGGACCCAGCGGTTGTCGTCGGCGTGGAACGGCTCGTCGGCCCAGGTCTGGTCGTTGAGCAACCCGAGCTCGTCGCCCATCCACAGCAGCGGCAGCCCGCCGAACCCAAGCACCACCAGGTGGGCCAGCAGCAGCCGGCGCACGGCGAGGTCGACCGCCTCCTCGTCCCCGCTGTCGAGCGCCGTGCCCAGGCCGGCGAGGGAGGCCGCACTGCCGCTGATGCGCCGGTCACCGGTGGCTGCGTTCTCCTGGAAGACCAGCCCCTGCGCGTCGCTGCCCGGGAAAGCACCGGAGTACCAGTCCGAGAGGAACCGCCGGTGCCCGCCGCCGGACCAGCCGACCGCCTCGGCGTCGCGATCGTCGACCGCCCAGCCGATGTCGTCGTGGCAGCGCAGGTAGGTCGCCCAGGCCGTCGTCGGAGGCTTGTCCGGGAAGCGGCGCAGGGCCGTCGTGAGCAGGCGCGCGTCGCCGGAGGCGAGCGCGGACCAGACGTGCACCATCAGGCTGTTGTGGTAGGCGAGGTCGCTCACCCGCCCGCTGTGCCGGCCGGTCCCGAGGTACTCCACGAGGGAGTCCGGGCCGACGATCGCCTCGGCCTTGAAGACCATCGCCGGCGCCGCGATCCGGGCCACGGCGCGCAGCGCCGAGGTCAGCGCGTGCACCTCCGGCTGGTTCTGGGAGTCGGTGCCCAGCCGCTTCCACAGGAACGCGATGGCGTCCAGCCGCAGGCACTCCACGCCGGTGTTGGCCAGGAAGCAGACCAGGTCCGCGAACTCGCAGAAGACGTCTGGCTCGTGCCAGTTCAGATCCCACTGCCAGGTGTTGAACGTCGTCCAGACCCAGCCGTCGAGCTCGGCATCCCAGCTGAAGGAGCCCGGCGCGAAGTCGGGGAAGACCTCCGGCAGTGACTGCTCGAAGGCGTCCGGCTGCGTGCGGTCCGGGTAGACGTGAAAGTAGCGGCGATAGCGCTCCTCCCCGGCCCGCGCCCGCCGCGCCCACTCGTGCTCAGCGGCGATGTGGTTGAGGACGAGGTCGAGCGTGAGCGAGATGCCCTGCGCACGCAGGGTCCTCGTGAGCTGGGCGAGGTCGTCCATCGTGCCGAGGTCCTCGCGCACGGCGCGGTAGTCCATCACCGCGTAGCCACCGTCGTTCGGCCGCGGGCGCGGCTTCAGCAGCGGCAGCAGGTGCAGGTAGGTCACACCGAGCTCGGCGAGGTAGGGCGCCTTGTCCCCCACCGCGCGCAGGTCGCCGGCGAAGCGGTCGGCGTAGCAGGCATAGCCGAGCATCCGCGACGACTGGAACCAGTCCGGGTCGACGTGGCGCTCGAGGTCGAGCAGCCGCAGGTCGGCCGGGCGCCCCCGGAAGCCCTCCACGGCCAGCCCCGCGACGCGCGCGGCGAGCGCGGGCGCAGCGGCGCCGTACGCCGTCTCCAGACCGGCGAGCAGGACCGGCCAGTGCCGCCTCAGCCGGGCCAGCACGACGCGGCGGTCGGCCTCGGGCTCGGCGGCCAGCGCCGCCTCCGCCGCCGCGCGGACGTCGTCGGGCAGCAGGGCGAGGCTCACCTGCCCGAGTCTGCCCGGCGGTCGGCGCCCCGCCACCCCCGGGTGTGGTCACGGCCCGTGCACGAGCGGTGCCCGTACGAGGTGCCGCTTGACACTGCGGGCGCACGGGTGGGCAATGGTCGCGGACGACGGGGAGGAGACCGGTGCCCGGCCAGGTGCGCCGACCCTCCGGCAGGACAGCCCGGCCGCATTTCCGGCCGGGCTGTCCGCTGTCCACAGCCGGGGTGCGGTGCGACGCCCCACCGCTGCTACCCCCGACAATGGACAGGTGACCACGCCCGACTCGCACGCTCCGCCCGTCTACGCCTGCGCCGCCGGGGCCGTGGTCCACGCGCACTCCGCCGACACCCTCGAGCCGGCGCTGCTGCTGCACACGTTCCTGCCGCCCGGCGTCGAGGAGGTCCTGCGCACCGAGACCCCCCGCGTGGACGTCTCGAGCGACGGCCCCGGCGCGCCGACGGTCACGGTGCGCGTGCTGGCCGGCAGCACCTCGCTGTCCTGGTCGGTGCCCGTCGGACCTGTCGTCGCGGCGCTGCCCGGGCAGCCCGGCGACGACGGCCGCATGGTGCTGCTCGCGCTGGTCGACAGCGAGCCGACGCCGTCGTTCTGGTCCGACCCGGTGGACTGCGAGCGGCTCGCTGCCGAGCTGCAGCTGCCGGTCGCCGACGTCGTGGAGGCGCTCCGCGGCCGACTGACGCCCTGGTTGACCGACGACCTCGAGCTGCTGCTGCACGACGACGCCCACGACCGGGCCGTCGACCGCTCGCCCGCGCAGACCCTGGCGACGGCGTTCCTCGCCCACTACCGAGGCGACCTGGCGGCCGAGACCGCCACCACCGCGCTGGTGCGGGCGCTCTCGCTGGCGCCCGACGACTACACCGTCGAGCTCGGCGGGCGGCTCTGCGCGGCGCTGGTCGCGGTGCTCGAGACCACCGACGACACCGTCCGGGCGCAGGTGCTGGAGGCGACCGGGCCGTTCGAGAGCGAGGCGCTGCGCCAGCTCACCGAGCTGCCGCTGCTGCTCGAGGGCACCGCCCCCGACCGCCGCACCGAGGCGGCGATGGACTTCCTTCTGTCGGCCCCCGACCGCGACGAGACGGTGCGGGCGGCCGTGAGCGTGCTCGGCCGGCTGGCCCGGGCCGGCCTCGGCGCCGACCTGGACGACGAGCAGGTGCTGCGCCGGCTCGGGATGGTCGACGACCGGGCGCTGGCCCGGCTGGCCCGGCTGTGGGTCGACCTGGCCGCGGCCGCCTCACGTCCGGGCCTCGACGATGCCGCCGTCGCGCAGGACGTCGCCGTGCGCGCCCGCGACGAGGGCCGCCCCGGCACGACGTGGCTGACGACGACCGCGGCGACGCTCGTCGGCGCCGGACTGCACGTCGTCGGCAAGAGCCTGCAGCGCATCGCCGAGCCGGTCGGCGCGGTCCGCCGGCTGCTGGACACCGCCTCGCCGTCCCTCGACGTGCTCGCCGAGGCCGCGCAGGCCTGCATCGTCCTGGCTCGCTTCGTCCGGGCCCGCGGCCAGGTCGGCGCAGGTCAGTGGCTGCAGACGCCACCGCCGGTCGCCGCCGCGGCCGTCATGGAGGCGTGGGCCACCGGGCTCGACAGGGAGACCGCCGTCGACCTGCTCGACGCGCTGCTCGCCGACGACGTGGACGGCGTCGACCTGCTCGACGGGATGGTCTGCGCGACGGCGCAGCTGCTCGTCGAGGCAGACCTGCAGGAGGAGGCCAGCCAGCTCGAGACGCTCACCGCCGAGGCCCTGGCCGCCGTGCCGGCCGGTCCGCGCGGCGGGCGCTGGCTGCTGGTCGCCTGCCTGCGCGAGGCGCATGACCACGACGGCGCCGCGCCCGACCTGCAGCCCTACCTGCCCGCGGAGTCGGTCGAGGTCGAGCGGGCCGCCACCCGCGCCGGCCGGGTGGGCGTGCTGTCGGCCGGGCTGTCCTGCCTCGAGGCGATGGCCGCGACCTACGGCGAGGCTGGCCGACTGCCCCGCGAGGTGGCCCTCGCGATGCCGCTGCCCGTGGCGCTGGTCGACCACGACCTGCTGCGGCGCCCGGAGGGGTCAGCCTCCTAGGCTCGGCCGGTGACCTGCGTCCTCGATCCCCAGCTGCTCGCCCTCCCCCTTCGCGCCGCGGCCGACGCCGCGCTGCAGGCCGCCCAGGAGGCCGGCGTCGAGCACGCCGACGTCCGGATCGAGCGGTTGCGAGGCCAGGACCTCGCGCTGCGCAACGGGCGACTCGAGCGGCTGAACGACGCGGTCACCGTCGGGCTCGCGGTGCGTGTCGTGCACGACGGCACCTGGGGCTTCAGCAGCAGTCCCGACGTCAGCGTCGACGAGGCGGTCCGGCTGGCCCGCGCCGCCGTCGACACCGCCCGCACCTCGCGCCCGCTCAACTCCGAGCCGATCGTGCTCGCCCCCGAGCCGGTCTACGACGACGTCACCTGGATCTCGGCCTACGACATCGACCCGTTCACGGTCGACCCGGCCGAGAAGGTCGCGCTGTTCGCGGCGTGGTCGCAGGCGCTGCTCGGCTCCGACGACGTCGACCACGTCGACGTCTCGCTGCAGCAGGCCAAGGAGGGCAAGTTCTACGCCGACCTGGCCGGCACCACGACGACCCAGCAGCGGGTGCGCCTGCAGCCGCGGGTGACCGCGACGCGGATCGACCCGGGCGGCGGCTTCGAGACCATGCGCACCCTCGCCCAGCCGGCCGGCCGCGGCTGGGAGTACCTCACCGGGGACCACCACGACTGGCAGGCCGAGCTCGCGCAGCTCCCCGAGCTGCTCGTCGAGAAGGCCAAGGCGTCCTCTGTCGAACCCGGGGCGTACGACCTGGTCATCGACCCGTCGAACCTGTGGCTGACCATCCACGAGTCGATCGGGCACGCCACCGAGCTCGACCGCGCCCTCGGGTACGAAGCGGCCTACGCAGGCACGTCGTTCGCGACGCTGGACCAGCTCGGCACCCTGCGGTACGGCTCGCCGGTGATGCAGGTGACCGGCGACCGCACCACACCGCACGGGCTGGCCACGACCGGCTGGGACGACGAGGGCGTGCAGACCCAGTCATGGGACATCGTCCGGGACGGGGTGCTCGTCGGCTACCAGCTCGACCGGCGCACCGCGCAGCAGAACGCCGCCGTCCTGGGCTCCTCACGCTCCAACGGCTGCGCGTTCGCCGACTCCCCCGGCCACGTGCCGGTGCAGCGGATGGCCAACGTCTCGCTCCAGCCTGCCGCCGGCGGTCCGTCGACCGAGGAGCTCATCGCGCGGGTCGACCGCGGCATCTATGTCGTCGGCGACAAGAGCTGGTCGATCGACATGCAGCGCTACAACTTCCAGTTCACCGGCCAGCGCTTCTACGAGATCCGCGGCGGGCGGGTCGTCGGGCAGCTCCGCGACGTCGCCTACCAGGCCACGACGACCGAGTTCTGGGGATCGCTCGAGGCCGTCGGAGGTCCGCAGACCTACGTGCTGGGCGGGGCGTTCAACTGCGGCAAGGCCCAGCCCAGCCAGATCGCGGCGGTGTCGCACGGCTGTCCGACCACGCTTTTCCGCGGCGTCAACGTCCTCAACACCGCCCGGGAAGGTGGCCGATGAGCGCCGCAGCCGCCGACGTCGTCGAGCAGGCCCTGGCGCTCTCGCACGCTGACGGGTGCGTGGTCATCGTGCAGGAGAGCAGCAGCACCAACCTGCGCTGGGCCAACAACACCCTCACCACCAACGGAGCGATGCGCGGCCGGTCGGTGTCGGTCATCAGCGTCGTCGGCGAGTCGGTCGGCGTCCGCAGCGCCACGAGCGCCGACGGCCTTGCGGACCTGGTGCTCGCGTCCGAGCAGGCCGCGCGCGACGCCAAGCCGGCGGAGGACTACGGCCCGCTGGTGGAAGGCCCTGCTGCAGCGGACTTCTCGCAGCCGGCCGAGTTGACCTCACCTGCCGTCCTGGGCGACTTCGCGCTGGACCTCGGCGCGGCGTTCGGGTCGGCCCGGTCCGACGGCATCACCCTCTACGGCTACGCCTCCCACGACGTCACCACCACCTGGCTGGGGTCCTCGACCGGGCTGCGGCTGCGGCACACGCAGCCCACCGGCTACGTCGAGCTGACCGGCAAGAGCGCGGGTGGGTCGACCTGGGCCGGCCAGCACACCCGCGACTGGTCCGACGTCTCCGTGCCGACGATGGACGCCGAGCTGCGCCGCCGGCTCGGCTGGGGGCAGCGCCGGATCGACCTGCCGGCCGGCCGCTACGAGACCGTCCTGCCGCCGGACTGCGTCGCTGACCTGATGGCTTACGCGTACTGGACCGCCTCGGGCCGCAGCGCCGCCGAGGGGCGGACCGTGTTCTCCCGCCCCGGCGGCGGCACCCGCGTCGGCGAGCACCTCGGCCCGGCCGGCCTGCGGCTGTGGAGCGATCCGCGTGACCCTGGCCTCGCGACGACGCCGTTCGTGGTGACCACAGCATCCTCGGCGATGACCAGCGTCTTCGACAACGGGCTGCCCCTGCCCTCCACCGACTGGCTCGCCGACGGCGCGCTGTCCGCGCTCCTGCAGACCCGTGCGTCGGCGCGGACCACCGGGGCGCCGGTCACGCCGTACGTCCACAACCTCGCGATGGACGGCGGCGGCACGGCGACGACCGACGAGATGGTCGCCGCCACCGAGCGCGGGCTGCTGCTCACCTGCCTCTGGTACATCCGCGAGGTCGACCCCGAGACGCTGCTGCTGACCGGGCTGACCCGTGACGGCGTCTACCTCGTCGAGGGTGGCGAGGTCGTCGGCGCGGTCAACAACTTCCGGTGGAACGAGAGCCCGATCGAACTGCTCGGCCGGGTGAGCGAGGTCGGCCGCAGCGAGGCCACGCTGCCGCGCGAGTGGAGCGACGGCTTCACCTGGACCCGGATGCCCACCCTGCGGGTGCCGGACTTCAACATGAGCTCGGTGAGCCGCGCCTCCTGATCGCAGGGAATGGGGCAGAAGCGGTTGCCCTTGCAAGCAGGAGGTCCGTGACCCCCGCCGGGCCTCCTGCTGCTGATCCTGTCCTGCTGCTGATCCTGGAGCTCCGCCTGTGACCGCCACGTCCGTCCCGCCCGCCGTCGCCGCGAGGCCGGTCGACGAGCGCGAGGGGCGCCTGCGGCTCGTGCTGGTGCTCGGGGCCCTCATCGCGCTCGGCCCGCTGACGATCGACATGTACCTGCCGGCGCTGCCGAGCATCACCGATGACCTGCTCACGACCGAGGCGGCCGTCCAGCTCACCCTCACCGGCACGCTGGTCGGCGTCGCCCTCGGGCAGCTGCTCATCGGCCCGCTGTCCGACGCCCTCGGCCGGCGCCTGCCGCTGCTCATCGGCGTCGGGGTGCACGTCCTGGCCTCGCTGCTGTGCGTGCTCGCGCCCAACGTCCAGGTGCTCGGCGGTCTCCGCGTCCTGCAGGGCCTCGGCGCCGCCGCAGCGTCGGTGACGGCGATGGCCGTCGTGCGCGACCGCTACACCGGCATCGCCGCCGCCACCGTCCTGTCGCGGCTCATGCTCGTGCTCGGGGCCGCTCCGGTGCTCGCCCCGACCCTCGGCGGCGAGGTGCTCCGGGTGACCGACTGGCGCGGCGTCTTCGCGGTGCTGGCCGTCATCGGCGTCGCGCTCGGCGCGATGGCCGCGGTCTTCCTCGAGGAGACCCTGCCGCCCGAACGCCGCCGCAGCGGCCGGGTGGTCGGGACGCTGCGTGTCTACCGCGCGCTGCTGCGCGACCGCACCTTCGTCGGCCTCATCCTCGTCGCCGGCCTGTCGATGGCAGCGCTGTTCGCCTACGTCTCGGGCTCCTCCTTCGTGCTGCAGGACCAGTACGGGCTGGACGAGCAGCAGTTCGGGATCGTCTTCGGCGCCGGCGCCGTCGGCCTGATCGCCGCCACCCAGCTCAACCCGCGGCTGCTGCGCACCTACCAGCCCCAGCAGGTGCTGACCGGCGCCCTCGTGGCCGGCCTCGGCTTCGCGCTGGTCCTGCTCACGACGACCTCCACCGGCGCCGGCGGGCTGGTCGGGCTGCTCCTGCCGCTGTGGGCGGTCCTGGCCGCGGTCGGCCTGGCCCTACCCAACACCCCTGCACTGGCCCTTTCGCGGCACGGCGAGGCCGCCGGCACCGCTGCCGCCCTGCTCGGCGCCACGCAGTTCGGGGTCGCCGCGGTGACCGCGCCGTTCGTCGGGGTCCTCGGCAACGACGCGCAGGCGATGGCGCTGGTCGTCACCGCCGGCATGGCCGCCGCACTCACCGTCCTGCTGGTCGTCGTGCGCCCGGGCCGGCTGCTCACCGACGGCTCCGACCGGACCTGATCGCTCGGCGGGTGGCGCTCATCGTCCGCCGCACCTGCTCCGGCGGCATGCCGCCGTCCAGCGCCTGCCGCAGCAGCAGGGCGAGCGAGTACGCCGGGTCGGTCGCCAGTGCCCGGTCCAGCGCGACGTTGGCCGACCCGCCGTCGCCCTTGGCGTAGGCGATCCAGGCGAGCAGCGTGCAGACCGGCGCGTCGTGCGGCGGGGGGGTGCGCCTCGCGACCTGCTCGGACAGCGACAGCAGCGCGTCGGCGGACGAGGTGCCCCACGTGGCGACCTCGTCGCGGACATGCACGTCGTGCAGCGCCACGGCCAGCTCGGCCGCGGCGTCGTCGTCGACCGTCCCGCCGTCCGCGACCTGCGCCAGCAGCAGCCGGGCGGCGGCGAGCGCCGACCGCCGGGCCGCTGCCACACCCTCGGCCTGCCGCAACGCCAGCCACCGCTCGCCCGCCCGCTCCACCTGCGCCCGGTCCAGCGGTCCGTCGGCGGCAGCCAGGGAGCGCACCAGCTCGGCCCGTGAGCCCAGCATCGCCCGGCCCTCGAGCGCCTGCTGGGCCTCGACCAGGCCGGGCGCCGCGGGGACGGGGGTGCCCTCGGCCGGGCAGCAGGACAGGGTGCACGCGTAGGAGGTCCAGCGCCCGTCGGTGACGTGCAGCGACTCGCTCACCTCGACGCCGCGTCGCTCGCAGGCCGCCGTCACGGCCGCCGCGAGCGGCTCGTCGCGCGCACCGGCGTAGACCACGACGACCGCGGCCCGCCCGCCGTCGTGCACCACCCGCTCGACCAGCAGCAGGGCCGCCTGCTCCACCAGCCCGGGTGGCGGGAGGTCCAGCCGGATGGTGAGCCCCAGCCGACGTCGCGGCCCGCGCAAGGACAGCACGACGACGCTGTCGCTCGGCGGGTAGCCGCACAGCAGCGGGACGGTGGCGACGATCTCGCCCGGGGTGGTGAGCCGGGCGACCGGGCGACTGGAGACGGAGGTCATGCCGGGAGGCTGCGCCCACCGTTGCCCGCCCGTCGACGTCGAGCTGCCGATCTGTGGACAGGGTCGGGCTACTTCTTCTGCCGCCGGCTGCCGCCGTGCCAGTCCTCGGTCGTGCCGGCCGCGTCGGCCGAGACGCCCAGGGCCGGCAGCTGCGGCAGCTCGCGCAGGCTTCGCTTGAGCTCGGCGAAGCCAGGGAAGCGGGCCAGTCCGACGACGTGGTCCCACAGCTCGACGGCCTCGTCCTCGGCCGGCAGCCGGCTGATGACCGGGCCGAAGAAGGCCACCCCCGCCGGCGGTTGGAAGTGCAGGATCGGCGTGCCGACGTCCTTGCCGGTCAGGGCGAGCGCCTCGTCGGTCTCGGCCTGCAGCTCGTCGTCCCACCCGGTGTCCTCGAGCGCGTCGGCCAGGGCGGGCGGCAGGCCGGCCTGGGCCAGCGCGTCGGCGATCAGTGGCCCGATCCGGTCCGGGACGGCGCCGGCGCCGGGCCCGACCTCCCAGATGCGCTCGCCGAGCGCCTCGTACAGCGGTCCGAGCACCGCCCTGCCGTGCTCGGCGCGGGCCCGCGCCGCCACGCGGAGCAACCGCAGCCCCGCGGTGTGCCCTGCCTCGTACTCCGGCGGGAAGTGGCTGTCGTAGTCGACGGCGCGGTTGAGCAGCCGCAGCGAGATGAGCCGCCACTCGACGTCGTACGCGCGCTGCGCGGCGACGGAGCGGACCCACTTGCTGGTCATCCAGGCGAAGGGGCAGACGGGGTCGAACCAGAAGCGGAGGTCAGCGGTCATGGGCCCTGCCTACCCCGTCCGCTGCGGCACCGCACGGCCGGTTCCGTCCGGATCGGCCTGGGCATTGGCGGGGGATGACCAGCAGCCGGCAGTGGCACCGCCCGGGCGGTTGCGCCGCAGGCGCCCGATGACGGCGCCGCGCTGGGCGGTGCGGGCCTGGCGGCCGGTGCGCCGCTATGTCGACGAGGTCCTCCAGGACCGACTGCCGGGCTTGGCCGCAGAGACCGCGTTCTTTGCCGTCCTCAGCACCTTCCCCGCCCTTCTGGTCGCCGGCAGCCTGCTGGGTCTGCTCGAGGTGCTCGTCGGCCGCGACGTGGCGCAGGAGGCGCAGGGCCGGGTCCTGGACGTGCTGTCGCTGGTCCTCACCGACGAGGCCTCGGGGGTGCTCGACTCCGTGCGGTCACTGTTCGAGGACTCCCGGGGCGGGCTGCTGACCTTCGCGACCGTTGGCGCACTGGTGTCGCTGTCCGGCGCGTTCGGCGTCGCCATCAACGCGCTGAACCTCGCCCACGACGCCGACGAGACCCGCTCCTGGCTGCGGCGCCGGCTGCTCGGGCTGGCCATGGCCGTGGCGACCCTGGTGCTGGTCGCGCTGTCCCTGACCGTCCTGATCGTCGGCCCGCTCTTCGGCCGGGGCGCGCAGCTGGCCGACCTCGTCGGCCTCGGCGGGGTCTTCGCCTTCGCCTGGGACGTGCTGCGCCTGCCGGCCATGGGCGCGGTGCTGCTGCTGTGGGCGACCGCCGTGCTGCGCGCCGCGCCGAGCCGGCGGCTGCGTTGGCGCGACGCGCTGCCCGGAGCGCTGCTGGCCGCCGCGCTGTGGGGGTTGGCCAGCGCGGGCTTCCGCGTCTACCTCGGCTTCGCCGCCGTCACCAACCCGGTGCTCGGCGCCTTTGGCGGCGGCGCCATCGTCATGATCTGGGTCTACCTGCTCAGCCTGTCGCTCCTGCTCGGCGGCGAGCTGAACGCCGTACGCCTGCAGCGACGGCGGTCCCGGCCGGAGCACCGGCAGCTCGCCCTGTTCCCCGCGGCGTAGGGGTCCCGAGACAGGCCCTGGCGCGCCGGCCCGGTCGGTGCGAGGCTGTCGGCGAGCGGGAGGTGCGCGATGAGGTCGCTGCGAGACGCTGCGGCGCGCTACGCCCCGCTGGGGCTGGACGCGCTGGCCTCGTCGCTGCGCGAGCTGCCCCGCTGGCACTGCGAGGGCGGCACCCGCCTGGTCCGCACGGTCGTGCCGGCCGACCTCTGGACGCTGCTCCAGAAGGTCGTCGACGTCGAGGGCGACCTTGACCACCACACCGAGGTGACACTCGAGGACGGCACGGTCACCTTCACGCTGTGGACCCACGTCCGCGACGCGGTGACCGCCGCCGACGTGGAGCTGGCCCGGCGCATCGACCAGCTCGCCGACGCGCTCGGGGTCAGCCCCGGACCCGCAGCTCCTGCAGACCGCGGATGACGTAGCCCGGTCCCCACGTCGGCTCCTCGACCAGCTCGAGCCCGGGCAGCCGCCTCAGCACGGTGCCGAACGAGCTCTGCAGCTCCAGCCGGGCGAGCGCGGCGCCCAGGCAGAAGTGCACGCCGGCACCGAAGGAGACATGCGGGTTGGGGTCGCGGCTGACGTCGAGCGCATCGGCATCGGCGAAGACGTCCGGGTCGCGGTTCGCGGAGCCGAACAGCAGCCCCAGCTCGGCGCCGCGCGGCACGTGCACGCCGCCGATCTCGAGGTCCTCGAGCACCCAGCGCTCGAACATCTGCAGCGGCGTGTCCCAGCGCATCAGCTCTTCCACTGCCGTTGCGAGCAGCGATGGGTCCGCCCGCAGCCGGGCCAGCTGGTCGGGGTTGCGGAACAGCGACCACCAGCCGTTGCCGGTGACGTTGACCGTCGCTTCGTGGCCGGCGTTGAGCAGAAGCACGCAGGTGCCGACCAGCTCGTCCTCGGTGAGCACGTCACCCTCGTCGACCACCTGCACGAGCGCGGTGACCAGGTCGTCCTGGGGCCGCGCCCGCCGTTCACGGCCGAGCGCGACGAGGTAGTCGCCGAACTCCTCACAGGCACGCACCGCAGTGCGGGTCGTCTGCTCGGACGGGTCGAGCTCGTACATGCCGCAGATGTCGGCCGACCACGGCCGTAGCAGGTGCCGGTCGGCCTCCGGCACGCCGAGCATCTCGGCGATGACGGTCACCGGCAGCGGCTCGGCGACGGTGGCCATCAGGTCGAACTCCCCCTGCGCCGCGGCGTCGTCGACCAGCCGATCGGTGACGGCCTGCACCGTGTCGCGCATCCGCTCGACGGTGCGGGGCGTGAACGCGCGGCTGACCAGCCGTCGCAGCCGGGTGTGGTCCGGCGGCTCGACGTCGAGCATCCCGCTGCGGATGACCCGCCAGAACGGCGCGTGCTCCGGCGGCTCCTCCGGCCGGCCCATCTCGGCGTGCGTGGCGACGTGCAGGTAGCTGCGCCCGAGCCGCCGGTCCCGCAGCAGCGCGTCGACGTCAACGTGCCGGGCGACCAGCCACTTGTCGGTCTTCTCGTCGTACTGCACCCGCGGTCCCTCGCGCAGCGCGGCGTACGCGTCGTACGGATGCGCCACGAAAGCCGGGTCGGACGGGCGGAACAGGTCGACGGCGGTCACGGACCGACGCTAGTACCGGGCCCGCCGCTCACGGCGGAGCAGCAGGCCGGGCTAGCGGGAGCGGGGCCGCCGGGCCGCCGTCGGCTGACCGGCGCGGGCGGCCAGCTCGGCGCGGGTGCGCGCGGGACCGGCAGGCGTCTTGGCCTTGGGCGCGCCCTGCTTGGCCGCACCACCGCGGCCACCGCCGGAGCGGGCCGCCTTCGGTGCGCCCTGCACCTGGCGCGGGCCACGGGAGCGCTGCTGCTGCGGCTGCTCCACGACGGGGGCCGGCTCGATGTGGTCGGCGGGAGGCCCTGTCAGAGCGACGATCTCGGCCGAGCCGGGGCGTACCGCCACGGTGGTCGGGCGGATGCCGGCCTGCTTGGCCAGGGTGCGGACCTCACCGGCTTGATCCGGCGTCGCCAGCGTGACGACGGTGCCGCCGGCCCCGGCCCGGGCGGTGCGACCGGAGCGGTGCAGGTAGGCCTTGTGCTCGGTCGGCGGGTCGACGTGCACGACGAGCGCGACGTCGTCGACGTGGATGCCTCGGGCGGCGATGTCCGTGGCGACCAGAACCCGGGTGCTGCCGTCGGTGAAGGCCGACAGGTTGCGCTCGCGCGCGCCCTGGCTGAGGTTGCCGTGCAGCTCGACTGCCGGGATGCCCGACGCGGTCAGCTGCTTGGCGAGCTTCTTGGCGGTGTGCTTGGTGCGCATGAACAGCAGGCTCCGGTCCTGACCGGCGGCCAGCTCGCGCACGACGGCCGCCTTGTCGGCCGCGCTCACCGAGAAGACGTGGTGGGTCATCGTGGACACGGGCGAGACGGCCGGGTCGACCGAGTGGGTGACCGGCGAGGAGAGGTAGCGCTTGACCAGCACGTCGACGCCGTTGTCGAGCGTCGCGGAGAACAACATGCGCTGACCGCGCGGCGGGGTGCGGTCGAGCAGCCGCTTCACCGCGGGCAGGAAGCCCAGGTCGGCCATGTGATCGGCCTCGTCCAGGACGGTGATCTCGACGCCGCCGAGGTCGCAGAAGCCTTGTCCGATGAGGTCCTCGAGTCGACCCGGGCAGGCGATGAGCACGTCGACCCCGGGGGCGAGCGCCTTGACCTGCGGGTTCTGGCCGACGCCGCCGAAGACGACCGTGCTGGTCAGGCCGGCGGCGCGCGCGAGCGGCTCGACGACGGCGAGAACCTGGTTGGCCAGCTCGCGGGTCGGGACGAGCACCAGGGACCGGGCCTGCTTCGGCCGGCGCGCGCCACCGGTCAGTCGGGTGACCAGCGGCAGGCTGAACGCGAGCGTCTTGCCGCTGCCGGTACGACCACGCCCGAGCACGTCCTTGCCGGCCAGGCTGTCCGGCAGCGTCGCGGTCTGGATGGGGAAGGGCTCAGCGATGCCCTGCGCGGCGAGTGCGGCGACCAGCGGCGCGGGGACGCCCAGCTCGGCGAAGCCGGCGCCGGGGCGGGCAGCAGCGGGCCCAGCAGGGGCCGGAACGACCGGGCGGGACGCGGCAGGCGCAGCAGAGGAGGCGGCAGCCGTCGGAGCCGCCGCGCGGGGCGCCTCGGCGGGACGACCGGACCGCCGTCGACGACGCGGGGCGTCGCCCGTCGCGTTGCCGGCGTGCGGCGCGGAGGTGGCGTTCTCGGGGGGCAAGGAGTTCCTTCGGGGCTGCTGGGGTGTGCGCCGGTGACGCCTCGGGGCGTGCGCCGGCCTGCGGTGGTCGCGGCGGCGGCTCAACGGTGTCAAGGTCTCAGTGCCCTGGCCCATTCCGCTGCAGGCGCGCGGCAGGGCAGGATCAGAGGATGCTCGTCGCCTTCAGCATCGCCCCGGCCGTGTCCGACGAGGACGGCGGTGTGGCCGAGGCCGTCGCCGAGGCCGTCCGGGTGGTGCGCGCCTCCGGGCTGCCCTGCGAGACCAACGCGATGTTCACCAACGTCGAGGGCGAGTGGGACGAGGTGATGGCCGTGGTCAAGGCGGCCGTCGACGCCGTCGCCGCCCGGTCTCCCCGGGTCTCGCTGGTCCTGAAGGCCGACATCCGCCCCGGGCACACCGGCATGCTGCGCGCGAAGGTCACCCGGGTCGAGGACCTGCTCGATCCGTGATGGGTCGCCTGGCGGTGGTGGGCGACCTCGTGGAGGACGTCGTGGTCTGGCCGGACGGACCGGTCGCCCGCGGCAGCGACACCGCGTCGCGGGTCTTCCGCTCCCGCGGCGGGAGCGCGGCCAACGTCGCCGTCGCAGCGGCCGCACTGGTCTCGACCCGCTTCCTCGGTTGCGTCGGGACCGACCCGCTCGGCGACCGGCTCGTCGCCGAGCTCGCCGCCGCGGGCGTCGAGGTCCGCGCCCAACGGCGTGGGCGTACCGGCACGATCGTCGTGCTCGTCGACGTCGACGGGGAGCGCACCTTCCTGCCCGACCGTGGCGCCGCCGCCGACCTGGGGCCGGTCGCCGACCACGACCTGGACGACGTGTCGGTGCTCCACGTCCCGGCGTACGGGCTGCACGGCGGGCGCACGGCCAGCACCGTCCGCGCGCTGCTCACGACGGCAGCCGCGCGCGGCATCCGCGTCAGCCTGGACGCGTCGTCCTGGGCCGTGCTGCGCGAGATCCCCGACTACGTGGCGCTCGTCGAGCGGGTCCGGCCGGTCGTGCTGTTCGCCAACGTCGACGAGGCACGCGAGCTGCCGCTGCCACTGACCGGGACCACCGTGGTGGTCAAGGACGGCGCCCGGCCGACGACCGTGCTGCTGCCCGACGGCGGCCGCGTGTCGTTCCCCGTCGAGCCGGTCGAGGGCGTGCGTGACTCGACCGGCGCGGGGGACGCCTTCGCGGCCGGCTGGCTGTCCGCGATGATGGAGGGACGGGACCTGGCCGCGCGTGTGGAGCGCGCACACGCGCTGGCCCGTTCGGTGCTCGCCTCCCCCGGTGCGGGCTCGTACGCCCAGGAGGAGCCCGCGTGATCGTCGTGTCCGAAGCCGTGCGCCAGGCGCTGCAGGACGGCCGCCCCGTCGTCGCGATGGAGTCGACCATCTACTCCACGCTCGGGCTTCCCGTGCCGCACAACGCCGAGGCGCTGCGGCGGTGCACCGCCGCCGTCGAGGCCGGCGGCGCTGTCGCCGCGGTGACGGCGGTGCTCGACGGCCAGTGGCGCGTCGGCCTGACCGAGGACGAGCAGGCGCGCGTCCTGCTCGGCACCCGCAAGGTCGCCGAGCGCGACCTCGGCGTCGCCGCCGCGCAGTCGTGGGCCGTCGGCGTCACCACCGTGTCGGCCTCCGTAGCGCTGGCCGCCCGCGCCGGCATCTCGGTCTTCGCCACCGGCGGCATCGGCGGGGTGCACCGAGGCGTCGAGGTGAGCGGCGACGTCTCTGCCGACCTCGACGCGATCGCCCACCACCCGGTCGTCACCGTCTGCGCCGGCGCGAAGTCCTTCCTCGACCTCGCTCGCACCCTCGAGAACCTCGAGACGGCAGGGGTTCCCGTGCTCGGTTGGCGCTCGCCCGACTTCCCGGCGTTCTACGTCCGGTCCAGCGGGCTGCCCGTCCCGCACGTCGTGCAGACGGCGGCAGAGGTGGCCGCGGTGCTGCGCCACCGGTCCCGCCCGCAGACCGGCGTGCTGCTCACCGTGCCGATCCCCGAGACCGACGAGCTCGACCGCGAGCGGCACGACGCCGCTCTCAGCGCTGCACTCGATGCCGCCGCCGCCGACGGCATCACCGGCGCAGCGGTCACGCCGTACGTCCTGGAGCGCGTCAGCAGGGAGACCGACGGCGGCAGCGTGCCGGCCAACCTGGCGTTGGCCGAGAACAACGCGCGCGTAGCGGCCGAGATTGCCGTCGCGCTGGCCGCGCAGCCTGCCTGAGCTAGACCGTGCCCTTGGTGGCGTCGCCGGCTGGTACGGGCTCGAGGCCGAGGACCTCGGGCGGCCCGGCCAGCAGAGCGCCGAGCGCGGCGCCCGCGGCCTTGACGTGCTCCGAACCGCGGTGCGCCTTCACGGCCTCCGGTCCGGTGTACTTCTCCACCATCACCACGCGCTCGCCGTCGGGGTGACGGTGCATCGCATAGAGCAGGCAGCCGTCCTCGTTGGCGTGCACCTGGGCGATGAGGTCCTTCATCGCCGTGACGAGCTCGTCGGTCTTGCCGGGCAGGGGCGTCAGGGTCGCGATGGCGACGATCTCGGACATGACCGGACCCTAGGCCGACCGCGCGGCACGCGAAGCCGCGGGTCGACAAGGCCCTTCGTCCCGGGACACCGGACCCCCGCACAGGCGACCATGCAGCATGGCCCCACGTCCCACCGCCCCGCTCACCGTCGGCGTCCTGCGCGAGCAGTCCCGCGAGGAGCGGCGCGTCGCGCTCACCCCGGACGGCGCTGCCCGCCTGGTCGCCACCGGCGTCCGCGTCGTCGTCGAGCAGGGCGCCGGGCAGGCCGCCTGGTTCTCCGACGAGGAGTACACCGCCGCCGGTGCGCAGGTCGCACCGTGCGCGGCGCTGCTCGATGCCAGCGACGTCGTCGTCTGCCTGCACCCCCCCGCGGTCCTGCACGCGCTGCGCCCTCCGCAGGTGCTGATCGGTCTGCTTCAGCCGCTGCTCGACCCGCGGCTCATGCAGCGCCTGGCCGACGCGGGCGTCACCGCGCTGAGCTTCGACACGCTGCCCCGGACCGTCAGCCGCGCCCAGTCGATGGACGCGTTGACCTCGCAGGCCAGCGTGGCCGGCTACAAGGCGGCGCTCGTCGCGGCGGACACCTACGGCGGCTTCTTCCCGATGCTCACCACCGCAGCCGGCACCACCCGGCCGGCACGTGTGCTGGTGCTCGGAGCGGGAGTCGCTGGTCTGCAGGCGATCGCGACCTGCCGCCGGCTCGGTGCGGTCGTGACAGCCTTCGACGTGCGCGACAGCGCGCAGTCCGACATCCGCTCCCTGGGCGGGACGGTGCTCGACGTCGACGTCACCGTCGCCAGCGAGGGCGGCTACGCCCGGCAGCTCACCGAGCAGGAGCAGGCCGAGCTCACCGCCGCCGTCGCCGACAGGGTCCCGGGCTTCGACATCGTCATCACCACCGCCCAGGTGCCAGGCCGGCCACCCCCGCTGCTCGTGCCGGCCGAGGCACTGGCCCGGATGGAGCCGGGGTCGGTCGTCGTGGACGGCGCCGCCGGGGACCTCGGGGGCAACGTCGAGGGCAGCAAGGCCGGCACGACCTACGTCACCGACGGGGGCGTCACCCTCGTCGGGGCGGGGACGCTCGCGGCGCAGGTGCCCCGCGCCGCGTCGACCGCCTACTCCCGCAACATCGTCTCGCTCGTCGGCTATCTCGCGCCGGAGGGTGCTCTCGCCATCGACCTCGACGACGAGGTGCAGGCCGGGCTCGTCATCACCTACGCGGGCCGGGTCGTCCACCCGACCGTCGCCGCACTCCTGGAGGACTCCGCATGACGAGCGAGCTCTTGGCCACCTTCACCGTCTTCGTGCTTGCGCTGCTGGTGGGTTACGAGGTGATCGGCAAGGTGCCGGCCACCCTGCACACGCCGCTGATGTCGGGGGCCAACGCCGTCCACGGCGTCATCGTCGTCGGCGTGATGCTCGTCGCGGCCACGACGGGCTCCACGACCGGCTACGTCGTGCTCTTTGTCGCCGCCGTCTTCGCCGCCATGAACGTCGTGGGCGGCTACGTCGTCACCGACCGGATGCTCGAGATGTTCCGGGCCCGCCGCTCCGGTGGCAGCTCCTCGTGAGCACCGCGTCGCACCTGCTCTACCTGGTGTCAGCCGTCGCGTTCGTCGTCGGGCTGCACCTGATGGGCTCGCCCGCCACCGCCCGTCGCGGCAATCTCGTCTCCACCGGCGGCATGGTCCTCGCGGTCGTCGTCACCGCCGCCGTGCTCGTCGACGACGGTTCGATCGGCGGCACCGCGCTTCTCGTCCTCGTGGTCGGGCTGGCCGTCGGCTCGGCCGCCGGGCTGGTCACCGCTCGGCGGGTGCGGATGACCGCGATGCCTCAGCTGGTCAGCCTGTTCAACGCCGTCGGCGGCGGCGCTGCCGCCCTGGTGGCCTTTGCCGAGGTGCTGCGTGCCAAGGGCGTGCTCGACCGCGCGGGCGTCAGCCTCGTCCTGCCGACGGTTCTCGACGTCCTCATCGGGGCGCTCACCTTCTCCGGCTCGCTGGTTGCCGCCGGCAAGCTGGCCGGCCGCCTGCCCGGCAACCCCGTCACCTCGGCCGCCGGACGCGTCGCCACCCTGGCGCTCGGCGGCGCCGCCGTCGTCGCCGGGATCGTCCTGCTGACCGGCCGTGGCGGCGCCCCGCTGCTCGTCCTGCTGGCCGTGGCCGCCCTCGCGCTCGGCGTGCTGCTGACGCTGCCCATCGGCGGGGCGGACATGCCAGTCGTCATCTCGCTGCTCAACGCCTGCACCGGAACCGCCGTCGCCATGGCGGGTTTCGTTCTCGACAGCGTGGTCCTCGTCATCGCCGGCGCGCTCGTCGGCGCCGCCGGCGCGATCCTCACCCTGCTCATGGCCGAGGCGATGAACAGATCCCTCACCAGCATCCTGCTCGGCGGCTACGGCACCGCTGACACCGCCGAGGCGGTGGCCGCGACGGGCAACGTGCGCGCCACCTCCGTCGATGACGCCGGGCTGCAGCTGGCGTACGCCTCCAAGGTCGTCGTCGTCCCCGGTTACGGGCTCGCGGCGGCGCAGGCCCAGCACGAGCTGGTCGCGCTGTGCGCCGCGCTCGAGGCGAGCGGTGTCGACGTCAGCTACGGCATCCACCCGGTCGCCGGCCGCATGCCGGGTCACATGAACGTGCTGCTCGCCGAGGCCGACGTCCCCTACCCGCAGCTGCGCGACCTCGAGGAGGTCAACCCGGAGTTCGCCCGCACCGACGTGGTTCTTGTCGTGGGCGCCAACGACGTGACGAACCCGGCCGCCCGCCGGCCCGGCAACCCCGTGTCCGGCATGCCGATCCTCGACGTGGACCGGGCGCGGAGCGTGATCGTCATCAAGCGCTCCATGGGCACCGGCTATGCCGGCATCGACAACGAGCTCTACACCGATCCGCGGACGACGATGCTCTTCCGGGACGCCAAGGCGGGCCTGCGTGAACTGCTGGCGGCGGTCCAGACCTACGCCCGCTGAGGTCGCGCAGCTGCGGGTGCCCGAGACGGTCTAGCGTCCCCGCAGCGCAGCCGGAAGGCCGAGCACGGCGGCGATCCCGAGCACCGAGCGCGGGTTGTACGCCGCCCGCCACAGCCCGCCGTGCGCGGCCTGCGCGGCGAACAGGTCGTCCGGGTGCTCCGGGGCCGGGGCTGCCGCACGCAGGTCGTGCACGAGCAGCGCGGCCATCAGCACCCGGCTCGTCTCCGGCGCGAACACCTCCACCCCGAAGCGGCCGGCGCCGGAGTAGGCGGCGGCCAGCAGCCGGTTCTTGGTGACCGAGCGGGTGCGGGTGGCGGGGGCGACGTTGGCCGACACCGGGTGGCCGTCGGCCTGCGCCGCCGTGGCCCGCCACCGCTGCACCCGCTTGGCGAGGGTGTAGTTGGGCCCCTGCTGCGGAACCAGCACGTCGGCGATGCCGACCCGGCTGCCGTCCTCGCGCTCGACGACGGTGCCGTACGCCGGGGCGTAGAGCGCGCCGCGGGCGATGACCCGTGCGGGGACCTGCGCGGGTCCCCGCCAGCCGCGCGAGCTCCAGCGGCGTCGGCTGTCCTCGACGACCTGCAGCGGCACGGCAAAGGCGTCGGTCGGCGTCGCCAGCTCGGCATAGCCGGTGTCCGGCCGCTCGCGCAGCAGCAGCTCGACGAGGGCGTCACTGGCGTGCACGACCTGGACGTGCCGGGCGCCGTCGGCGTAGGCGTAGCTGCCGATCGTGAGCGGCAGCCCGTCGGCGGCCGCCCGGAGGAACGCCCCCACCTCGGGCGTCTCGGTGAGCAGGTCGACGCCGGGGTGGCCGGGCCGCGTCTCCGGAGCGGTCAGCGTTCCGGCACCCTTGCGGGCAGTGGCGATCACCCGGTCCCACACGCGGGGCTTGGCGACGTCGACGGCGACGACGTGGGCGCCCCACTGCGACAGCGGCTGCAGCGGTCCCATCTCGGCCCCGGCACCGAGCAGTGCGAAGGCGCGGTCGGACAGGTCGAGCCAGCCGGGCTCGTCGAGCACGCGGTGCAGCGCGGCGCCGCAGGACGCCTCGACGGTCCCGCCCTCCACCCAGGCGTCCAGCTGGCGGCGCAGCGCGTCGCCGGACAGCACCTGCCCGCGATAGGGCAGGACCAGCTCACGGACCCGCTCCCCCTCGCCGCGCAACGTCAGCGGGTGCAGCAGCTCCTTGCCGTCCGCGACCGCATCGCGCACCGACGTCACGGCGCCGTCGCGCTCGAAGCGCATCCGGTCGCCGAGCGAGGCCAGTCCCTGGCGGGCCACCTGCACGGCGGCGGCCGGGGTGCGCGTGGCGGCGGCCGTGTGCGCGACGACGAGGTCGACGTAGGCCTTGCGCCAGTCACCGGACCGGCCGATGCGGGCGCCGAGCGTGTCGTCCACCCCGCGCATCGCGTCGGCCCACACGGCCCGGCCGGTGGATGCGGTGCTGCGCCGCCCGTCCGGCTCCGCCGGGAAGAGCACGCCCTGCGCGTCGTCCTGCGTCATCCCTCGACCTCCCTGGTGTGCCCCCGGCTCTGGACACTCGCACGAGCCCGCGGGTTACCGGTGGGTACCGCGGTCAGCCGCCGGCCATCGCGCCGACGACGAGGAACGGCTCGTCCCCGCGGAGCACCGCGTCCGGCAGCGGGTCGTCCAGCGAGGCGTGCGAGAGGTCCTCGCTGCACGCGTAGAAGCGCACGAACGGCCGGCGTTTGCCGCTGCCGGTGTCGCGCAGCGTCCCGCGCAGCGCGGGGTGCGCGGCCTCCAGCGCGGCGAGCACCTCGCGGGTGGTGCCCGCCTCGAGCTGCACCTCTCCGTCGAGACGGGCCAACGACCGCAGGTGGTGGGGCAGGACGACCCGCGTCATCGGAGCGTCTGCACCTCCACCGACAGCACCGACGGCAGGTCGCGCACGATGCACTGCCAGCTGTCGCCGCCGTCCGGGGAGCAGTAGACCTGTCCGCCTGTGGTGCCGAAGTAGACACCGCAGTCGTCGAGCGTGTCGACGGCCATGGCGTCGCGCAGCACGTTGACGTAGCAGTCCTGCTGAGGCAGGCCCTGGGTGAGCGGCTCCCACTCACCACCGCCGGTCCGGCTGCGGTAGACGCGCAGCTTGCCGTCCGGCACGACGTGGAAGGAGTCGCTGGTGATCGGGACGACGTAGACGGTCTCCGGCTCGTGCGCGTGCACGTCGATCGGGAAGCCGAAGTCGGTCGGCAGGTCGCCGCTGATCTCATACCAGGAGTCGCCGGCGTCGTCGCTGCGCATGACGTCCCAGTGCTTCTGCATGTAGAGCGTGTCCGGCCGCGACGGGTGCAGGGCCAGGTTGTGCACGCAGTGGCCGACCTCGGCCTCCTGCTGCGGGATCTCCCCCGACAGCAGGCCCTTGTTGATCGGCAGCCAGCTCGCGCCGCCGTCGTCGGTACGGAACGCTCCCGCGGCACTGATCGCGGTGAACATCCGCTGCTCGTCGGTCGGGTGCAGCAGCAGCGTGTGCAGGCACAGTCCGCCGGCGCCCGGCTGCCACTGCGGGCCGGAGCCGTGGCCGCGCAAACCGGACAGCTCCTTCCACGACGCGCCGCCGTCGGTGCTCTTGAACAGCGCGGCGTCCTCGACGCCGGCGAAGACGGTGTCGGGGTCGGTGAGCGACGGCTCGAGGTGCCACACCCGCGTGAACGCCCACGGCTTGGGTGTGCCGTCGAAGTCCTGGTGCGTGCCGGCTCCCTCGCGTCCCTCCAGCGGCTCGTACGCGAAGTCGTTGCCGACCGCGTCCCAGGACAGCCCGCCGTCGTCGGAGCGCTGCACGACCTGGCCGAACCAGCCGCCGGACTGGCTGGCCCACAGCCGGTCCGGGTCCGCCGGGGACCCCTTCAGGTGGTAGATCTCCCACCCGGCGAAGTGCGGGCCGTCGACCTTCCACGCCGTGCGTCGTTGGTCGCTCGTGAGGACGAACGCGCCCTTCTTCGTACCGACCAGAAGCCGTGCGCCTGTCATGGTGGCCTCCCTCTCGTCGCAACCTAGACGACGGGAGGTGCCGAACTCCTCGGTGGGCGGCTGCACCCGGGTCATCAGCCGGGCCGGTAGGTCAGCGCTCAGTCGAAGACCAGCGGCTCCGCCCGGCGGGGGACCACGGCGACAGCGACCGCGACGACCGCGGTGGCCACGGCGATCCCGACGAAGACGCTGTGCGAGGCGGCGTGCAGCGCCTCGCGGGTGAAGTCGGCGACCGGGCCGGGCGTGGCGAGGGCCGCGGCCGTCCCGTCGACGTCGGCGGGCAGGACGTCACGCAACGCGGCGGGCGCGTCGTCGAACCGGCGGGACAGCGAGGTGTTGGCGACCGCGCCGAAGATCGCGGCACCGATCGCCGAGCCCAGCGCGCGGAAGAACATCGTGCTGCCGGTGACGACGCCGCGCCGGTCCCAGTCGACGACCGACTGCACCGCGACCACCAGCGGGCTGGAGGACAGGCCCATCCCGAGGCCGGTGACGAACATTGCCAGGGCGACCTGCCAGACCTGGGCGGTGTCGGTCAGCAGCGCGGTCCAGGTCGCCCCGGCCATGGCGATCCCGACGCCGATGAGCGCGGTGTCGCGGAAGCCGATCCGCAGGTAGAGCCGGCCGGACAGCGCAGCGGTGATCGGCCAGCCGAGCGTGAGCGCGCCCAGGGTCAGCCCGGCCTCGACGGCGCCCGTGCCGAGTACGCCCTGCACCCAGGTGGGGACGTAGCTGCTGAGGCCGATGAGCAGCGCGCCGACGCCCATCGCGGCCAGGTTGCCGCCGACGAGGATCCGCCGCCGCAGCACCCACAACGGCAGGACCGGCTCGGCCGCGCGCCGCTCGACCAGGAAGAACGCGACCAGCAGCACGACCGAGCCGCCGAGCACGGCGTACGACGTGGCCGAGCCCCACGCCCAGCCGGTGCCGCCCTCGAGCAGGCCGAGGATGAGCAGCGAGCAGCCGACGGTGAGCAGCACGGCGCCGGCGACGTCGAAGCGGTGCGGGGTGCGTACCAGCGACTCGGTGAAGTGCTTGCGCAGCGACAGCAGCGCCAGCGCCCCGAGCGGCAGGTTGATGAAGAAGATCCAACGCCAGGACAGGTAGTCGCTGAACACCCCGCCGAGGGTCGGGCCGAGCACGGACGAGGCGGCCCAGACCGACGCGACGTAGCCCTGCACCTTGGCGCGCTCCGCCACGCTGTAGAGGTCCCCGATGACGGTCAGCCCGATCGGCTGGATCGCGCCCGCCCCGATGCCCTGCAGGGCGCGCGCGGCGATGAGCGCCGGCATCGACCAGGCCAACCCGCACAGCAGCGAGGCGACGAGGAAGACGCCGATGCCGAACAGCAGGACGGGCTTGCGGCCCAGGACGTCGGCGAGCTTGCCGTAGACCGGGACGGTGACCGCCTGCGCCAGCAGGTAGACGCTGAACAGCCACGGGAAGCTGCTGAAGCCGCCGAGGTCGTCGACGATGCTCGGCACAGCGGTGGCGATGATCGTGCTGTCGAGCGCGATGAGCCCGGTGCTCAGCATGATCGACCCGAGGACCGGGCCGCGCTCGGACCGCAGCCCGACCGAGGCGCGGGTCACGGCGGGGACGGTCACGAGAGGAGCAAACCTCGCGGGCCCGGCGGGCCTTCCCGGTGAGCTATGACACGACGATGCGGCGCAGCCCGCTGGCGCGCAGGACCTGGCGGCCGATCCCGGCGCGCACCGACTCCTCGGTGCCGAGCACCCGGACGTGCCCGCGCGCCCGGGTGATGGCGGTGTAGAGCAGCTCGCGGGTCAGCAGCGACGACGCGGTGGCCGGCAGCACGACCGAGACGGTGGAGTACTGCGAGCCCTGCGCGCGGTGGATGGTCATCGCGTAGACGGTCTGCACGTCGCCGATCCGCCCGGGATGCA
>JBBSLB010000010.1:0-26042 GCA_038255675.1 Mycobacteriales bacterium
CAGCTCGTCGACGAGCAGGGCTTCCCCGAGGTCTTCGACGGCCTGGACCCCACCCGGGTGCAGGTGGTCGACCCGCCCGACCTGGCACTGGCCGCCAGCCCGGGGGTGGAGAAGGTCATGCCGAGCGTCCTGAAGATCACCGGGATCGCCGAGGACTGCGACAAGAGCATGGAGGGCACCGGCTTTGTCTACGCGCCCCAGCGGGTGATGACCAACGCCCACGTCGTGGCCGGTGTCGACGAGCCCCAGGTGCAGGTCGGGGACAAGCAGCTCGACGCGACGGTCGTGCTGTTCGACCCGCGTACCGACGTCGCCGTGCTGCACGTGCCTGGCCTGGAACGCCTGCCGTTGACCTTCTCGGAGGACCCGGCCGAGGCGGGCGACGGCGCGGTGGTGGTCGGCTATCCGCAGGACGGCCCGTTCCGGCCCGACGCTGCGCGCGTGCGGGGCACCGTGAACGCCAAGGGTTCCGACATCTACGGCCGCGAGGAGGCCATCCGCGAGGTCCTGACCATCTTCGGCCGGGTGCGCCCCGGCAACTCCGGCGGTCCGCTGGTCGACCCGCAGGGCAACGTGCTCGGCGTGATCTTCGCGGCGGCTGCGGACGACCCGCAGGTCGGCTACGCGCTGACCCGCGAGGAGGTCCAGGACGAGGCGAACGCCGGCGCAACGGCGACGGAACAGGTGAGCAGCCAGACCTGCAGATGAGGTGTCGTCCGCTGTGCACAGGGGACTGCTTGCAGTACGCTTGCTACAGTTAGCACCGCCCTGCGACCTGCCCCGAGGAGGTGTCATGACGCCCGACCGCCCCACCCGCACCCACGTCGTGCGCCGCATCGGCGCCGAGCCGACGAGCACCGCCCTGCTGCTGGCCGGTCCCACCGCGCTGGAGCTCTGGCCCGGCGTGCGCCGTGTCGGCGAGGTCGGTGGCCGGGTTCTCGTCGAGGCCGCGCTGGCGGGGAGCCCCGCTGACGTCCCCACCGCGGCGTCCGTGCGCGCCCACCCGCCGCGCCGCACCCCGACGTCCTTCGTGACCCGCTTCACCTGGACCGGGCCCGGCCTACCGGTCACGGAGGGCACGTTGACGCTGGCCTACGCGCCCGGCGCCGACGGCACCCCGTCGACGCACGCCGCCCTCACGCTCGACAGCACCGGGCTCGAGGCGAGCCGGCTCGACGCGGCGGGTCTGACCGCCATGGCCGAGGGGTTCCTCGCCAACCTCGCGCGCGCCGCGGAGGCGCGCAGCCGGGCCGCCTGAGCTCAGATCCCGATCCCGGGGCCCTCCCCGCCGGCCTCCACCGCTGTTGCGTGCGCGTGGGCAGCGCTGGCAACTGCTGGCGCGTCCACGTCGTAGGACGGGCCGCGGAAGGCCTCGAGCCGGCCGGCCCCGCGGCGCAGCAGCCGCACCCCGCCGACCGGGTTGCCCCGCTGCAGGTGCGTGAGCCCGACGCAGACCTGTGCGAGCCCCTGCCACAGGTCGCGCTCCTGCGGCGGGGCGGCCTTCCAGCGCGCCTCGAGGACGTCGTGGGCGAAGAAGGGCCGGCCGCCGGCCAGCAGGTCGCGGGCCAGTGCCAGCGCCTCGCGCGGGGGCAGCGCCTGCTCGGGCACGGGCTCGACGGCGTCCGGCGACCCCGGTGGCACGGGCCTGCCGGCCGCGTCGCGGGCCCTCATCCGCGGGCGTGCTCCAGCAGCGCCGCGCTGATCAGCTCGGGGTCTTCCTCGTGCGGGAAGTGCCCGAGCCCGTCCAGGACCTGCAGCTCGTACGGCGCGTTGACCCAGGCGCCGCTGCCGTGGGCGGTGGACGGCAGGAGGCAGCGGTCGACCGCACCGTGCAGCTGCAGGGTCGGCACCCCCACCCCGCGCTCCATGAGCCGGAGGAAGCGCAGCCCGCTCGGGCGGGTCAACGACCGGAGCGCCCAGCGGTACCACTCCAGCGAGCTGTGGGCCGCGCCGGGGATCGACATCGCCTCGCGGCAGCGCGCCGCGGTCTCGGCGTCGGGGAACCCGGGGCCACCCCACCGCTCGAGCAGCTGGCCGACATAGGCGCCGTCGTCCTTGAGCAGCCGCGCCTCGGGCGCTTTGGGCAGCTGGAAGAAGCCGATGTAGGAGGAGGCCCGCAGCTGGGCGCGGTCGCGCAGCAGCGCCTGGCGCAAGCGCACCGGATGCGGCATGCCGACGACCGCGAGCCGGCGCACCACCCCGGGATGGAGCGTGGCGACGGTCCAGGCGAGCATCCCGCCCCAGTCGTGGCCGACCACCATCGCGTCGCGGGCGCCGAGCGCCCGCACCATGCCGGCCACGTCCGAGGACAGCGTGTAGGCGTCATAGCCGCGCGGCGGCTTGTCGGACGCGCCGTAGCCCCGCAGATCGGGGGCGACCACCCGGAAGCCCGCGTCGCCGAGGGCAACGAGCTGGTGCCGCCAGGCCCACCAGAACTCCGGGAAGCCGTGGAGCAGCACGACCAGCGGGCCGTCGGCCGGACCGTGCTCGGCGAGGTGGAACCGGGCGCCGTTGGCGGTCACCTCGCGGTGGGTCCACGGGCCGTCGACGAGGACGGCGGACTCCTCGGCGGCCACCCGGCGAGCCTAGCGAGGCGGCCGCGCCGGACCCGGGCGGGCCTAGCGGTGCGCGGAGGCCTTGGCCGCCTCGGCGGAGGTGGGGTTCTTGGCCCAGGCGATGTCGTCCTTGACCGTCGCGATGGTGCGCTCCGGCGGGCCGACCTGGCTGAGCTTGTTCTTGCCGGACAGCGCCAGCACGGCCGCGAGGACGAGGTAGAGCATCCCGACGACGAAGAAGCCCCAGCCCAGTCCGATGCCCAGCCAGCTGATGCCATAGGCCGCCGCGATGGACAGGAAGACCAAGGCAAGGACCCCGGCGAAGCCGGCGCCGCCGAACAGCCCCGCGCCCGCGCCGGCAGCCTTCACCTCCTTCTTGAGCTCGGCCTTGGCGAGCGTCACCTCCTGGTGCACGAGCTGCGAGAGGTCACGCGTGGCCGAGGCCACCAGCTCGCCGAGGCTCCGCTCGTCCGCTGTGTTCCTGGTGCTGTCCATCCGTGGTGTCCCTCCGGGGCAGGTGCTGCCGGGAGTGCCCGGCGGTCGCGTCGCCCGGGCACCTACCCGGCGCCCGGCGCACCACACGAGCCACGACGATCATCCGACCGGTCCGACCCGCACCCGAGAGCGGACCGCTGCACCCGTGGGCCGGACGCCGGGCCCCACGGGTAGGCTCGTCCCCGGTGTGCCGGGAAGCCTGGTCGGCGTCCTCGACCGGCGTGCGCGCCCCGAGGTCCTGCCCGCTGTCGACCCCGGAGGCCGAGTGCTCGCCCTGCTGGCCCTGCACCTCGGGCTCGCCCTCGTCGCGCCCGCCGTCGGGGCCCGGATCGGTCGCCGGGTGTTCCTGCTCGTCGCCCTCGCCCCGGGCGCGACCGCGGTCTGGGCGGCGACCCGGGCGGGACAGGTGCTCGACGGTCGACCGGTCACGTCCGGCGGCGAGTGGGTGCCGGGTCTCGGGCTCACGCTCGACCTGCGGCTGGACGCGCTCGCGCTGCTGCTCGTCACCCTCGTCGCGGGGGTCGGCACGCTTGTCTTCCTCTACTGCGCCAGCTACTTCCCGCCGCGACAGGCCGGCCTCGGCCGCTTCGCCGGCGTCCTCACCGGCTTCGCCGGCGCGATGCTCGGACTGGTCCTGGCTGACGACCTGATCCTGCTGTACGTCTTCTGGGAGCTCACCAGCGTCACGTCGTACCTGCTCATCGGCTTCGACGACGAGCAGGAGGAGAGCCGGCGCGCCGCCCAGCAGGCCCTGCTCGTGACCACCCTCGGCGGTCTGGTCATGCTGGTCGGCCTGATCCTGCTCGGCCAGGCTGCGGGCACCTCGTCGCTGTCGGCGATCCTGGCCGACCCGCCGCGCGGCGGGAGCGTCGCGCTGGCTCTGGTGCTCATCCTCGTCGGCGCCTTCACCAAGAGCGCGCAGGTGCCGTTCCACCCCTGGCTGCCGGCTGCGATGGCCGCGCCGACACCGGTGTCGGCCTATCTGCACGCCGCGGCGATGGTGAAGGCCGGCGTCTACCTCGTCGCGCGCCTGGCCCCGGCCTTCGCCGTCGTCGGGCCGTGGCGGCCGGTCGTCCTGACCGTCGGCCTGCTGACGATGGTGATCGGCGGGTGGCGCGCGCTGCGGCAGTACGACCTGAAGCGGCTGCTCGCCTTCGGCACGGTCAGCCAGCTCGGCTTCCTCATGGTTCTCGTGGGAGCGGGCACCCGCGAGGCGGCGCTGGCCGGCGCGACGCTGCTGCTCGCCCACGGGCTGTTCAAGGCGACGCTGTTCCTGTCCGTCGGGATCATCGACCACGAGACCGGCACGCGGGACCTGCGCCAGCTGTCCGGCCTCGGCCGCCGGCTGCCGGTCCTCGCGGTGGTGTCCACCCTGGCCGCGCTGTCGATGGCCGGCGTCCCCCCGCTCCTCGGCTTCATCTCCAAAGAAGCTGCCTACCAGGCATTCCTGCACGGCGGTGTCGCCGACACGGCGGTCTTCGCCGGGCTGTTCGTCGGGTCGGTGCTCACCGCCGCCTACAGCGCCCGCTTCGTCTGGGGCGCGTTCGCGAGCAAGCCCGGCTGTGCCGCCACCCGGGCGCACGACCCGGCCCCGGGCTTTGTTGCCCCCGTCGTCGTGCTCGGGGTCGCCGGGCTCGGGCTCGGCCTGCTGCCCTTCCTGGCCGACCCGCTCGTGCAGGCCTACGCCGACAGCTACCCGCTGGCTGCCGGCGAGGAGGTCGAGCACCTGGCGCTGTGGCACGGCCTCAAGCCGGCGCTCGGCTTCTCGGTCCTCACGCTGCTGCTCGGCGGCGCGCTGTTCGCCGCGCGGGAGCCGGTGCGCGGGCTCCAGCGCCGGCTCAGCCCAGGGCTCGGCGCGGTCGACGCCGACCGCAGCTACGAGGCGACCGTCACCGGCGTCGACCGGGTGGCTCGCCGCTCGACGTCGCTCGTGCAGACCGGTTCGCTGCCCGTCTACCTCGGCATGGTGCTGCTGACGCTGGTGCTCGTGCCCGGGACGGCGCTGCTCAGCGGCACGCGACTGACCGGTGACCTGCAGGCCTACGACCGGCCACTGCAGGCGGTCGTCGCGGTCGTGGTGGCCGTCGCGGCGATCGCTGCGGCGCGCGCGCACCGGCGCTTCACCGCGGTGCTGCACCTCGGGGCCGTCGGCTACGGCGTGGCCGTGCTCTACGTGCTGCAGGGCGGGCCCGACCTCGCGCTGACGCAGTTCCTCGTCGAGACGCTGGCGCTGGTCATCTTCATGTTCGTCCTGCGCCGGCTGCCGTCCACCTTCAGCCGGCGCCCGCTGCGGCTGAGCCAGGGCGTGCGGATCGTCGTCGCGCTGTCGGTCGGCGCGTTCGTCACGTGCGCCGTCCTCGTCAGCAGCCAGGCCCGCACCGCCGCGCCCGCGTCGCAGGCCTACCTCGACCGGTCGCTCCCGGACGGCGGCGGCAGCAACGTCGTGAACGTCGTGCTCGTCGACTTCCGCGGCTTCGACACCCTGGGCGAGATCACCGTGCTCGCCGTCGCGGCGATGGGCATCGCCAGCCTGGTGCTCGCCGGGCGCGGGCGGCGCAGCAAGCAGGGCGGCGGCGAGACCGCGCTCACCGCGGTCGGCGGGCAGGCCCTGGACGACCCGACGATGACCGAGCAGCAGGTGCGTTCGTGAGCGCGGCGGGCGGGGGCGTGGACCGGCCGGCCGACAGCGGCGCCCAGCCGCGGCTGCCGGGGGCTGACCACCTCGACGACGTCCGCCGGTCGGTGGTGCTGGAGACCGCCGTGCGGCTGATCTTCCACACGGTGCTGGTCTTCTCCGTCTACCTGCTGTTCGCCGGGCACAACCAGCCCGGCGGCGGTTTCGTCGGTGGGCTCGTGGCGGGTGCGGCGTTCGTGCTGCGCTACATCGCCGGCGGCCGGGCGGCGCTGGCGGCCGCGGTGCCGGTCGACCCGGGCGTCCCGCTCGGCGGCGGGCTGGTGCTCGCGTCGTTGACCGGCATCGTCCCGTGGCTGTTCGGCGGGCAGTTCCTGCAGAGCGACTACGTGGAGCTCGACCTGCCGCTGCTCGGCATCGCCAAGCTCACCAGCGCGCTGGCCTTCGACAGCGGGGTCTACCTCGTCGTCGTCGGGCTGGTGCTCGGCGTGCTGCGCACCCTGGGCGCCGAGGCGGAGCGATGACCGGGAACCTCTCGCTCGCGCTGTGCATCGGCGTGCTCTACACCGTCGGCACCTACCTGCTCCTGCAGCGCACGTTGACCCGCGTCGTCATCGGCCTGGGGCTGCTGGCCCACGGCGCGAACCTGCTCCTGCTGCAGGCCGGCGGACCGGCCGGCGCGCCGCCGTTCGCGGCGAAGGACGGTGCGGCGGGGACGGCTGGCGTCGTCGGCGGCACGGCCGACCCGCTGCCGCAGGCGATGGTGCTCACCGCCATCGTCATCGCCTTCGGCGTGTCCGCCTTCCTGCTCGCGCTGGCCTACCGCAGCTGGGCGCTCAGCGGCGAGGACGAGGTGCAGGACGACGTGGAGGACCGCCGGATCGCGCGGCTGGACCACGACGCCCAGCACGTCCGCCAGCCCCGCCCCGAGGACGAGCTGTGAACGACGACCTGCTGCGCGTCCTCGTCCCGCTGCCGGTGGTGCTGCCGCTGCTCGCGGCCGGCAGCTCCGTGCTGCTCGCCCGTCGCCAGGTGCTTCAGCGCACACTCTCGGTGCTCACGCTCGTCGCGCTCGTCGCGACCGCCGGCACCCTGCTCCACCTCGTCGACAGCGACGGCACTGCCGTCGTTCAGCTCGGCGGATGGGCTGCGCCGTACGGCATCTCGCTCGTCGCCGACCGGTTGTCAGCGCTGCTGCTGCTCGTCTCGGCGATGGTGCTGCTCGCCGTCCTCGTCTACGCCATCGGGCAGGGCGTCGCGGACGGGCGGCGCTCGACGCTCGCGGTCTTCCACCCCTGCTACCTCGTCCTGGCCGCCGGCATCGCGATGGCGTTCCTGACCGGCGACCTGTTCAACCTGTTCGTGGCCTTCGAGGTCATGCTCGTCGCGTCGTACGTCCTCATCACGCTCGACGGCGGCAAGGCCCAGGTGCGTGCAGCCATGACGTATGTCGTCACGAGCCTGCTCGCGTCGACGCTGTTCGTCACCGTCATCGGGCTGGTCTACGCCGCGACCGGCACGGTCAACATGGCCGACGCGGCGATGCGCATGGGTGACCTGCCGGAGGGCCTGCGCGTCGCACTCGGCCTGACGATGCTCATCGTCTTCGGCATCAAGGCAGCCATCTTCCCGCTGTTCTCGTGGCTGCCGGACAGCTACCCGACGGCGCCGTCCCCAGTCACCGCCGTCTTCGCCGGACTGCTCACCAAGGTGGGCGTCTACGCGATCATCCGCACCCAGACGCTCATCTTCCCAGGTGAAGGCGCGATCGCATCCGTGCTGCTCGTCCTTGCCGCGCTCACGATGGTCGTCGGCATCCTCGGCGCGATCGTGCAGGACGACGTGAAGCGGCTGCTGTCCTTCACGATCGTCAGCCACATCGGCTACATGCTGCTGGGCCTGGGGCTCTACTCCGTCGCGGGCCTGGCCGGGGCGATCCTCTACACGGTGCACCACATCGTCGTGCAGACGACGCTCTTCCTGGTCGCCGGGTTGATGGAGCGGCGCGAGGGCACCAGCTCGATCGCGCGCGGGGGCGGGCTGCAGCGCGTGGCCCCGCTGCTCGCCGTGCTCTACCTGCTCCCGGCGCTGTCGCTCGCCGGGATCCCGCCGCTGTCGGGCTTCCTGGCCAAGCTCGGTCTGCTGCAGGCCGGCCTCGAGGACGGCGGTGGGCTGGCCCAGGTCGCCGTCTGGGCAGCGATCGCCACCAGCCTGCTCACGCTGCTCGCGATGGGGCGGGTGTGGAGCGGGGTCTTCTGGGGGCCGGTGGCCGAGATCGTCGCCGACGCCGACAGGGAGGACTCCGTCGACGTCGGCGTCGCGCGCACGCCGCGGCTGATGGTGGCCAGCACCGTGGTGGCCGTCGTCGGGGGTCTGTCGATCACCCTGGTCGCCGGGCCGCTCTACGGCCTGACCACCCGCGCGGCCGAGGACCTCGTCGACCGGTCGAGCTACGTCACCGCGGTGCTGGGCGACGGCGGAGGGGGGACCCGGTGAGCCGGCTGCGCGCGCACCCCTATCTGGTGCTCTGGTTGGCCGCGGTCTGGGTCGGGCTGTGGGGCACCGTGACCCCGGCGAACGTCCTCGGCGGGCTGGCTGTCGCCGTCGTGCTCGTGGGTGCTCTGCCGCTGAACGAGGTCGAGTCCGAGGGGATCGTCCGACCGCTGGGCGTGTTGCGCTTCGTGGCCTACTTCGCCAAGGACCTGGTCAGCGCGAGCCTGCAGGTCGCCGTGCTCGTCGTACGACCGCGCCGCCGGCTGCGCCAGGCGGTCGTCGCGGTCGACGTGCGCGGCGAGTCCGACCGGCTGCTCACGCTTCTCGCGAACGCCATCTCGCTGACGCCCGGCACGCTCACGCTCGAGGTGGACCGGCCGCGGTCGATCCTCTACGTGCACGCCCTGGACGTCGGTGACGACCCGCAGGGCGTCGAGCGCCTGCGCGCCGACATCCTGCGCGTCGAGCGGCTCGCGGTGCTGGCCATCGGCTCGGCCCGCGCGCGGGACGAGCTCGCCGCTCAGCTGCACGAGCAGACGGAGGTGCCCCAGTGACGGTGGTGGTCTGGATCTGCCTGGTCGGGCTGTCCCTCTCCGCCGGGATGTGCCTGGTGCGGCTGGTGCGCGGGCCGTCGGTGCCGGACCGGATCGTCGCGCTCGACGCCCTGCTGTTCGTGGTCGTCGCCGGCATCGCCGTCGGCGCCGCAGCGACCGGCGACGGCGACTTCCTCGCCGTGCTCGTCGCGGTGTCCCTGCTCGGCTTCGTCGGCACGGTCACCGTCGCCCGCTTCGTCGAGCGCAGGGGTGCGTCATGAGTGCGGTCCTGGACGTCGTGAGCGCCGTGCTGCTCCTGCTCGGCGTCGCACTGGCCCTGCTCGCCGGTCTCGGGCTGCTCCGCTTCCCCGACGTCTTCAGCCGGATGCACGCCGCGACCAAGCCGGCCACCCTCGGCCTGCTCTGCGTGGTGCTGGGTGCGGCCCTGCAGATGGAGGACGGCAGCGACGCGGTGAAGCTCCTGCTGGTGGGGGCTTTCCAGTTCCTCACCGCCCCCGTGGCCGCCCACATGATCGGCCGGGCGGCCTACCGCTCCGGGACCGGTGACCTCGAGGCTCTGGTCGTCGACGAGCTCAAGGACGCGGGCTAGCAAGCCTGCTGCGCGCCTCGATCGACCCGCTGGAGCGTTGGGCCGCCCGGCCGGGGCAAGGAGGGGGAGACGCACCCGACGACGGCAGGAGCACGCGCGATGAAGGCAGTCACCTGGCAGGGCAAGCGGAACGTCAGCGTTGATGAGGTTCCGGACCCGGTCCTGCAGGAGCCGACCGACGCCGTCGTGCGGGTCACGACCACCAACATCTGCGGCTCCGACCTGCACCTGTACGAGACGCTCGGAGCGTTCATGGGCAAGGGCGACGTGCTCGGCCACGAGGCGATCGGGATCGTCGAGGAGGTCGGCTCCGGCGTCTCGAACCTCTCGGTCGGGGACCGGGTCGTCATCCCGTTCCAGATCGCCTGCGGCAGCTGCTGGATGTGCACCCGCGGGTTGCCGACGCAGTGCGAGACCACGCAGGTGCGCGCTCAGGGCACCGGCGCGGCGCTCTTCGGCTTCTCCAAGCTGTACGGCCAGGTGCCGGGCGGCCAGGCGGAGTACCTGCGGGTGCCGCAAGCGCAGTACACGCACATCAAGGTGCCGGACGGTCCGCCGGACGAGCGCTTCGTCTACCTGTCGGACGTCCTGCCGACCGCGTGGCAGTCGGTCGAGTACGCCGACTGCCCCGAGGACGGCACGCTGCTCGTGCTCGGCCTCGGGCCCATCGGCGACATGGCGGTCCGGATAGCCCGGCACCGGGGGCTCCGCGTGCTGGCCGTCGACCGGGTGTCCGAGCGGTTGGCCCGGGCGGCTGCGCGCGGCGCCGAGACGATCGACATGCGCGAGGTGTCCGAGGTCGGGGACGCGGTGCGGGACCTCACCGCCGGCCGCGGAGCCGACGCCGTGATAGACGCGGTCGGCATGGAGGCGCACGGCTCGCCGATCGCCAAGGCGGTGCAGCAGGCAGCCGGCCTGCTGCCGGACGTGATCGCGCGCCCTGTCTTCACGACCATGGGCGTGGACCGGCTGGACGCCGTCTACACCGCCATCGACGCGGTCCGCCGCGGTGGCACCGTCTCGCTCATCGGCGTCTACGGAGGCGCGGCCGACCCGCTGCCGCTCGTCACGATGTTCGACAAGCAGATCCAGTTCCGGATGGGTCAGGCCAACGTTAAGCGCTGGGCCGACGACATCCTGCCGTTGCTCAGCGACGCCGACCCGCTGGGGGTGGACGACTTCCACACCCACTCGGTCCCCCTGGACCAGGCGCCACAGATGTACGACACCTTCCAGAAGAAGGCGGACGGCTGCGTGAAGGTGCTGCTGAAGCCGCACGGCTGAGCAGTTCCGCCGGACCTCTGCTGCCACCCCCCCCGCCCGCAACCGGCAGATGCGCCGATCTTCGTCTTGGTGGGCAGTCGCAGGCGTGTCGGGCCACCACAAGACGAAGATCACCGCAGGGAGGGGGACCGGAGTGGTCGTCAGCCCTTCGTGGCGAGCTCGCCCATCGTGCGGTCGATCTCCTGGACCACGGCGGGGTCGGCGAGCGTGGTGACGTCCCCCAGCTCGCGACGCTCGGCGATGTCGACCAGGAGCCGACGCATGATCTTCCCGCTGCGCGTCTTGGGGAGCTCGGGCGACAGCACGATCTGGCGCGGTTTGGCGATCGCACCGATTTCCTTGGCGACGTGGTTGCGCAGCTCCTGCAGGAAGTCGTCGTCGTCGTCGGTGACGTTGCCCTTGACGGTCACGAAGGCCACGATCGCCTGTCCCGTCGTGGGATCCGCGGCGCCGACCACCGCGGCCTCGGCGACCTTCGGGTGCGACACCAGTGCCGACTCGACCTCGGTCGTCGAGATCCGGTGGCCGCTGATGTTCATGACGTCGTCGACGCGGCCGAGCAGCCACAGCACGTGCTCGTCATCCCACTTGGCGCCGTCGCCGGCGAAGTACTGCCCCTCGAAGCGCGACCAGTAGGTGTCGCGGTAGCGGTCCTCGTCGCCCCAGATGCCGCGCAGCATCGCCGGCCACGGCTCGGACAGCGTGAGGAAGCCGCCGCCGGTCTCGCCGACCGACGCGCCCTCGCCGTCCACCACGTCGACCACGATGCCCGGCAGCGGACCCATGGCCGAGCCCGGCTTGGTGGCCGTCACGCCCGGCAGCGGGGCGATCATCATCGCGCCGGTCTCGGTCTGCCACCAGGTGTCGACGATGGGGCAGCGGTCGCCGCCGATGACCCGGCGGTACCACATCCAGGCCTCCGGGTTGATCGGCTCACCGACCGAGCCGAGCACCCGCAGGCTGGACAGGTCGTGCTGGCCCGGCAGGTCGTCGCCCCACTTCATGAACGTGCGGATCGCTGTGGGGGCGGTGTAGAGGATCGTCACGCCGTACTTCTCGATGATCGACCACCAGCGGTCGCGGCCGCCCGCGTCGGGCGTGCCCTCGTACATGACCTGGGTCGCGCCGTTGGCGAGCGGGCCGTAGGCCAGGTAGCTGTGGCCGGTGACCCAGCCGACGTCGGCGGTGCACCAGTAGACGTCGGTCTCGGGCTTGAGGTCGAAGACCGCCCAGTGGGTCCAGGCGGTCTGTGTGAGATAGCCGCCGGAGGTGTGCAGGATGCCCTTGGGCTTGCCGGTCGTGCCCGAGGTGTAGAGCAGGAAAAGCGGCTGCTCGGCGTCGAAGGACTGCGCCTGGTGGGTCTCCGGCTTCGCCTCGACCGCGTCGTGCCACCACAGGTCGCGGCCCTCGACCCACTCGACGTCCTGCTTGGTGCGCTTGACGACCACGACGTTGGTCACCGACGGGCAGCGCAGCACGGCCTCGTCCACGGCCGGCTTGAGGGCCGACGGCGCGCCACGGCGGTAGCCGCCGTCGGCCGTGATGACGACCTTGGCCTCGGCGTCGGTGATCCGGTCGACCAGGGCCTGCGCGCTGAAGCCGCCGAAGACCACCGAGTGGACCGCACCGATGCGCGCGCAGGCGAGCATGGAGACGACGGCCTCCGGCACCATCGGCAGGTAGATGCAGACGCGGTCGCCGGCGGTCACGCCCAGGGCCTCGAGGCCGTTGGCGGCCTGCGAGACGAGCACCTGGAGCTGCGCGTAGGTGATGTCGCGGGTGTCGTCCTCGGGCTCGCCGACCCAGTGCAGGGCGACGCGTTCGCCGTTGCCGGCCTCGACATGGCGGTCCACGCAGTTCACGGCGACGTTGAGCTGCCCGCCGACGAACCACGACGCGAACGGCGGCTGCCAGTCGAGCACCTCGTCCCACGGCCGGTCCCACTGCAGCCGGTGCGCCTGCTCGGCCCAGAAGGCGAGGCGGTCGGCGGCGGCCTGCTCGTACACCTCGGCGGTCACGTTCGCCGACGCCGCGAGCTCGGTGGGGGGCTCGAAGCGGCGGAGCTCGTTCGACAGGGCCTCGAGACCGGTCTGCTGCTGCGTAGACAAGGCGTCGTCCTCCAACGGGGTCGGTGGGCCCCCACGTTGTCGCACGGTGACCTGCCTCACAAGGGCGCCCCCGTCGAGCGGTCGATCGAGCCGGACGGGCGGTCGCCTGCGCGGGACGTACCGTCGGGGGCCTCGTCGACCCCTGGAGGCACCGTGGGCCTGTTCGGTCGACGCCCGGCTCCCGCCCCGCTGCCGCTCGTCCTGCCGCGGCTCGGCGACGACTGGCCGGTGGCCGCCACGCGCCCGTCGTTCGACGCCTCGACCTACTACGAGACCGGCTGCCGCCAGGCGTACGAGCCGGCGGCGCACGCGCTGGCCGGCCTGCTGCTGGACGCGGCACTGCCGCACCTGCCGACGAGGGCGGCCGGGGTGGACGCGCCGTACATGCACAAGGTGCTGCTGACGGCGGCGCGCATCGGGGCGGGCATCGGCCTGGTGGAACGCACCTCGACGGCCGCCCGTCCTGGAGAGCTCGACCCGGCCGTGGCCGGTGCGCTGGGGCTGGCTCGCCGCCAGCTGCCGGCGATGCAGGAGGAGGCGGCGCTGGCGGCGGCCTGGTGCCTGCTGGCGGCGCACTACCTCGCCCGGCACGAGCCCGCGCAGGCAGAGGGCGTGCTGCGCGAGCTGGTGGAGCAGCTCGCCGGCGCAGCCTGACGAGGCCTCCCGTGCCTGGGGGGCGCACACTGCTCGGACGGCGGGTGCCGTCGAGGAGGTGGACGGGTGGGCGAGCCGTCGTTCTCCGCCGTTCCACCGCCGGGTCACGGCACGGGCAGCGACCGGGCGTTCGCCATTGCCAGCCACCTCGGGCTGAGCATCGCGGTCCCGCTGGTCGTCGTGCTCAGCCGCGGCCACCGCTCGGCGTACGTCTGCCACCAGGCGGTCGAGGCGCTGAACTTCCAGATCACCGTGATGCTGGCGGTTCTCGCGTCCTCGTTGGCTGCCGTGGTGCCGGTGGGCATCGTGGCGCTGCCGCTGGTGCTCGTGGCCGCCGTCGGGTTCGCGGTGCAGGCCGCCCGGGCGGCGGGTCGTGGCGCCTGGCACCGCTACCCGGTGACCCTTCGCTTCTTGTCGTGAACGCGCGAACGCCGGCTCCCGGGTGACGGGAGCCGGCGCAGCGAGCAGCGTGCCAGTGGTGCGGCTAGTGGGTCAGGACCTCCTTGTGGGCGCCCGCGCCGGTGAGCGAGCGGACCTCCATCTCGGCGTACTTGGCCGCGTTGTACTCCTTGCTGGTGATCGTCCCGAGGATGCCGAGCAGGAACGACGCCGGGATCGAGACCAGGCCCGGGTTGCGCAGCGGGAACCAGCTGAAGTCGACGTCGGGGAGCATCGAAGTCGCAGTGCCGGACACGGCCGGTGAGAACACGATGAGCGTGATCGTGATGAGCAGGCCGCCGTAGATGCTCCACAGGCAGCCGCGGGTGTTGAAGCGCTTCCAGAACAGCGAGTACAGGATGGTCGGCAGGTTCGCCGACGCGGCGACGGCGAAGGCCAGCGCGACCAGGAACGCGATGTTCTGCCCGTTGGCGGCGATGCCGCCGAGGATGGCGACGGCCCCGACGACCAGCGCCGCGATGCGGGCCACCTTGACCTCGGCGCCGGGAGCCGGCTCGCCGCGCTTGATGACCTGCGCGTAGATGTCGTGGGCGAAGGACGCCGACGCCGTGATCGTCAGGCCGGCGACGACGGCCAGGATCGTCGCGAAGGCGACCGCCGAGATGATGCCGAGCAGAACGGTGCCACCGAGCTCGAAGGCGAGCAGCGGGGCGGCGGAGTTCGCTCCGCCGGGGGCGGCGGCGATGGTCTCCGGACCCACCAGGGCCGCAGCGCCGTACCCCAGGGTCAGCGTGAACAGGTAGAACAGGCCGATCAGCCAGATCGCCCAGACGACGGACTTGCGCGCCTCCTTGGCGGTGGGCACCGTGTAGAAGCGCATGAGGATGTGTGGCAGACCGGCGGTGCCGAGGACCAGCGCGAGCGACAGCGAGATGAAGTCCAGCCGGGACACCTGGCTGAGGCCGTACTGCTTGCCCGGCTCGAGCTGCGCTCCGGCAGCGGCGCCCTGACCCAGCATGTCGGAGAAGTTGAAGCCGAAGCGGGTGAGCACCCAGACCGACATGAGGGCTGCGCCCGAGATGAGCAGCACCGCCTTGACGATCTGGACGTACGTGGTGCCCTTCATCCCGCCGATGAGGACGTAGGCGATCATCAGGATGCCGACCAGGGCGATGATGATGCTCTGGCCGCCTCGGTCGTTGATGTTCAGCAGCAGGGCGACCAGCCCGCCCGCTCCGGCCATCTGGGCCAGGAGGTAGAAGAACGACACCACCAGGGTCGATGTGGCCGCCGCAGTGCGGACCGGTCGCTCGCGCATCCGGAAGGCCAGTACGTCGGCCATCGTGAAGCGGCCCGTGTTGCGCAGGAGCTCGGCCACGAGCAGCAGCGCGATGAGCCAGGCGACGAGGAAGCCGATCGAGTAGAGGAAGCCGTCGTAGCCCTGGATCGCGATCGCACCGGCGATGCCCAGGAAGGACGCGGCCGACAGGTAGTCGCCGGAGATGGCGACGCCGTTCTGCCGGCCGGAGAAGGCGGCGCCACCGGTGTACATGTCGGCAGCGCTCTTGTTGGTGCGACCGGCCCGTACGACCAGTGCCATCGTGACGGCGACGAAGGCGCCGAAGATGGCGATGTTCAGAGCCGGGCTGCCCACGGCAGTGCTCTGCGCAAGAGTGATCAACGCAGGACCTCTCCTTCGAACTTCTCCCGCAGGCGCTGGGACGCGGGGTCCAGGCTCTTGTCGGCGTGCCGGATGTAGAGGGCGGTCACGAGGAAGGTCGAGACGAACTGCAGCAGGCCCAGGACCAGCCCGACGTTGATGTTGCCGATGAGCTTGTGGCCCATGAAGTCCGCGGCGTACGCGGCCAGCAGGACGTAGAGGAAGTACCAGACGAGGGCGCCGGCCGCGACGGGGAGCACCCAGCCGCGGTAGCGCTTGCGCAGCTCCTGGAACTCTGGGCTCTCCTGCATGGCGAGGTACTGCGCCTCGGTGGCCGTGTACGTCGCACGCCCCGGATCGTGGTCGATGCTGCTCACAGGTCCTCCTGCTCGTGACCGGACCGCGGCCGTCCGCGGCCTGTGACCCCAATCACGCTGTACGGCGGCGCAGCTCAGGACAAGGTCGGCTCGCCGGGGGTGCGCCTGATTGCGCGATCGCTGCGGCGAGCGGTCGCTACGGACGACGAGCGGTCGGCACCGCGGGCAGTCCGAGCGCGTCCGGGGCGTGCAGGGCCAGCATGGTCCGGCCCACGTCAGCCGGGACCGTCGTGCGGGTGACCAGCGAGCCGACGACCATCACCAGGAACGCCGTCGGGACGGTCCATGCCGCCGGCTGGGCGAGCAGCGCCTGACCCCATCCGCCGTCAACGGCGCCACTGAGGGTGATCCCGACGGCGAGCGAGGACAGCCCGCCACCGGCGAGCAGCCCGGCCGTCGCCCCGGCCGCCGTCAGTCCGCGCCACCAGATGCCCAGCACGAGCAGCGGGCAGAACGTCGACGCCGCGACGGCGAAGGCCAGCCCGACGACCTGCGTCACCGGTAGCGCCGCGGCGGCCAGCGCCACGACGAGGGCGACGACGCCGACCGCCACGGTCGCCAGCTGGAAGCCGCGCACCGACCCGCGCAGCCGGCCCTCGGCCCGCCCGGCCGGGAGCAGGTCCTGCACCAGCACCCCCGCGGTGGTCACGAGCAGGCCGGACGACGTCGACAGGAAGGCCGCGAACGCGCCGGCGACGAGCAGTGCCTGCAGCAACGGTCCGGCGGTGCCGCCCAGCGCCGCGACGGGCAGCGAGAGCACCACCGCGTCGGTGCGTCCGGTGAGCAGCAGCTCGGGGACGTAGAGCCGGCCGAGGGCGCCGTAGAGCGCGGGCAGCAGGTAGAACGCGCCGAGCAGCGCGATGACGACGAGCGTGGTGCGGCGAGCGGCCCGCCCGTCGGGGTTGGTGTAGAAGCGCACGAGCACGTGCGGCAGTCCCATCGTGCCGAGGAACGTCGCGAGCACCAGCGCGTAGGTCGCGTAGAGCGGGTGCTCGACGCCGCCGGCACCGGACAGCGGCCGGACCCAGGCGCTGCCGCGGGATGGCTCGAGGCCCTCGACGTGCGGCACGGCAGATCCGGCGGGGAAGACGACGGTGCTGCCCTGTCGCAGCTCTTGGGCTCCGGCCGGCAGCGTGCGCGGACGGCCGTCGACGATGACGTCCACCGGGTCGTCGACGACGAAGCGCACGGCGCTGTCGACCGACACGGTCGTGGTCTCGGCGAAGACCGGTTCGGCCGGGCCGGCCAGCTGCGGGCGGCCGTCGCCCTGCCAGGCGAGCAGCAGGAAGACGGCGGGAACGGCCAGCGCGGTGAGCTTGAGCCAGTACTGGAACGCCTGGACGAAGGTCGCGCTGCGCATGCCACCGCCCGCGACGTTGATGGTCACGACGACCGCGACCAGCACCGCCCCCACCTGCACCGGCGCCCCTGTCGTGGCGCGCAGCGCGAGGCCCGCGCCGTGCAGCTGCGGGACGAGGTAGAGCATCCCGATGGCCACCGCAGCCACGGCGCACAGCCGTCGCAGGCCGCGTGAGCCGAGCCGGACCTCGGCGAAGTCGGGGACGGTGTAGGCGCCGCTGCGACGCAGGGGGGCGGCGACGAGCAGCAGCAGCACGAAGTAGCCGGCGACGAAGCCGACGGGGTACCAGAGGGCGTCCGCGCCGTACGCCATCACGAGACCGGCGACGCCGAGGAAGGATGCGGCGGACAGGTACTCCCCGCCGATCGCGCTGGCGTTCCACAGCGGCGACACGGTGCGCGAGGCGACGAGGAAGTCGCTGGTGGTGCGGGCCAGGCGCAGGCCGTAGACGCCGATGCCGATGGTCGCGGACACGACGAGCGCCACGGCGACGAGCGGCAGCGCGGCGTCGCTCACGAACGCTCGACCAGCTCGGTGAAGTCGCGCTCGTGCCGCTCAGCCAGTCGGAGGTAGACGCCACCGCCGAGCAGCAGCGCGGGGTAGACGAGCACGGCCAACGCCAGCCACGGGAGCGGCAGTCCGAACAGCTGGAGGTCGCGCGTCACCGGTGCCAGCGCGAACAGCAGCGGTAGTCCGCCGAGCAGCACGCTCAGGACGGCCAGCATGCGCAGCGCCAGGGTGAGCTGCGCGCGCACGAGCGAGCGGACGAGCAGCTCGCCGACGAGGTCCTGCTCGTCGAGCGCGCGCAGCGCGGAACGACCGGGCGGCCGGCGCACCGCCGAGGTGCGTGGGCTGGTGACGGTGACGCGCCGCGGTGGCTCGACGGGACTGCTCACCGGTCGGCCTCGCGCCGCGCGCGGTGGACCAGGCGGTCCTTGAGGTCACGGCTCAGTCGCCGGCTCACCGGCAGCAGGACCGCGCCCTCGCCCGCGCCGACGCGCACCGAGTGGCCGCCGCCCGGCTCGACGCGCAGCTCGGTGATGGCGCTGGTTGCAACGAGGTACGACCGGTGCACACGCACGAAACCCGCTTCAGCCCAGCGCTCTTCGAGGGTCGCGAGCGGGACGCGGACGAGGTGGCTGCCGGTCGCGGTGTGCAGGCGGGCGTAGTCACCCTGCGCCTCGACGTAGCGCACGGCCGACACCTGCAGGAAGCGCGTCACCCCGCCGAGCTCGACGGCGATCGTCGTCTCATCCGGTGCGACAGCACCTTTCGCGCTCGCCGGCGCCGCGGACTCGCGGGCCTGCAGGATCCGGCCGACCGCGTCGGCGAGGCGCTCCTCACGCACCGGCTTCAGCAGGTAGTCGACGGCGCGCAGCGAGAAGGCCTCCACTGCAGCGTCATCGTGGGCCGTGACGAAGACGACGGGCACGGGTGTGGCGAAGCGGGCGAGCAGGCGCGCCAGGTCGAGCCCGGTCAGGCCCGGCATCCGGATGTCGAGGAAGACGCCCTCGACCTCGCCCTCCTCGAGCACCTTGAGCGCCGACACCGCGTCCCCGGCGGTGCGGACCTCCGCGACGCGTCGGTCGGCCCGCAGCAGGTAGGCCAGCTCGTCCAACGCGGGCGGCTCGTCGTCGACGGCAAGCACCCGTAGTCCGGGGGCGGTCACGAGGCTCGCGCCGATCGTACGCCCGGGCTGAACTTCGGCACGCGCAGCGTCACCTTCGTCCCCGCACCCGGGGCGGTCTCGACGACCAGTCCATGGTCGTCGCCGAAGACGGCGCGCAGGCGCGCGTCGACGTTGCCCAGACCGATCGACTGGTGGCCCTGCTCGTCCGGGTCCGCGGTGCCGGCCAGCGCTGCGCGCACCCGCTCGGGGTCGCTCCCCGCGCCGTCGTCCTCGACCGTGATCCGGCACTCCGCACCGTCGTCCTCGGCGACGACGGTGACCGTGCCGCTGCCGGGTCCGCGCTCCAGTCCGTGCTGCACGGCGTTCTCGACCAGCGGCTGCAGGCAGAGGTACGGCACCGCGACGGGCAGCACCTCCGGGGCGATGCGCAGCACGACCTGCAGGCGGTCGCCGAAGCGCGCCTTCTCCAGCTGCAGATAGCGGTCGATCGACCTCAGCTCCTCGGCGAGCGTGGTGAACTCGCCGTGCGTACGGCTGGCGTAGCGGGTGAAGTCGGCGAAGTCGAGGAGCAGCTCGCGGGCGCGCACCGGGTCGGTGCGCACGAACGACGCAATGGCCGTCAATGCGTTGAAGATGAAGTGCGGGCTGATCTGCGCGCGCAGAGCGCGTACCTGCGCCTCAGCCAGCCGGGACCGGGACTCGTCCAGCTCGGCCAGCTCGAGCTGGCCGGACACCCAGCGGGCCACCTCCGCCACCGCGGAGACCAGCCCTGGGCTGGCCGCCGGGCCGTACGCGGCGACGCTGCCGACGACCCGGTCGTCCAGGACGAGCGGGGCCACGACGGCGAAGCGCACCGTGCACTCCGGGTCGCCGCACGCCAGGCCGCGCTCGACCGACGGCCGGCCCGACGCGAGCGACTGGCGGGCCAAGCGGTGCGCGGCCTCGGAGTGCTGCGCGCCGGTGCCCTCCCAGGCGAGCAGCTGGTCGGTGTCGGTGAGCGAGACGGCCTCGCTGCCCAGCAGCGCCCTCAGGTGCCGTGCGCTGCGGGCGGCGGAGTCGGCGCCCAGCCCCTCGCGCAGCGGCGGCGCCGCCAGTCCGGCCGTGTGGAGAGCGGCGTAGGTGGCCCGCTGCTCGACGGTGCCGAACGCGCGCCGGCCGCGCACCTCCCACCCGACGACCAGCGCGAGGCAGGACAGCACGACGGCCAGGGCGGTGATCCCCAGCACGCCGTCGGTCATGCGGCGGACGATAGGCCTAACCGGGCGCGCCTAGCCTGGAGTCGTGAGCACCGCCGCGCCCAGGATCCCCGTCGACCCGCTGGCGGCACTGCTGCCGCTGCCCGGCGTCCAGGAGGCGGTGGCCCAGGCCCGGACCGCTGTGGACGGCCTGCTGTCGCACCGGGTGCTGCGCCGCGGGTCGGCCGAGGTGACGGCCGAGTCCGCGCTGCGCGGGGCCCGCGCCTCCGCCGAGCTGGAGGGCGCCGGCATCGAGCTCGAGCGGCTGCGCGGCCAGCTCATGGCCGGCGGCACCGTCACGCTGCCGAGCAAGGACGAGCGCGGTGCCCGGCTGGTGGAGGGCGCGGTGCGGCTGCACGCCGACCTCGGCCAGGTGCTCGTGCCCTGGCGCCACTCGCCGCGGCAGGCGCTGGCGCGGCTGCACGTCCTGGCGGCGTCCGAGGTCGTCGATGACACCGACGTGCTCGGCCGGCCGCGGACCACCGGCACCTACGACGACCCGGTCGGCCTCGGGCCGGCGCCGGAGCCGGTCGAGGTGGCAGCACGGCTCGACGGCCTGGCCCGCGTGCTGACCGGCGGCACGTCTGCGCCGGCCGTGGTTGTGGCCGCGGTGGTGCACGGGGAGCTCATGGCGCTGCGCGCGTTCGGCACCGCTGACGGGCTGGTCGCCCGCGCCGCGTCGCGGCTCGTGCTCATCGACCGCGGTCTGGACCCCAAGGCGGTCTCCGCTCCCGAGGTCGGCCACGCCGAGCTGCACCACGAGTACGCCGACGCGCTGCGCGCCTACGTCAGCGGCGGACCGGAGGGCGTGGCGCGCTGGGTCGTGCACTGCGCGCAGGCCGTCGCCCTCGGCGCGCGCGAAGGGCTCGCCGTCTGCGAGGCGATCCGGCGCGGCCAGTCCTGAGCCGCTCCAGACGACCTGGTCGCACGGGAACGGCGGCTCTCCGAGGAGGGCCGCCGTCGCCATGCGCGGGCGTCAGGTGATCAGAGCGTGCACGTTGTCCGTCGAGCTGGTCCCGGTGGTGTCCCCCTGTGGGACGGGTGTCCTTCCTGGGTCGGACGGTGGGACCTCACGACGTGCCTCTCGCGGCTGGTCGCACGTGGGTGCCTGGCTCTCGCGCACGGACCGCCGTCGAGGAGAGCTCGTCTGCCCGCAGGCGGTGGTCCGTGAGACCGTTGTACGCCTGTCGGGGCCCACGCGCAAGCCCTTGCGCCATAGGAACTTTCGTTTTACCTCTTGCGACCTGCCCACCAGAGGAGACCGACGGCGCCGGCCGCCACGGCAACGCCCGCGTAGGCGACCGGCGGTCCGGGTGGGGAGGGGATCGTCGGGATGCGGGTGCCGCGCGCGCGCACCGGGCGGCGGAATTCGCGCAGCCGCCAACCCTGCTCCGCGGCCAGTCGCCGCAACGGCTTGTCGGGGTTGACGGCGACCGGGTTGCCGACTGCCTCGAGCATCGGCCGGTCGGTGAACGAGTCGCTGTAGGCCCAGCACTGCGCCAGGTCGTAGCCGCGCTCCTCGGCCAGCTCGCGCATGGCGACGGCCTTGCCGTCTCCGTAGGCGTAGAAGGAGATCTCGCCGGTGTACTTGCCGTCCTCGACGACCATCCGCGTCGCGATCACGTGGTCCACGCCGAGCATGTCGCCGATCGGTCCGACGACTTCCTCGCCGCTGCTGCTGACGATGACGACGTCACGCCCGGCGGCGTGGTGCTCGTCGAACAGCGCGACCGCCTCGGCGTAGACCATCGGGTCGATCAGCTCGTGCAGCGTCTCCGCGACGATGGCGTTGACGGTCTCGACCGGCCAGCCGGCGCAGAGCACCTTGAGGTAGTCGCGCATCCGGTCCATGGAGTCCTCGTCAGCGCCCTGCAGCAGGTAGACGAACTGCGCGAAGGAGCTCTTGAGGACGGCCCGACGGTTGACCAGCCCGCCCTTGTAGAAGGGCCGGCTGAAGGCGAGCGTGCTGCTCTTGGCGATGACCGTCTTGTCGAGGTCGAAGAAGGCAGCCGCTCGGGGAGAGGCGCTCACGCGGTGCAGGGTAGGCCGGAGTCGCCCTCCCGTGACGGTTTCCGCCTCCAGCCGCGCGGGGACAGCTCTGTTGGCCCCGCAGTTCGGGCCCCACGGACGGGGCCGGCCCAACCCCCCCGGAGCCGGTCCCAACGGACGGCCCCCGCCACCCCCCCCGGCGGGGGTCGTCCGTGCGCGTGGGTGTGGACGGCGTGGCTTCGTCCACAGCCCGGGTCCGCGCTCGGCCGTGCCGGCGCGCGACGCGGTGGTCTGACGGCCTCGCGCCGAACTGGTCGGCGCCCGTCACCGCGGAGGCCCCCGTGCCCACTCGCTCGCTCGTCGTCACCGCCGATCCTGACGCCCTCGACGAGCTGGTGCGGTTGGCCGCGACGGCCGGCACCGAGGTGGAGGTGGCTGCCGACGCGACCGCCGCGCGCCGCTCCTGGAGCAGCGCCCCGCTCGTCGTCCTGGGGGCCGACGTCGCCGACGCGTGCGCCCGTGCACGGCTGCCGCGTCGCCCCGGGGTGGTGCTGCTCGGCCGCGACCTCGACGACGCCGGCGTGTGGCAGCAGGCGGTGGCGGTCGGCGCCGAGCACGTCGTGTTCCTCCCGGAGGCCGAGGACTGGCTGACCGGCTGCTTCGCCGACGCGGCTGAGGGCGGGGCGCCGGACGGCGTCGTCGTCGCTGTCATCGGCGGGTGCGGCGGCGCGGGTGCGACCACGACCGCCGTCGCCCTCGCCGTCACGGCCGCCCGCTCCGGCCGCCGGGCGCTGCTCGTCGACGGCGACCCGCTCGGCGGCGGCATCGACCTCGTCCTCGGCGGGGAGTCCGACCCCGGGCTGCGCTGGCCCGACCTCGTCGCCACCCGAGGCCGGGTGCCCGCGGCGGCGCTGACCGGCGCGCTGCCGCGGATGGAGGGCGTGAGCGTCCTGTCCTGGGACCGGGCCCGCGCCGACGTGGTGCCCGTCGAGGCGCTGGACACCGTGCTGGCCGCGGGCCGGCGGGCCGCTGACCTCGTTGTGGTCGACCTGCCGCGGGTGCTCGACGACGCGGCCCGGCGGGTGCTGGCCGTCGCGGGCACCACCCTGCTGGTGGTGCCGACCGAGGTGCGGGCGGCGGCCGCCGCCTCCTGCGTCGCCGCCGCGGTGGGTGCCCTGTGCGATCTGCGGCTGGTCGCGCGCGGACCGTCTCCCTCGGGGCTGTCGGGCGAGCAGGTGGCCCGTGCGCTGGGCCTGCCGCTGGTGGCCGAGCTGCGGGCCGAGCCCGGCATCGACCTGGCCCTCGAGCGGGGGCAGGCGCCGGCGGCGCGCGGCAGGGGGCCGCTGTCGGTCGCCTGCGGCCGGCTGCTCGACGAGCTGCTCGTGCCGGCGCCGCTGCGCCGTGCGGCGTGAGCGGCCTCGACCCAGCGCTGCTCGAGGGGGTCAGGCGCCGGGTCGCGGCCGGCGGGAGCCCGCCCACCGTGGCGGCGGTGGCCGCAGCGCTGCGCGAGGAGGGCGGGGCGCTGCGCGGCGACGTCGAGCTGATGACGGTCCTGCGTCTGCTGCAGAGCGAGATCGTCGGGGCCGGGCCGCTCGAGGCGCTGCTGCGGGACCCCCGTGTGACCGACGTCCTCGTCAACGCCCCGGACGCGGTCTGGGTCGACCGCGGGCAGGGGCTGGAGCGCACGACGGTCCGCTTCCCCGACGACGCAGCGGTCCGTCGGCTGGCCCAACGACTGGCCGCTCCGACCGGCCGGCGGCTCGATGACGCCCAGCCGTGGGTCGACGCGCGGCTCCCCGGCGGGGTGCGGCTGCACGCCGTGCTCCCACCTGTCGCTCCGGGCGGCACGTGCCTGTCGCTGCGGGTCGCGCGCCCCCGGGTCTTCTCGCTCTCGGAGCTCGTGGCGGCCGGCTCGGTGCCGGTCGACGGGGCGGCGCTCCTGGGTCGGCTGATCGCCTCCCGGGCCGCGTTCCTCGTCACCGGCGGCACCGGCACCGGCAAGACCACGCTGCTCTCGGCGCTGCTGTCGCTGGTCGACCCTGGCGACCGACTGCTGCTCGTCGAGGACGCGGGCGAGCTCGCGCCGGAGCACCCCCACGTCGTCCGGCTGGAGGCGCGCCCGGCCAACCTGGAGGGCGCCGGCGAGGTCAGCCTGCGAGACCTGGTCCGGCAGGCGTTGCGCATGCGCCCCGACCGGGTCGTCGTCGGCGAGGTCCGCGGCGCTGAGGTCGTCGACCTGCTGGCCGCGCTCAACACCGGCCATGAGGGCGGTTGCGGCACGCTGCACGCCAACTCCGCCCGCGACGTGCCCGCCCGGCTGGAGGCGCTCGCTGCCGTCGCCGGCCTCGACCGCGCCGCGCTGCACAGCCAGCTCGCCTCCGGCCTGCGGCTGGCGGTCCACCTCGTCCGGGACCGGCGTACAGGCGGCCGGCGCGTCGCCGAGGTGTGCGCACTGGTGCGTGGAGCCGACGGACTGGTCGTGGCCGAGCCCGCCTGGTCCTGGGACGGCGGCGCGCCCGGTGGTGCGCGCGGACCGGGCAGCGCTGCGCTTGATGAGCTGGTTGGGTCGTGATCGCCCCGGCCGTGCTCCTGTCGGCGGGGCTGGCGGCGGCCGCCGTCGGCGTGCTGATCGCCCTGCCTGCGACGGCCGGGCTGCGGCTGGGGGCGCTGACGTCCCACGGCCCGGCCCGCCGGCCGGCCGGTAGGTGGGACCGGCTGCTGCTGGTCGCGCCGCTGGTGCTGCTCGTCCTCGGGCCCGTTCCCGCGCTGCTCGGGCTGGCCGGAGCGGTGCTGGCCCGCCGCTGGTGGGCCGCGCGTGCGCGGGCCCGGGAGCGAGCGGTCGAGCGGGCAACGGCCGTGGAGGCGTGCGGGGTGCTGGCGGGCGAGCTGCGCGCGGGGCGTCGTCCCGACGAGGCCCTGACCGCCGCGGCACAGGTGGCCACCGGACCGTCTGGCGAGGCCCTGCGCGCGGCCGGGGCTGCAGCCGGCCTCGGCGGTGACGTTCCCGCCGCGCTGGTCGGCCCTGCTGCGAGCAGTGCGGTGCCGGAGGTGCTGCGGGCGCTGGCGGCGTGCTGGACGGTCTGCGCCGCCACCGGCAGCGGGCTGGCCGCAGCCGTCGAGCGGCTGGAGGAGGGGCTGCGCGCCGAGCAGGCCCAGCGGCGCGCACTGGCCGCCGAGCTGGCCGGGCCGCGGGCCACCGCGGCGCTCCTCGCGGGGCTGCCCCTGGTCGGCCTGCTGCTGGCCGCGGCGCTCGGGGCCGACCCGCTGCAGGTCCTCCTGCACACCCCGCTCGGGCTGGTCTGCCTCGTGCTCGGGCTGGGGCTCGACCTGCTCGGCCTGCTGTGGACCTCGCGGCTGGTGGCCCGGGCGGGCGGCTGAGTGGTCGCCGTCAGCGCGCTGTTGGCTGGGCTCGCGGTCCTGCTGCTCGTCCCGCCGTCGGGAGCCGGTCGGCTGAGGCGGGCGGTGGAAGGCGGCACCGGGCCCGCGCCGGCTGGGCGGGGTGGGCGGGGTGCTCCGGCTGGGCGGGGTGGGCGCTTGCCCCGGCTGCCGCTGCCGGTGCTCGCCTGCGTGCTCGCGGGAGCAGCCCTCGCGCTGCTCCTCCCGCTGCCGGTCGGGGTGCTCGCGGGTGCTGCGCTCGCCGTGCTCGGACCGCGGGCGCTCGGCCGGCTCGAGCCGCGGTCGGTCCGCGACGAGCGGGAGCGGATGCTTGCCGACCTGCCGCTGCTGCTGGACCTCATGTCCTCCTGCCTGGCCGGCGGCGCTGCGCTGCCCGAGGCGGCCCGCGCGGTCGGCGCCGCCGTCCCGGGCCCGGCCGGGCACCGGCTGCAGTCCGTCGCCGCCATGCTTGCCGTCGGGGCAACGCCCCAGGACGCCTGGGCGGCGTTGTCCGGTGGGGCGGCCGACGACCCACTGGCTCCCGCAGCGCGCGCTCTGGCCCGCGCGGCGGTCGGCGGAGCGCCGGTCGCCGCTGCCGTCGCGCGGATGGCCGTCGAGGCGCGCGCCGACGCGCGCTCGAGCGCTGAGCAGGC